>NZ_JBNJOI010000026.1:0-34457 GCF_050113675.1 Vibrio sp. TRT 21S02
CTGGCTCTGGCTCTGGCTCTGGCTCTGGCTCTGGCTCTGGCTCTGGCTCTGGCTCTGGCTCTGGCTCTGGCTCTGCATTGATGTTGTCTTCGATACCTTCGAAATCAAGCTCTATGACTTCTTCCTCTAACAATGCAGAAAAATAGTCATCAAGCGCTTGTTCACTAGACAATAAGGTATTGTTACTCATCAATTGCTAACCTCTCTAAATAGATCAGCAATTGCTTGTACGCGAATACACCTCGACTTCCAGATGCGAAGTGAGACACTGGCAAATGTTTTAAACTCGCATCACGGAATTTGGTATCAATAGGAACAGCAGAAGACCACACTTGATTTGGATAGTCCTTTTTCAGTTGCTGTAGCGTTTGCAACGAAGCATTTGTGCGTTTGTCATACATCGTCGGAACAATGGTGACCTTGAAAGATTTGTTTCGCGATTTCTGCATAATAGCCAAAGTGCGAACCATTCTTTCCAATCCTTTCATTGCAAGAAACTCGGTCTGAACAGGAATGAGTATTCTGTCACTTGCAGCCAATGCATTGACCATCATGACACCAAGAATTGGAGGACAATCAATAAGTACATAATCGTACTTACCTTTTAGTGCCAACAACGCCCGCTTTAAAATTAAACCCATACCACTGCGGTTGCCCATCACTCGATCAAGCGTAGCTAACGACATATGTGCAGGTATTAAGTCAATGCCTTCAATATCTGAACGCATTACTAGAGGCATAACGGTATCTACGGAATACTCTTTTAACTGGAACAGGTCGAATAAACTTGCAGGCACACTATCTGAATCATAACCAAGGTAAGTTGTAAGAGAGGCGTGGGGATCCGTATCTACAAGCAGCACTCGCTTACCCTGCTTGCTCAGCAAACCAGCCAACGTAATGGTGGTCGTTGTTTTGCCCACGCCACCTTTCTGATTTGCAATACTCCATACGATCATAGCGAAACCTCTATGCTAAACCGACTTCCACAAGCATACGTTCCGCAATACGGTCTAACGGCAGATCTTCCGTTGATAACCCCGCTTTTGCAACAGCTTGTGGCATCCCATAAACAACGCAGCTCGCTTCATCTTGAGCCCATATTGTCGAACCCGCACCTTTGAGCATACGAGCACCTTCTCTACCATCAGCTCCCATACCTGTTAGCACCATAGAGAGGACTTTATCTGCATATATCTTTGCAGCGCTACCAAATGTCACATCCACACATGGCTTATAGTTCATACGCTCTCCACCATCGATGATGCGAAGTTTTGCAGAACCAGCTCGGCCATCAATCATCATTTGTTTTCCGCCTGGAGCCAGATAAGCCACACCTGGACGTAACGCATCTCCATCTTCAGCTTCTTTCACTTGGATCTTACATAGGGAGTTCAAACGACTGGCAAAGGCAGAAGTAAACGTCGCAGGCATATGCTGAATAAGAACAATCGGGTGAGGATAGTTCGCAGGCAACTTAGTCAGAATATTTTGCAATGCAACAGGACCGCCAGTAGATGTACCAATTGCGGTTAACTGATATTTCTTACCTGTAGCTTTGAAACGAGCAGCAGCTGACACTGCTTGTGTAGTTGGCCGCTTAGGTTGGGCTCCCGCAGCAGGCTTCGTCGCAGGACGCGTGGGTGTGCTGCTTGTAACAGGTTTACTCACAACATTACGACGCATCATTGTGCGACGCGAAGATATTTGAATTACTCTTTGTTGAAGCAAAGAAACCGCTTCATCTCGGTTTCTTGCAATGTCTTCAAACTTTTTAGGTAAAAAGTCCAAAGCACCAGCATCAAGTGCATCAAGTGTTGCTTTCGCACCATCATGAGTCAAAGATGAAAACATTAAGATTGGTGTAGGACTTTTTGCCATGATTTCACGGACGGCAGTAATACCGTCCATGACTGGCATTTCGATGTCCATCGTAATGACATCAGGTTTGAGTTTTAATGCTTTTTCGACCGCTTCTTTGCCATTCGTCGCGACATCAATCACCTCTAAACGAGGTTCTGAGTTAATAATTTCACTCACTCGACGACGGAAGAAACTCGAATCATCAACAACTAATACTCTAATTGCCATAGTTTTCCTTATTAACTTATGTACAACTTAGATTCGAGAAGCAGCCGCATACTGCTTAAGCAAATCTGGTACATCAAGGATGAGTGCGATATGACCATCACTAGTGATCGTTGCACCTGCCATACCCGGTGTGCCTTGAAGTAAGTTATCAAGAGGCTTGATGACCACCTCTTCTTGACCAATTAATGTATCAACAACAAAACCAACACGCTGGCTGCCAATTTGAACAATTACAACATGGCCGTGACCTTTGCGCAGTTCAACTTGCCCCAGATGTGGTGCAAGCCAGTTTTGCAAGTAGAACAAAGGAATTGATTTTTCGCGGACGATAATCGTCAACTGACCATCAACAACATTGGTTCGGCTAAGATCTAAATGGAAAATTTCATTAACACTCGCTAGAGGCAAAGCAAACGGGTGATTTGCGACACCAACCATTAATGTAGGTAAGATTGCTAACGTCAACGGAACCTTGATTGTAATCTTGGTGCCCTTGCCCATCTCAGAGTCAATATCAATCGAACCGTTTAACGTGTTGATGGCTGTTTTTACTACGTCCATCCCTACACCACGGCCTGAGATATCTGAAATCTGCTCTTTACTTGAGAAACCAGGCATAAAGATAAGGTTAAAGCACTCTTTGTCCGTCAGACGTGACGCGGCATCTTCATCCATAATGCCACGTTTGACAGCGATGCCACGCAACTTATCTGGGTCCATACCACCACCATCATCAACGATGGCCAATTCAATATGATCACCTTCTTGAGCAGCAGATAGAATCACTTTACCCGTTCTAGGTTTACCTGCTTTCACTCGAGCTTCTGGCATTTCTATACCATGGTCCACGGAGTTACGAACTAAGTGAATCAAAGGATCGGCTAGTGCCTCAACTAAGTTCTTATCTAAATCCGTATCCTCACCTCGCATTTCAAGCGTGATGTCTTTATTCAGGCTACGCGCCAAGTCACGAACGACTCGAGGGAAGCGACCAAAAACTTTCTTAATTGGTTGCATGCGCGTTTTCATTACCGCGCCTTGAAGATCAGCCGTAACGACATCTAAGTTCGCCACCGCTTTCGACATTTCCTCGTCGTTACTATTTAAACCTAAGCTTAATAGTCGGTTACGAACTAACACCAATTCTCCAACCATATTCATGATGGTATCGAGAGTCGAGGTATCGACACGAACCGTCGCTTCAGCTTGTGGTTTTTTCGCTTGAGTCGCAGGTGGCGCTGCGTCTTTTTTTGCAGGTGGTTTAGCTGCCGGGGCTTCTGCCGGTTTAGGAGCTGCTTTAGGCTCTGGTGCTGCTGGAGCAGTTGCCGCTACGGGCTCTGCCTTTGGTGTCGCAGGTTTTGTTGCTGCGTCAAGTTCTTCGATAGAAGGACCTTTACCTGAACCGTGTAAGTCATCGAGAAGTTTTTCGAATTCTTCATCGGTCATAAGATCGCCATCCGCGCCCGCTGATTGGGCAAGTGATGGAGTGGCAGGAGCTGCAGTTGGGGCTGTTGGTGCTGATTCTTTACCAGGGCCTTTACCTGAACCATGAAGCTCATCGAGTAGTTTTTCAAACTCATCGTCTGTGATATCACCACCCATATCAGCTGCTGGGCTAGACTCAACTGGCGCGCTGGCGGCATCTGCACCAGGTGCTCCGCCTTGACCATGCAATTCATCAAGTAGCTTTTCAAACTCATCTTGAGTAATTTCATCAATAGAACTAGCTGACGTTTCTGGCGTAGCTTCAGGCTGTACCACAGGCTCTGGTTCAGCTGCAACAACTTCTGGAGCCTCTTCAACAACAGGCTGTTCTGCCACATCTTCGTCTTCAGTTGCAGGCTTGCTTAGACGATGTAACTCATCCAACAAGGACTGTTCTGCTGGTGGCAGGGCGTCCCGGTCTTGAACCGCTTGAAACTGTTCATTAACGGTGTCTAATGCTTTGAGCATGGTATCCATTAAGCTGGCCGTAACTTCACGCTGACCATTTCGCAAGATATCAAACACATTCTCTGCACCATGGCAAGTGTCGACAAGTTCTGTCAGAGATAGGAAACCTGCCCCACCTTTAACAGTGTGGAACCCACGGAAAATTGCATTCAGAAGATCTCTATCTTCTGGGTTGTTCTCCAGTTCCACTAACTGCTCAGATAGAAGCTCTAGGATTTCTCCTGCTTCAACTAAAAAGTCCTGAAGAATGTCTTCGTCTAAATCGTAGCTCATACGTTACCTCTAAAACCCAAGACTTGAGAGTAAGTCATCGACTTCGTCTTGTGATGAAACCGCATCTTCCCTCTCGTGAGGGTTCAGAATTGGTCCCTCAGGGTCGATTGAATCTTTATTCTTTTTATTTGCGACTTCTTCCAACTGACTTGCACCAAATGCCGTCAGAATTTCGACCAAACGAGATTCAACTTCACTCACAAGAGTGATGACTCGACGAATGATCTGACCGGTTAAGTCTTGGAAGTCTTGAGCCATGAGAATTTCAGTCAGTTGACCTCTAAGCTCTGAGCTGTCACCTTCAACCTGTCCTAACAAGTTGTCAATGCGGTGGCACAGTGCTTTAAATTCTGCTAACTCAATACGGCCATGCATCAATTCGTTCCACTGGGGACGTACTTGAAGCAAGCCTTCATGTAGGTTGTCGGCAATCGGCATACAGCGATCGACAGCATCCATGGTTTTGTTGGCTGCGACTTCTGTTTTGTCAATGACGTATTGAAGGCGATCCCTTGCATCTGGGATTTCGTCATTGGCTATTTCCGTCATGCGTTCATCTAATTGGAACTGCGTCAAAGAGTCGTGCAGGTCTCTAGTAAGCTCTCCGATCTCCTGTAACATAGGATTCGAAGCTTTTTCATAGATCCCCTTTACGAGTTGGTCTGCTTCTTCTTGCTGACCTTCTTCTAACAGCTCAACAAGTTGTTTCGCCTGTTCTAATGAAATCATCCTGAATTGGCCTTTATCGGCTGAACATTAAGTCAACTTTATGACTATAAGCGCTCAAAAATTTTATCTAGTTTTTCTTTTAGAGTAGCTGCTGTGAATGGCTTAACGATGTATCCGTTTACACCAGCCTGAGCAGCTTCGATAATTTGTTCGCGTTTTGCTTCTGCCGTGATCATCAGCACTGGTAAGTGCTTCAGTTCATCATCTGCACGGATATGTTTTAAAAGGTCAATACCTTGCATACCAGGCATGTTCCAGTCAGTTACCACAAAGTCAAACTCACCTTTCTTGAGCATAGGCAACGCAGTTAGGCCATCATCTGCTTCCTGGGTGTTATTGAAGCCCAAATCACGAAGTAGATTTTTAACGATACGGCGCATTGTTGAAAAATCATCAACAATAAGGATCTTCATATTTTTATTCAAAATTGCCTCCACTGATTTCGATGTCAGTGATTTATTCATTATTTGTCCATGCACTCAACTTTGTGCGTAGACGCTGCATTGATTGGCTCAGTATTTGGCTAACTCGAGATTCGCTAACTCCAATTACCTCGCCGATTTCTTTTAAGTTTAACTCTTCATCATAATAGAGCGAAAGTACCAAAGCTTCACGTTCTGGAAGCGATTTTATTGATTCTATTAAAGCTTTGCGGAAAAATTCATCAGCCACTCCGCTAAACGGGTTGTTTTCGTCACTGTCATCACCGTGAGTAATCACATCTTCTGACACACCGAGATCTTCTATTCCAACTAAACGAGAACAGTTGATATCCGTTAAAACAGTATGATATTGACCAAGACTCATGTTGAGGTGTTTTGCAACTTCTGCATCAGTTGGATCTCGATTCAACTCACCTTCAAGTTCAGCAATGGCTTGGCTAATTTCTCGGTTATGTTTGTGAACAGAACGCGGCACCCAATCCCCACGACGAATATCATCAAGCATAGCCCCGCGAATCCGGATCCCTGCATAGGTTTCAAAACTCGCCCCTTTACTACCGTCATAGTTCTTTTGCGCTTCCAAAAGGCCAATCATGCCCGCTTGGATCAGGTCTTCAACCTGTACACTCGGAGGTAAACGCCCAAGCAAATGATGTGCTATGCGTTTTACCAGTACCGAGTATTTCTCCAGAAATGCTCGCTGGCTATTTTGGTTAGCATACTGGTCATACGTCAGCGCTTTATTCACCAAATGGTTCCTCTAACATCTCCGAACGATGAAGTAAGCGTTCTACAAAAAACTCGAGATGGCCACTTGGCGTTTTCGGAATTGGCCAAGTGAGCGCTTTATTTGCCAACGAACCTAATGCTAATGACGCTGGCGATCTCGGGAACGCATCAACAACAATCTTTTGTTTTTTAACTGCTTGCCGCACTTTATCATCTAATGGAATGCAGGCTACCAGCTCAAGGCTCACATTTAAGAATCGCTCTGTGACCAAAGTCAACTTTGCAAACAATTCCCTGCCTTCACGATAGCTTCTGACCATATTTGCAACAATTTTAAACCTTTGTACCTGATGGTCTTTACTCAATAGTTTAATTAAAGCATATGCATCAGTAATTGACGTAGGTTCATCACAAACAACGACAACGACATCTTGAGCGGCACGTGAAAAGCTAACTACCATGTCAGAAATGCCTGCTGCGGTATCGATGATCAGCACATCCATTTCTTCTTCCAGGCTACCAAAGGCACGAATCAAGCCAACATGCTGTGCGTGGGTAAGCTCCGTCATGGATTGGGTCCCAGATGTCGCTGGAATGATTCTAATTCCGTAGGGTCCTTCTACAATCGCATCTTGGAGGTCGCATTCACCTGCAAGTACGTGACCAAGGTTACGCTTAGGTCGAATGCCTAGCATTACATCAACATTCGCCAATCCTAGGTCAGCGTCTAACACCATGACTTTTTTACCTTGGCGAGCCATACAGATCGCCATTCCCAAAGCCACATTTGATTTACCAACACCACCTTTACCACCAGTAACAGAAATTACTTTGGTCAATGATGGTTTCGTTAAACGGCGTAAACCGCTTGCTTGGTCATGTATCATATTTTCAGTCATAATCGTCCGCCGCCTAGAACCTTTCCGCTTCGCTAGTCCAGTAGTGAGGTTCGTTGTCTGTCGACTTTTCCAGTAATTCGTTCGCTTTCGCTACCATGTATTTAGGTTGCGCAATCACTATATCTTCCGGCACACGTTGTCCATTGGCGATATAAGCAACAGGTAGAGCATTTTGAATTACCACACTTACAAACTCACCCAGGCTGAGTGACTCATCCAATTTCGTCATGATGCACCCAGAGAGAGGGATTCTTCTGAAGTGATCGATCGTTTCTTGTAGCACTTTTCGTTGCGCTGTTGCCGGTAACACTAAGTAGCTATGAATAACTTCACCACTTTCTTGCATTAACGTATCCAACTGCTCAGATAAGCGTACGTCTCGCTGCCCCATACCTGCTGTATCAACCAAAATTAGACGACGATTTCTCAATTGATATATTACATCGGCTAACTCGTTGGAATCTTTAGCAACTTTTACAGGACATCCCATAATTCTTCCGTAAATGGCGAGCTGCTCATGTGCGCCAATTCGGTAGGTATCTGTTGTAACTAACGCGACATTGTCAGAGCCATACTCCATGGCTGCTCTCGCTGCTAGTTTTGCAATCGTAGTTGTTTTTCCAACCCCAGTCGGTCCGAGCAAAGCAACTACACCACCACGTTTAAGAATATCTTGCTTAGACACTGGTACTTGATCAGCCACTAATCCAAGTAACGCCTTCCAAGCCTTTGTCGGTGGGGTATCTTCAGGAATATAACAAGCCAACTGATCCGCTAATTCAGATGAAACTCCCATTCGTTCCAACCGTTTAATTAACATGGCTCGAAGCGGCTCACGTCGCTCAACTTCTTGCCACATCAACCCAGAAACCTGATGCTCCAGTAAACGCCGAATTGAGGTCATTTCTTCACGCATCTCTTCCAGCTCTTCATTTCCAACATTGGCTTCCTGTTGGCGAGCACGTTCAAATCGGCTTGGGTCGAGTCTAGGCTGTGGCTTTTCAACTCTTCTGTCTTCTGCAATAAGGCGAGCTAACGGAGAATCCTCTTTCAACTGCACTCCATTGCTTGAACCATTACGTTGCTCACGCGCTGCAGTTTGTCTTTTCAATAACGCAGTCAGTGAGTCATCTTCTGGCTTTGCGCGCTCTTCAGTCTCAGGTCTACCGTGACTGTATTGCTTAAGCATACTGGCAAACTTCTTGGTCATTGAACCTCCTGAGTTTGCACTAGACTGCAGGCTGACTCGATCTTCATCCAGTTCTCTTGAAGAAGCTGAGCCAGTTAGACGAGGCGACACCTGAGTGGGAGTATGGCGTGGATTAGAGCTATAGCTGTTACCCGCTTGTCCACTTCCCGACTCTCCATCCACCGCCGCTACGATTTCAACACCACCTGCGACTTTTTTATTAGACATAATCACAGCATCTACCCCAAGTTCCTCTTTCACTTGAAGTAGAGCTGTACGCATGTCTTTGGCAAAAAATCGTTTAATTTTCAAATTGATATCCGTTATTCAAACTGCAACAGAATTAGTTCCCAACGGCCTGGACTATTCGTATTTGTTTCTCATCTGGGATTTCTTGGTATGAAAGAACCCGTAGTGATGGAATCGTATTTTTCACGAATTTAGCCAGCGTGGAGCGCAATACCCCAGAAGTCAGTAGTACGGCGGGTTCGCCTTTGAGCTCTTGCTCTTGTGTCGCCTGACTTAGTGATACCTGCAGCCTTTCAGCAAGTCCTGGTTCAATACCCGCGGACTCCCCTCCTGACGCCTGCATTGTCTGATGCAATATCTGTTCCAGCTCAGGAATCAGGGTAATCACTGGCAACTCAGGCTCTATCCCATTGATTTCTTGGACAATTAGTCGTTTCAGAGAAATACGAACAGCCGCTGTTAGGATGTCGGGTTCTTGACTCTTACTCGAATACTCGGACAAGGTTTGAACAATTGTCCTGATGTCCCGAATTGGCACCGCTTCATTGAGTAAGTTTTGCAGTACTTTTACGACTACGCCAAGAGAAAGTTGATCTGGTACAAAACTCTCGACCAGTTTAGGCGCTGAACGTCCCAGCATTTCCAGCAAGTTCTGCACTTCTTCATGGCCAATTAATAAGGAGGCATTATTGGTCAACATTTGGCTAAGATGAGTCGCCAGCACAGTAGATGAGTCGACCACCGTATAACCTAACGCTTGCGCGTGTTCACGCTGCTCTTCACGGATCCATACCGCTTCTAAACCAAATGCTGGGTCAACCGTCGCTTCACCATCAATCATGCCGTAAACTTGGCCTGGGTTGATGGCCAGTTCCTGATCTGGCCTGATTTCAGCTTCACCTACCGCGACCCCCATTAAAGTGATTCGATAGCTGTTTGGTGTCAGTTCAAGATTATCCCGAATATGTACTGCTGGAATGAGGAAACCAAAGTCTTGTGACAGTTTCTTACGCACCCCTTTCACGCGTTCAAGTAACTCGCCCCCTTGATCACGGTCGACCAATGGGATCAATCGATAACCCACTTCCAGACCAATGATATCGACTGGTTGTACGTCATCCCATGAAAGCTCTTTCGGTGTTGGTGCTTCAGCTTCAGCGGTTGCTGGAAGGTTTTCTTTATTCTCGGCCGTTTTCTGTTTACGCTTGATCCAATACGCTCCAGCGCCTGCCAACACAGCTAATAAAAGGAACGCGAAATGCGGCATGCCGGGTACGACACCCATCACCGCAAGAATGCCGGCAGTAATCATTAATGCTTTAGGATTATCAAACATCTGGAACACAACTTGTTGTCCCATGTCTTCATCCGCATTTTGACGCGTTACCATGATGGCTGCGCCAATAGAAAGTAACAGCGACGGGATTTGCGCAACGAGACCATCACCGATGGTTAGCAGAGTATAAATCTCAA
This sequence comes from Vibrio sp. TRT 21S02, assembly GCF_050113675.1. Taxonomy (NCBI): domain Bacteria; kingdom Pseudomonadati; phylum Pseudomonadota; class Gammaproteobacteria; order Vibrionales; family Vibrionaceae; genus Vibrio; species Vibrio sp. TRT 21S02. Next base: position 10,029 of record NZ_JBNJOI010000026.1, read on the forward strand.
TCGCTTCGCCAAACCCTAGTCCATATTGCGCCATACCGATAGATAAACCACCGATGATGTTAATGAACAGGATCAAAATACCGGCAATTGCATCACCTTTAACAAACTTAGACGCACCATCCATCGAACCGTAGAAGTCCGCCTCTTTCGTCACTTCTTGACGACGCGTTCGCGCTTGATCTTGATCGATCAAACCCGCGTTTAGGTCTGCATCAATCGCCATCTGCTTACCCGGTAATGCATCCAATGTAAAACGCGCGCTGACTTCAGAGATACGCCCTGCACCTTTGGTCACGACCATAAAGTTAATGATCATCAAGATAAGGAATACAACCAGACCGACTGCGTAGTTGCCACCAATTACCACACTACCGAACGCTTCAATGACACTACCAGCTGCACCAGGGCCTTCATGACCATACAGTAATACAACACGTGTGGAAGCTACGTTAAGTGCAAGACGTAAAAGCGTAGAAATTAAAAGAACAGTCGGAAATGCAGCGAAATCTAATGGGCGACGGGTATACACCGTCACCAATAATACGACCATCGCGAGGGCTATGTTGAATGTGAAAAAGAGGTCAAGCAAGAAGGCCGGGATCGGTAATACCACCATGGCCAAGGTTGCCAAAACCATCACTGGGGCACCGATGGCTGGCATCGCACGTTGTGGGATCGGAGGCAGTTTATCCGCGAACGGCAAGGTAAATTTCATAGACTCGCTAATAATATTAAAAAATAATAACTTAGCTCATCTATGCAATTTTTAGTCCAGTATTTATGTCAAATAAATGGCTATAAAAAATACACATTTTATAGCCATTGGAGAGGTTATGGTTGGATATTCCAAAGCATGTCCCCTTGACGTGTCGAAGGATCAAACTCAATGCAAACAAGTCCTGATGTGGGAAACATCGGCGGCACCATCTCTGGAACAAATTCGGCAGTCAGATACCCAACTAAAGGCAGGTGAGAGACGAGAAGTACCGACGTCAGATTCTCATGCTCAATCAACGCTGTCACGTATTCAAAGACCTGCTCCGATTCACCATATGGCGTAATATCATCACAAATTTCTACATCTTTTGCTAAAAACTGTTTCGCAATGACTTGCCACGTTTCTTGAGCGCGTAAGTAAGGGCTTACTAAAACTTTATCAAATTGCTTAAAACCTTGTTCTACACATGCACGAGAAACAGCGGCAGAGGCTGAATGACCTCTTGCTGTCAGGGCTCTCTCTGCGTCACTGGCGGCGTAATGCTCCGCCTCTCCATGACGCATAATAAAAATCTTCATGGATAATTCCCATTTTCTTCATTGGCAGCACACAAGCTGCTTGAATTTTTTATTGAGACACAAGATCTCTTATTCTACTTCCCAAAGTCATGACAGCCACTCAATGAGTAAAACAGACTTTGACTATCAATAATTATATCAAGTGAACGATTAAAGACATGGACTTTCTTAACAAAGTCATTACTAATATGATGATGTCACAATGAAGTTCGTGTTTTTACTGCCACGAAACTACAAATCAATTAGTTTTAACAAAAATATTATTAGTAGATACTTTACAACATGCATTGAAGATAAAAATGCATTGTCCCAAAAACTTATATCGACTCATATTTCTTGTTAAGAGGCTTTGCAGCCGCTCGTTTCCGGTTCATACTTATATTCTATAGATGCCGTACGCAATTTTCAGAACCGCACCAACAAGTTGGTTACAAAGTCGCGATTTGAAGACACTGAGCACCACTTCGCTCACTCTGACGCAACACCTGTTTCGTTACTAAACACCATTACCCCTCATGGAGATATGCTGTGCATTTAAGCCCAAATGATACGAATCAATACCGCTATCTGACGTTGAGTAACGGTTTACGAGCATTACTCATTCAAGATACAAATGCTCAAAAATCTGCCGCTGCCCTCGCGGTGAATGTCGGTCACTTTGACGACCCCTCCGACCGTGAAGGTTTGGCACATTATCTAGAACACATGCTGTTTTTGGGGACGGAAAAATACCCTAAGGTTGGTGAGTTTCAAAGCTTTATTAGCCAACATGGAGGGTCGAATAACGCATGGACAGGCACGGAACACACTTGCTTTTTCTTTGATGTCAGCAATAGTGCCTTTGAGAATGCTCTGGAACGATTTGCGCAGTTTTTTTCCGCCCCATTATTTAACTCAGAAGCACTCGATAAAGAACGCCAAGCCGTTGAATCTGAATACAAGTTAAAGTTAAACGATGATGCCCGACGTTTGTACCAAGTAAACAAAGAGGTCATCAATCCCGCGCATCCTTTTGCCAAGTTTTCAGTTGGCAACCTCGAAACATTAGGTGATCGGGATGGGCAGTCTATTCGCGATGAAATCGTCGATTTTCATTACCACCAATATTCAGCCGATATTATGACTCTCTCACTTATCAGCCCTGAACCGCTAAATGAGCAAGAAGAGAGCGTAAGAAAATACTTTGCTTCCATTCCAAATCATCAGTTAGCAGGGAAATCGCTCCATGTTCCCTATGCTGATGAAAACTCGACAGGTATCTTCGTTTGCGTCGAACCTCTCAAGGAAATACGAAAACTCACTCTCGCATTTCCATTAGAGAGTATGGACGAGCATTATCAGACCAAACCTCTCTCCTACTTCGCCCATTTATTGGGGTACGAAGGAGAAAACAGTTTGATGCTTACACTCAAAGATCAAGGCTGGATAACATCTCTCTCAGCTGGAGGAGGTGTTAGCGGCAGCAATTACAGAGAGTTCACTATAAGTTGCGCATTAACAGAGGAAGGTATCGCGCATTCTGACGATATTATTCAGGCAATTTTTGCTTATATTGAACTCATCAAGAAAGAGGGTTTTGATGAATGGCGCTATTTAGAGAAACAGGCCGTACTTGAGTCTGCCTTCCAATTCCAAGAGCCAACTCGCCCGATGGATCTTGTCAGTCACCTCGTAGTCAATATGCAGCACTACGCTTCAGAGCATACCATTTATGGTGACTACATGATGGTAGAGTACCAAGAAACCTTGTTACGTTCGCTTATTGAACAATTGTGCGTTGAGAACGTTCGTGTCACTTTAGTCGCGCAAGGGCAAACATACGACCGTGAAGCGAAGTGGTATTTCACCCCTTATTCCGTCAAGCCTTTTACCACTACCCAGATTGAACACTTTAAGCAACGCAGTGCGCTGTCATTTTCACTCCCAGATAAAAACCCATTCATTTGCTACGATTTAGAACCTAAAGCGATCGAAGAGCAGATCACAACGCCACATGTGATCGAAGAACTGCCCGGCTTCAAACTCTGGCACATGCAAGATACAGAATTTCGCGTACCTAAAGGTGTTGTCTACGTTGCCATTGATAGCCCTTATGCAGTCGAAAATCCAAGAAACATCGTCATGACACGCCTATGTGTTGAGATGTTCCTTGATTCGTTAGCAAAAGAGACCTATCAAGCTGAAATAGCAGGCATGGGTTATAACATGTATGCACACCAAGGCGGCGTGACACTGACGATTTCTGGATTTAGTCAAAAACAACCTGAGCTAATGAAAATGATTTTGGCTCGCTTTGCTCAGCGAGAGTTCAATGCTAAGCGTTTCGAAACCATAAAGACTCAGCTGCTAAGAAACTGGCGTAACTCTTCACAAGATCGTCCAATATCGCAACTTTTCAATGCAATGACAGGTATTCTTCAACCAAACAACCCTCCTTATCATGCCTTACTAGAAGCTTTAGAAGGGATAGAAGTTGAAGAACTAGCACCATTTGTAGACAAAATACTAACAACATTACATGTTGAAATGTTTGTCTATGGAGACTGGGACAAACAAGCCGCTTATCAACTGGGCAGCACATTAAAAGACGCCTTACGAGTAAAAAACCAGACTTATCAAGAATCCCTCAGACCGTTGATCATGCTCGGTGAAAATGGAACCTTTCAAAAAGAAGTTCATTGTGATCAAGAAGATTCTGCGATCGTGCTTTACTATCAATGTGAAGATACATCACCAAGAAACATTGCCCTCTATTCACTGGCAAATCACTTGATGTCTGCAACTTTCTTCCATGAGATCCGCACCAAACAGCAACTCGGATATATGGTGGGGACAGGTAACATGCCGCTCAACAAACATCCTGGGATCGTTCTATATGTGCAATCACCAAATGCTGCGCCCAGTGAACTGCTCAATTCAATTGATGAATTTCTCAATGCTTTTTATATGGTGTTATTAGAGCTCAATGAATACCAATGGCATTCGAGCAAACGCGGATTATGGAACCAAATCGCGACACCAGATACCACGCTGAGAGGACGAGCACAGCGCCTTTGGGTCGCCATTGGTAACAAGGACTGCGAGTTTAACCAGCGTGAAAAGGTGTTAGAGGAACTCAAACCGCTCTCACGCAGCGACATGATCCGGTTCGTGGTGAATCAGCTCAAGCCTCGCACTGCAAATCGCCTCATCATGCACACTCAAGGCAACGCGCATGATGATGAGGAGAAGCTCAGTATTGGTTTAAAGATTGGATCGATTGAGGAATTTCAACTACGACCCAAAGACACTGAGCTCGGTTAGCTACTTAAGCTTGCTCGGATGCCACAATTGCCTTAAGTGAATGTGGGTGAAGCTTAATACACACCCCTTGCCACTTAAACGCAACCGTCGGATTATTTAATCGCTCTCCTTCCCCTTTTGGGCTGGAGAGCTTTATTTTCACCCCTTGTTCACTCAACCTAACCCAGTTTTCAGCTAGCTTAGGGAAATGGGCCTTAATATCTTCCAAATACGCTTCTGCAGTCAACGCCGTTGAAGGGATAACAAACTCCACATGTTCCCAACTCTGTTCAGGGTATTGTTTACCTGGAGCCGGGTAAGGCAGCTCTAAGCACTCAATCGGACCAAAATCGGTCTCTAATGGTTGGTTAAAAGCCATGACAATAATTGGACGACCGTTTATTTGAGCATTTGACAGCTCGTTTGCTTGCTTTAGCCACTCCATATGTGCCAGTTTTGCCAATTCAACATCGTTGATCCGAAGCGCAATATGATCGGCTTGAAAGTCTGCCAAATTAATATGCAAAATCTCGCTTAAATCTTGAATTTTATGCATAAAATCAGTCAACTTACCTTTCATCTGAGCTGGCATTAATTCCGCATCTAACAGTGCTTGTGACATTTTAATCCATCCAAAACGTTGATTTTTCCGCAATACTAACAAGATCATCAGGAAAAGTAGAAAATTTCCCAAATTACTCCCTATAAGCCAAGCAATAAAGTTGGTATTATGTGCGCCAAATTATGAACTAGATCGAGATATGCATTCATTCCGTTGAGATGGATATTATTCCGTAAATACCCACAGCAAAGCGGAACATTAAGAATGCATACCCAACCAATTCCCGAGAATTGAAGGAAGCGCGTGTGAATATCCAAGCACTTATTAACGACAAAGTATCTCAGGCTTTAGAAGCCGCTGGCGCACCTGCAGGCAGTCCTGCGGCAGTTCGTCAATCTGCAAAACCACAGTTTGGTGATTACCAAGCAAATGGTGTGATGGGCGTTGCAAAAAAATTAGGCACGAATCCACGCGAATTTGCACAAAAAGTATTGGATGTTCTAGATCTTGACGGTATTGCGAGTAAAACAGAAATCGCAGGCCCTGGCTTTATCAATATTTTCTTAAGTGAAGAGTTCCTTGCTAAGCAAGCAGAGCTAGCCCTGTCTGATTCACGCTTAGGCGTTGCTGCTGAAGAACAGAAAACAATTGTTGCTGATTACTCAGCTCCAAACGTTGCTAAAGAGATGCACGTTGGTCACCTACGTTCAACTATCATCGGTGATGCAGTTGTTCGCACCCTAGAATTCTTAGGTCACAAAGTAATCCGTGCTAACCACATTGGTGACTGGGGTACTCAGTTCGGCATGCTTATCGCTAACTTAGAACGCGTACAAAAAGAGTCTGGCGAAGTTTCAATGGAACTGTCTGACCTTGAAGCCTTCTACCGTGAATCTAAAAAACTATACGATGAAGACGAAGAGTTTGCAGTAAAAGCACGTAACTACGTGGTTAAGCTACAAGGTGGTGACGAGTACTGCGCTGAGATGTGGAAGAAGCTGGTTGACGTTACTATGGTACAAAACCAACGCAACTACGATCGCCTAAACGTTTCTCTAACGCGTGACGACGTTATGGGTGAGAGCATGTACAACGACATGCTACCGGGCATCGTGGCTGACCTTAAACAGCAAGGTCTGGCACAAGAAGATGACGGCGCGCAAGTTGTATTTCTAGATGAATACAAGAACAAAGACGGCGAAGCGATGGGTGTAATCATCCAAAAACGTGATGGTGGTTTCCTATACACCACTACGGATATCGCTTGTGCTAAGTACCGTTACGAAACACTAGGCGCTGACCGCGTACTTTACTTCATCGACTCACGTCAGCACCAACACCTCATGCAAGCTTGGACTATCGTTCGTAAAGCAGGTTATGTGCCAGAAGAAGTATCACTAGAGCACCACGCATTCGGCATGATGCTAGGTAAAGATGGTCGTCCATTTAAGACTCGTGCAGGCGGTACGGTTCGTTTAGCAGATCTTCTTGATGAAGCTCAAGAGCGTGCAATCAAACTGATTGAATCAAAGAACCCAGAGCTAGACGCAGACGAAAAAGCCAACATCGCGAACACAGTAGCGATGGCTGCAGTTAAGTACGCTGACCTTTCTAAGCACCGTACTACAGACTACGTGTTTGACTGGGACAACATGCTGGCATTCGAAGGCAACACAGCGCCTTACATGCAGTACGCTTACACTCGTGTATCTTCTATCTTCGCTAAAGCGGGTATCTCTATGGATAACCTAGCAGGCGAAATCAAAGTGACTGAAGATAAAGAAAAAGCACTAATCGCTAAACTTCTACAGTTTGAAGAAGCGGTACAATCTGTTGCTCGTGAAGGTCAACCACACATCATGTGTAGCTACCTATTCGAACTAGCAGGTCAGTTCTCAAGCTTCTACGAAGCGTGCCCAATTCTTAACACTGAAGATGAATCAGTGAAGCAGAGTCGCCTGAAACTTGCAGCACTGACTGCGAAGACGATTAAGCAAGGTCTATCTCTACTAGGTATCGAAACGCTAGAGCGCATGTAATTAAGCATCAAGCTTTAAGATAATCAGAAAGGTTGGCGTGAAAGCGTCAACCTTTTGTTTTATATGGCGTATACTGACTTCATTCAATGCAAAAATGGAAAATGATAATGAGTTTTGAACTGCACCCTCAATTGGCAAAAGATACTTCCATCATCGGCCACTTCCCATTGTGTGTAGCACTGCTGCATAAAGACAATGCAGTGCCTTGGGTCATCTTAGTCCCTCAGCGTGCCAATCTAAAAGAGCTGCATCATTTGCCTATGCAAGAGCAACAACAATTCTTGTTAGAATCTCAAGCTGTAAGCCAAGCTCTAGAAGCGACCTTCCAGCCAGATAAACTAAATCTTGGCGCTCTAGGTAATATGGTTCCACAGCTTCACATTCACCATATCGCCCGCTTCCAAGACGATGTGGCTTGGCCTAGACCAGTATGGGGGAATACAAAAGGTGAATTCAGAACAGCAGATGAGCAACATCAACTGCAGACTCGCATTGGCAACGTCTTGTCATTAAGTTCACTATTTACCAAAGCTTAATCATAAAAAAGCCGCTCTAATGAGCGGCTTTTCCAAATAAAAACGATGTTCTTATAAAGTCACATTCAGTGACAATGCATCATTTCGGTTGAGAGCGTAGCGTACTCGGGTTACTTTCTGCTGTGCATTCGTATCTTCAGTACGCGAGATAACATTTTTGCGAATCCATATTGCGAGCATCGCATCCACACCATCTTCGCTTAACGCATATTTCTTCGCAAGTTCTACCCGCGTAGCCATACCGTGATCAGTGATATATTGCTTCAACTCTGACAAAATCATGCTGTTGTTGCCTCAAAAGCGACTTGTTGTTTTTTGCCAGCCACTTTCAACATGCGGAAAATAATGAAACTCACCACAATAATGCTCACGATCCAAATCGAGCTACTCACAGGCGACTCTGAAAAATGGGTAATTTGGTTATATAACGCCGCACTACCATACGCTAAGCCCATCGTCCATACGGCGATGAAGCGAGCATATTTCTGGCCAAACTCTCTTACGTACGCACCCATCGCTGCAACACATGGGGTGTATAGCAAGATAAAGATTAAGTAAGCAAATGCAGCGTTACCCGAAGCGAAGTGCGCTTTAATATTTCCAAAGATAGAAGCATCGACTTCTTGTTCTTCAGCAACACCATTCGCATCAGTTAGGTCACCGACTTCAATACCCAAAGGATCGCCATAACTCAAACCAGATAAGTTTTCAGGAATTGTCATTACTGCTTCTTCAAGACTAGCAAGCAGATCAAACTCGGCATCTTCCCCTTCTACGCTGGTGTACAAGTTGTTTAACGTACCAACAACAGCTTCTTTGGCGAAAATACCCGTAATAATACCTACCGTCGCTGGCCAGTTATCAGCTTCTACACCAATCGGTTCAAAAACTGGCGTCACGACTTGAGCAGCCTTTGATAACACAGAATTTTCACTGTCTTCGTTACCAAAAGAACCATCCGTGCCCACTGAGTTCAAGAAGCTAAGAATCGTAACCACCACCACGATTGTTTTCCCGGCACCAAGAACAAACCGCTTTAGTTTCTGCCAAGTTTTGATCATTACGTTTTGCATCGTTGGCAACTCGTAATCTGGCATTTCCATCACTAAGCTGTCGCTTGCACCCGGGTAAAGGGTACTTTTTAGAACTAAGCCAGTAAATACTGCTGCTGCGATCCCTAGAAGGTATAAGGCAAATACGACATTTTGCCCACTTTCAGGAAAGAAAGCTGCTGCAAAAAGTGCATACACAGGAAGGCGTGCACCACAAGACATGAACGGTGCCATTGACGCTGCTAGTTTACGTTCGCGCTCTTGATCCAACGTACGCGTCGCCATAATAGCCGGTACGTTACAACCAAAACCAAGAACTAAAGGAACAAACGCTTTACCAGGTAGCCCTATTTTCTGCATCACTTTATCCAGTACAAACGCAGCACGGGACATGTAACCAGAACTTTCAAGTACCGCAAGGAAAAGATATAAGCAGGCAATGACAGGAATAAAGGTCGCAACGGTTTGAATACCACCGCCAACACCGTCAGCAATAAGAGTTACGAGCCAAACAGGGAGATGATCATCAAGAAGATAGTGACCACCATCAACCAATAAGGCACCAACACCAATATCAAAGAAGTCAATAAATGCACTACCGATGTTAATTGAGAACATAAACATCAAGTACATCACTAAGAAGAAGAAAGGAACACCGATCCACTTATTTAAAACGAACTGATCGACTTTTTCAGTAAAGCTTCGGCTAAGCTTACCTTCGCTGCGACGGATTGACTTACAGCTTTCATGTAAAAACGTGTATTTAGAATCCGCGACATGCAAATCAATATCCAGATCCAGTTGCTGCTGACTTGAACGAATTAGCTCACGCTCAGATTCTGGTAAAGGGTTGATCACCAGTAAGTCATTCTCAAGCGCTCGTATCGCAAGAGCCCTTGCAGATACGTCTTGGTTTGCGAAAACACCCTCGACTTTATCAATGGCTTCTTCAAATGCCTGGCCGTAGGTTAAGTTCATTTCTTTTAAAGCAACACCTTGAACCAACGTCTTGTGTAACTTCTCTTTGAAACGAACCACTTGGCCTTTACTGTTAGCAGACAGTGAAAATACCGGACACCCCAGCATCTTTTCTAATGCTTTTAAATCAATGTTTTGACGCTCTCTCTTTAAGGCGTCCATTTTGTTCAGCACAACCACCATCGGTCTGCCGAGCTCGCGCAGCTGAAGCGTCATGTACAGACTGCGTTCTAAGCATGTTGCGTCAACAACATTAATAATTAAATCCGCTGAGTGCGTTAAAACGGCACGAGCAGCAATGGATTCATCGATACTGTTGCCATCATTACCACTATCAAGCGCATAAATACCAGGCAAGTCTGTAAGAAGAAAGTCATCCCCAGAGTGACTATAGCGACCCGTTTTCTTTTCAACAGTGACACCAGCCCAGTTACCGACTTGCTGCTTTGCACCTGTCAAACCATTGAATAAGGTTGTTTTACCAGAGTTTGGGTTACCAACAGTTAAAATATTGTACTGCATTACGCTTGCACCTCAACATTGATGGCACTGGCAATACTATTACGTACTGCCATTGATACACCTCTTGCTTCAACTTGTAGTGGGTCACCCATTGGAGCTCGACGAACCAAGTTAACTTTGGTATTTGGCAATAGTCCCATCACCATAAGTTTCTTTCTGACATCTTGGGAGAGCTCACTGTACCCAGTGATCACCGCTTCTTGACCTTGCTGTAATTCTGATAACTTCATAATAAGTGTATTTGTAGTAGTAATGAGAAATGTTTTTATTCACACTTAACATAATACTCCTTGGTGAAGGCCTCAGTCTTGTTCAAAATCAATATTTGCAATTATGAGATGTCACTTTCGTTAAAAATCGATACGTAAAAAACGTTAAAACCATTCAAGCTCCATTATTTCGATTCAACAAACCTCCTTACCAAAACATAAAATAATCAAAAATAATTTAAATTAATCAGATAGTTAGATAACTTGTCGCATTTCTTATGACACAATGGCGTTAATTTTATAAGTAAAATAAGTCAAGGGTCGTATAGTTAACCACGTCGAGAGGGAAATGCTCCTAACCGACAAATGAATTCCAGAGGTGGTGCGCCCGCACCACTCCGGCAGCAAGCGAAGGTGTCATTGACACCCGTGGTATAGTCCCCCGGCTATACCACGATATTTTTTTTCTTACCTTTCAATTATCTTTCTTAAAACCTTCAGCCTTTACCCCAAATTGGTTCTGCTCAACTCATATCCTTGATCTAGACGCGTCTCGTATGTGGATACAGGTGACCACCTATTACAGAAGCTCTGTAGTTCTGAACCACAATAGTGGACACGATGAACCTTCAACGAAATAGAACAAAAAGAAATGCTAGCAAGTAGGTGCTACTCGCTCATATCAACTTGAAGAGAATCAATTCAGGTACTTATCGGAATTAATCAAGCTACTATGCTCCAATGAACGTTGAGCTTGTGTTTACTGTAAGGATTATCATGAATGACACCTATCTTAAACTAAATAGGTATCATCACTTTCTTGAGCTTCGACAAATTGCGAAGGGGAAACACCGAAACGATGCTTAAAACGTTGGCTAAAGTAGGAAGGGTCATTAAAACCACACTCAAATGCCACCTCAGACACTTTTTCTCCTGCAAGGAGACGGCGACAAGCGTAATCTAACCGAACTTCATTAAGATAATCTTTAAATGTTCGTGACATCGATGATTTAAAACGCCTTTGTAAACTGCGCTCCGAGACATACATTAATTTCGCAGCCTGCGAAGTACCAAACTCAGAATCGGAATAATGTTGATGCACTAACTGCTCTAATTTTTCAATCCAAGGATCCGTTGATATCGATTCCTCTTGCTCTGATGGTTCAATTGCATCGACAACAGACGATTCATCAAATACTTTTCTGCATACCCAACTTAACTCAATCAAGTTCCTTTCATCAGACGTATGTAAATTCATTTCGCCACCACTTTGCTCTACCAAAGTACGTAACTCCGTCCAATTAATAGGCCCTGTGGCACTACTATCAATCTTATTGCCTTGGTCCAACATAGATAGCCGTACTCGTTCATCAACAGCTTGAATTGTTATCGTAACAATCTGATTTCTGTAGCTACGCTTAATTAAACTGTCAAAGAGAATGCTAAACACTTCATCAAGATTAAAATAATCAAGAACGATATAGAGATTGGAATGCTGACCGATGTCAGTTTCAACACTCAAGCCCATCTTGGTAAACTCTTCTTCCCAGCCAGATAGCACTGAAGAGACAACGAGACCTAAATTATAAAGCGGGGAGATTCCTTTATTGTCAGTATGAACATTCAATAACATTTCTAGCTCACTAGAAAGGCTCCTCACTAATTTTTGGCGTTCTAGTTGCTCGTCACCTTGAAGGTTATTCGCTGTCTTGTTCAACTTATCTTTGAGTTGCTGCACGACTTGGCTAAAGATGATCCGACGCACCTGTAATTGCTTTCGTAGCTGATGGTTATTGGATACGAGGATACGACTTTGGTGCCTCAACTGATTTGTTTTAAGCGCTACTTGGGCTTTCAAGACCTTATTGGTTCGAGCCATAATACGCGAACGCCAATAGACTACCCCGGCCAAAGCCGTCACCACCAACAACACATAAGTCACGATGGCATAAGAGGTAAAATACCAAGGTTCAAGCACCTGAAAATAGAATGTATTTTCCTGACTTCGTTCCCGATCATTAATGATGCGGCGCACAGCCAATTGATAGTCACCCGGCATCAAATGGTCAACGGTCAACTGAAAGCCGTCTAACACGCGCCAGCTATCGTCACCATTCAATCGATATTCAAGACTTAGATTACTGACCTGAGGAATAACACCAAACTGAAAACCAATCGAATCACCATACGCAAAACTTGGTTTATCTACGATTGAGGCGCCTAATGATATGAGCTTTCGGTTCACTTTAACCTGACTCAATATCACCCGAGTGTCAGGAAGTGAACTGGTCAACAACTCTGGAGAATCGACTTTGATTAAGCCAAATCGAGAGCCAAACACTAGATCTTGCCCTTTATCTCCACCATTAGTGCAAATATCCGTAAGGAACTCGTTGTTAATCAAACCAAAAGGTGGGCCAAATTCGCCTTCTAATGAACCTTGGGAAGTATAGCGAGACAACCCTGATGAAGTTGCCAGCCATACACCATCAGAATTGCTGAGCAAACACTTGGGAGTAACGTAGTCATCTGCAAGCGGTAGCTTCTGAACTACATCTTGGAACAGATCCACACGGAACAAACCGTAGCTACTTGCAGCCCACACATACTCCCCATCGACATCCACTAGGCTAGCAACTTGTCCATAACGATGAGTATCAGCGATATAACGCACCTTGCCATCTCGAACAAGGTAGATACCATGATCCGTACCTATTGCCAACATATTGTTGTTAAAGGCTTTTATTTCAGAAATTCTAACGTTCGATTGATTACTTAACAGCCAGTCACTACCATAATCGGTATACTCTTTCGTGTTTAAATCAAAACTCCAAAGCTGATGTCTATTTCCTCCCCAGAGCAAACCATCTTCGCTAATGTCAACATGCTCAACCGCGGACTGTTTCACGATCTCAGGCAACATATGGCTGGTGTTCTTGCCAGTTACAGCATCTAAACAGCGTAATCCGTTGTCTGTAGCAAGCCAAAGTTGCCCATGGCTTTCCCTTAACTCATGAACCTTACCTTGATAGTACTGCTGATATCGTATTGATCGATCTAAAGTAACACTGTAAACACCTTTATTTGAGCCTAGCCAATACGCATCTTGTTTTGAGCGTTTGATAATTTCCTGCATGTTCTCATTACGTATCCCCTGTGCCATAAACTGAGTTGAGAATCGCTTAAACTTGTCACCAAACAACGAGGCATAACGAATTCCTCGGTCTGTTGCTAGCCATATTCCGCCAACATGGTCATTCACCAAAGAGTAAATTTTCCCCCCCGATAGGGTATAACCAGGTAAGTTACGGCTATTTAACCTAGAAATTTCCCCGGTCATGAACGAGTAAATAAACAAGCCTCTCTTCGTACCAATCCAATACTCTCTATCGGTTTCAGCAATGGATAACACATGAGATGTCGCAACATGAGCAACGGGCTCAACAGAATTCTGTATATCAAAAATCAACGCCCCTTCCCGTGAACCAACGATTAGCTCACGGCGTTTATCAGAAAAATACAGTTTTTCCACATAGGTTTTACCCGAGCTAGGGATATGACTAAAGTGCCCACCTTCCGAGAGGTAAACGCCTGCGTTGGTGGCTAAAACCCATTTTGATAGGATTAACTGAGCATCGTTAATACTGATCTTACTGGATTGAGTATATTGATATAGCTCCATCAGCGAATAGCTATGGAATTCTCCTGTATCAATCTGATAAGTATAAAAATTGGTTTCGTCTGAAACCCAAATATACCGTTTGGATGCACCGATATTTTTAATTTCAATGCCCGGCATCAGGCTAAAAACAAGCTCGCGCTCGTGATTTGGGATTGTTTTGTATATTTCATTGTCGACAAAGGACCAGAATGCGTTGTCGAGATAAGCGATCTTCTCTTGATCGTACTTGAGAACTGAGCCTGATTTCGGTGCAATATTCTGTCCATCATAGAATAGGACTTGGTTACGAACATCTTGCATCCACAAGCCGCCATCATTGGCAAGAAACAGTTGCTTAGCCGCAAAAACTTTGCCCTGAGCCTGAGTCGGCAAAGGGTAAAAAACGGACGGGGAATCATCCACTGCTTGCACATTGAGTGATACGGCAAGCAACAGAAAGCATAGGTATCTAAACACCAGTTATTTCCTAACAGCTAAGCAATCAATAAAAATAAATATTTTTGTTTTTGAATTATCTTAGATTCTAGTTTATTAACAAGTAATTAGATGTAGGGAATGGAGGAATTAAAGGTGAGATCACAATGAGAGAGAGCGTGTGTACAACTCCCTCTTGTGATGCTTTTTAATTAGCAAGACACTCAGCAAATCGTTTAGACAAATCGGTTAAGAACTGGAAGTAGGCACCGTCTTGGATAGTGATATCACTGGCTACTGGATCTAGAATGCCAACATTTACATTGCTCCCACGAGTAACAGACTTGATAACAGCAGGCGTAAACTGTGGTTCACTGAATACACACTTAGTATCATTATTTGCTAGTGACTTACGGATCTGAATCAGTGTCTTTGCACCAGGCTTACGATCTGGACTCACGGTAAAATGCCCTAAGTGGTTTAACTGATAATCTTGTTCAAAATATCCGTATGCATCGTGAAATACGTAGTAACCTTTTTCTTCAACTGGTTGAAGACGTTGTTCAATCTCTAGTGAAACTTGCTTAATATTTTGCTCAAACTCAGCAAAGTTCGCTTGATACTTAGCTGCATTGTCAGGGTCCACTTGTGCAAGTTTTTCACTAATCGCAAGCGCCACTTGTAGGGTTGTTCGTTTCCCTAGCCAAAAATGGGGGTCATGACTGCCATGATGATGACCTTCATGCTCGTGATGCCCACCTTCATACTCACGCAATGCCAAACCTTTAATTGAGCTTAGAGTCAGTACGGTCGGTTGTTGTTCCAAAACCTTAGTCAAAAATGGCTCTAAATCCTGACCAAACCAAATAACCAAATCCGCCTTCTTAAGGCGCTTAACATCTGAAGGCTTCAATGCATAGTCATGTGGCGATGTGTTGTTACCCAGTAATACGTCTGGCTGGCTGACACCTTTTGTGATTTCCCAAGTAATAAGTTGAATTGGCTTAATACTCGTCAAAATTTCTTTTGCCTGTACGCTAACAGAAGTGATCAGTAGCGATACCAGCAAAAAAACATAACGTTTCATAATTTACCCAATGATTTCTGATGGCTTTGAAGTGGAACGAATGTTACATTATAACAATACAGAATTGCAAATGAGTTCCATTCATGTCGACCTTAGTCGAGTTGAACCAGATCGGTGTCCAATTTGATGACCGAGCGGTTCTTGAAAACGTCTCCTTAACCATTAAACGTGGTGAAATCACTACACTAATTGGCCCCAATGGTGCAGGTAAGTCTACTCTCGTAAAAGTATTACTTGGCTTACAAACCCAATACACAGGCACTCTCAAAAAATCAAAGGGACTAAAAATTGGTTATGTTCCACAAAAGCTGAAGTTAAATGACTCGCTGCCTCTCAGTGTGCGCCGCTTTCTTTGTTTAGCGGGGCGATTCAGTAAACAGGAATTACTTGATGCCCTTAAGCTTGTTGGGGCTGAACATTTACTAGATGCAAATATGCACTCACTCTCTGGTGGTGAAAACCAACGAGTCTTGCTGTCTAGAGCGCTACTTCGCAGGCCTGATCTGCTTGTTTTGGATGAACCAGCACAAGGTGTGGATGTTCAAGGTCAAATTGATCTCTATGATCTGATTGATACTCTTCGCCATAGATTTAATTGTGGTGTATTTATGGTTTCACATGATCTTCATCTGGTTATGGCGAAAACTGACGATGTGATATGCCTACACCATCATGTTTGTTGCTCAGGTTCTCCTGCAGCAATTACACAGCACCCTAAGTACATTGCTTTATTTGGCAACACACGCCAAGAAACCTTAGCGTTATATCATCACCAACACGATCACCATCATCACGATCTATCTGGGCAACCCGTTTCTGGGGACGCAGAAAACTGTGCTCATCACACCCACGGTCACCATCATCATGATTGAGTTTTTATTACCGTCTATTTTTGCCGGCCTCGGCATTGCTCTTATCGCCGGGCCACTTGGTTCCTTTGTTGTTTGGCGCAAAATGGCATACTTTGGCGACACTCTTGCTCATGCTTCTTTAATGGGCTTAGCATTAGGGTTCTTGTTTGATATTAACTTGTACCTTGCTTTATTAATCTGTTGTTTAGCGCTTGCCGTTTTATTGGTCACGTTGCAAAAACAAAAACTGGTCGCAACAGACACCTTATTAGGCATACTCGCCCATAGCTCACTCTCTATTGGTTTGGTGGCGGTTAGCTTCCTCGATAATGTCCGTATCGATTTGATGAGCTATTTATTTGGTGATTTACTCGCTGTTTCATCATCTGATCTTATATTCATCTATTCCGGTGTCGCCTGCGTTTCCCTCGTACTAATGGCTTTCTGGCGCCCATTGCTATCAACTACTGTCAATGAAGAGCTCGCCGCTGTTGATGGTCATAATGTCGATTTAATGCGGTTATTATTGATGCTTATGGTGGGTGTTGTTATCGCCGTAGGAATGAAGTTTGTAGGAGCCCTGATCATGACATCATTGCTCATTATCCCGGCAGCAACGGCAAGACGCTTTGCAAGAACCCCCGAACAAATGGCCGCATTAGCTTCAGCCATAGGTGCACTCGCTGTATTGTGCGGGCTCAGCCTTTCATGGCATTTTGACACTCCAGCAGGCCCTTCGGTTGTTATTAGTGCAACAATGATGTTTATGCTGAGTCAGTTCAAACGTTAGGACATTAAAAAAGGCTTCCAATTGGAAGCCTTTTTATCAACGCCTATGCACCTTCATTATGCAATTCTAGGTTTGCTAGGTCTTGTTGGATCTCTCGTTGAGTTTTCGCATCATCGCCGCGTAGTGACTCCAAGAAATCTAAATACTTCTGGTCGATATCACCAGTAACATATTCACCACTAAATACCGACGTTTCAAATACCTTAATGTCGCTATTCCCTTGCCCTACTGCACTCACTAAATCTTCTAATGTTTGGAAGATAAGCTCATCAGCACCAATCTGTTTACAGATAGCATCGTTATCTCGACCGTGAGCAATCAGTTCATGCGCGCTCGGCATATCAATACCATACACATTCGGGAAACGGATTTCCGGCGCAGCTGACACCATAAATACTTTCTTAGCTCCAGAGTCACGAGCCATCTCTACAATCTGTTCTGATGTCGTACCGCGAACAATAGAGTCATCCACTAGCAAAACATTTTTATCTTTAAACTCTGAACGAATGGCATTGAGTTTACGACGTACTGATTTCTTACGTTGCTGCTGACCCGGCATGATAAACGTACGGCCAACATAACGGTTCTTCACAAAACCCTGACGGTATGGCTTATCAATCGCTTGAGCGATTTGCAGCGCAATATCGCACGACGTTTCAGGAATTGGGATAACAACATCGATATCTAAATCAGCGTATTCGTCACGAATGCGGTCGCCTAACTTTTTACCCATTTCAACACGAGCGCTATAAACCGAAATTTTATCGATAAACGAATCAGGACGTGCAAAGTAAACAAATTCAAAAATACAAGGATTGAGAGATGGATTATCAGCGCATTGCTTGGTATACAGTTCACCGTCAAAAGTGGCATAGATGGCTTCACCTGGAGCAACATCACGGACAAAATCAAAACCAACAGCATCCAAAGCAACGGACTCAGAAGCCACCATATATTCCGTGCGTCCAGCAACTTCACGCTTACCAAGGCATAGAGGGCGAATACCATTAGGATCACGAAAAGCAACCATACCATGACCAATAATCATGGCTGTTACCGCGTACGCTCCGCGAATAGTACGATGTACATTCGTCACTGCACGAAACACATCATCAGAATTCACGTTGCCTTTTACCGTATCAATTTCATGCGCTAACACATTCAACAAGACTTCAGAATCAGATGTTGTATTGATGTGACGGCGATCTTTCTCAAACAGTTTTTCACGAATTTCAGCCGCATTTGTCAGGTTACCGTTGTGAGCCAAGCTGATACCAAAAGGAGAGTTCACGTAGAAAGGCTGTGCTTCAGAGGCACTTGAACTACCAGCGGTTGGGTAACGAACATGACCAATACCGACATTCCCTTGCAGCCTTTGCATGTGTTTTGCTTCAAACACATCCTTCACTAGACCGTTCGCCTTTCTTAGACGAAAACGATTGCTTTCTATGGTACAAATACCCGCGGCATCTTGGCCACGATGCTGCAAGACAGTCAATGCGTCATAGATAGACTGATTTACAGGCGTTGCGCCCACGATTCCAACAATACCACACATGTCCTAACCCTCGATTTGCGACAATGACTGGCGCGTTATAACGCGCCAGATAAGAAACTAGATGTTGCTTGCAAGTGCTCGAAGAATGGCGCAATGATTCGACTAAATTCTGGAACCAATTGCGATCCTCTCCACCACTCTGAATCTGGAAACGATGTAAACGCATCCATAAAAAACAATGCAGCCGATACAATCAGGACACCACGTAAGGCACCAAATACGATTCCTAATACACGATCGGTTCCTGAAAGACCTGTTTTTTGAACTAATTGGGCAATCACGTGATTTACAATGGCTCCCACAATTAGCGTAGCAACAAACAAGGCTGCAATCGCCGCACCGTTTCGAATGAGGTCATCTTGTATGTTGGAGAAATACACAGCTAATTTAGCGTAGTATTGGCTAGCGACAAAAAAAGCACCAAACCAGATAACCAACGACAAGGCTTCCTTAGCGAAACCACGGACTAAACTGATCAAAGCCGATAGGCCGATCACACTTAAAATGACAATATCTAACCAATTCATGAAAATTCACATCTTAAGTTGGCGCGCATTTTAACAGAAAAAATGCTGACGCAAACGTTTTCTTAAGGATTTAGTGGTTTAAATTTAAGCAATCGACCTTTTGAACCGGTAATTTTTTCCAGTTCAATAATCTGACGCTCAAGCTTGCTCTTGGATACATCCGGACCAATGATTATTCGAGTAAACCCATTTTCTATTTTGCTATGAGCCTGATAGCCGCGTTTTTGTAGATCCTTGACAACACTTTGTGCATTCTCCGCATTTTTTAGAGCCATCAATTGGATAATCCAACCGCTATCTTGATACTCATTTTTCTCCGGAACTGGCTTGACCTTCACCGGTAAAGGCTTGGGCTCAACCACGGTAGGCTTAACCTCTTTAACTGGCTCCTCTTTTGGCTCAGGTTGGGGTTCAACCACAACCTCAACTGGGGAGTCAGGTAAACTTGCACTATCATCTTCAGGCTCAAACACTTCAAACGACTCGATGTCGCTATCCAGTTCAGGCTTAATCGGGATGCTGGCAATCTCTTCTTTATAGTGGGTCTTCTTACCATCCAATACATCTGGCAATACGATGACCCCAACCGCAACCAAAATAATGGTACCAACTAAACGGTTTTGAAATTTACTTGCCATTTAATCTCCTTTGTTCTGCCAGTGCTCTAACACTTCTCCGACAGTATGGAATGAACCTACAACAATTATTACATCCTGTTCGCCGACTTTTGTCATCGCGCTTTCAAAGGCTTCTACTGGATTTTGATATTCTGAGACGCCAGCCGGTAAGAACTTGGTCAGTTCTTGAGCGCTTGCCGCTCTCGGCCCCGTCAAAGAAGCAGGATACCAAGTAGGTGATAGATCTGAGAGAGCCTTTAATGTCGCTTCAATATCTTTATCATGAAGCATTGCAACCACCATATGGATGGTTTTGTCCAGATACTGGGATTGAATACGCTTCACCAAATACTCTGCAGAGTGAGGGTTGTGCGCAACATCAAGTAGTATGGTTGGCTGAGTATCAATAACTTGCATGCGACCTGGAAGCTTTGCGTTTTTTAAACCATTTACAATGTTTACATCACTAAGATCTAAGCCTGCACATCCTAACGCCATCAATGCTGTTGCTGCATTAGGGAGAGGTAACGCGGGTACAGGTAACTCTTCTAATAAGTATGGACCACTGCGCCATTCCCATAGATCAGCGTCAATCAATTTATAGTCGAACTGAATTCCAACTTGGAAAAAATCAGCTCCAATATCATCCGCATGGGCAGCAACGGTTGCTGGCGGTTTCGGTTGTCCACAAATCGCTGGTTTATCTGAGCGAAAAATACCTGCCTTCTCAAAGCCAATAACATTGATATCATCACCTAGCCAATCAACATGATCGACAGCCAGACTAGTTATCACTGACACATCGTGGTCCACAACATTGGTCGCATCCAATCGACCACCAAGCCCCACTTCAAGCAACACAACATCAACATTTTCTGTTTGGAATGCACGTAATGCCGCTAATGTACCGAATTCAAAAAAACTTAGGGAGATATCTTCGCGTTGCTGCTCGATATAAGAAAAAGCTTCTACATGCTTTTTATCAACTAAATCTTCACCATTAATGCGAACACGCTCATTGTAACGAATAAGGTGGGGAGAGCTGTATACACCAACGGAATAGCCAGCATCGAGTAAGATGGCTTCCATTAAAGCGCATGTCGAACCTTTGCCATTAGTGCCAGCAACGGTAATGACGGTTTGAGCAGGTTTGGTAAGTTTTGCTTTCTCAGCGACCGCTTGAACGCGCTCTAAGCCAAGATCGATTGAAGAAGTATGAATGCTTGATAAATAATCAAGCCACACCGCTAAAGAGGATGTGGCTTGAGGGACTGGGTTTTGACTCATCTAACTAAAACCAAAGTTGTGGTTATCTGTTAGGGTCTACTTTAACCTTTTTCTGTCACTTCTGGTACAGTGTAGTCTTCTTCATTTGGTGAATCATTGACAGAAACCACCAAAGGTGAAGTGTTGTTGGTCAGTTTTGCAATTAAGCTACCAACACGTTGACGCATTTCACGACGATCAACAATCATATCAATCGCACCATGCTCTAGTAAGAATTCACTGCGCTGGAAACCTTCAGGTAAATCTTCACGTACCGTTTGTTCGATAACGCGACGTCCAGCAAAACCGATCAATGCTTTCGGCTCACCGATGTTGACATCACCAAGCATTGCAAGACTCGCAGAAACACCACCCATTGTTGGGTCCGTCATCACTGAGATGAAAGGTAAGCCTTTTTCAGACAAACGTTCTAATGCCGCACTGGTTTTTGCCATTTGCATCAAAGACATCAGCGCTTCTTGCATACGAGCGCCGCCACTTGCAGAGAAACAAACTAATCCGCAGTTATTTTCAATTGCAGCTTCAACAGCACGAACAAAACGAGCACCGACGACAGAGCCCATTGAGCCACCCATGAAAGTAAACTCAAACGCACAAGCGACTAAAGGCATACCTAATAATTCACCTTTCATCACAACAAGCGCATCTTTTTCGCCACTGTTCTTCTGTGCAGCAGAAATACGATCTTTGTACTTCTTCGAGTCACGGAACTTCAACTTATCTTGCGGTTCAAGATCATTAGCTAGTTCAACTCGATTATCTTCGTCTAAGAAAGTTTCTAGACGACGACGAGCTTTCATTCGCATATGGTGGTCACATTTAGGACACACTTCTAAGTTACGCTCTAACTCAGCATGATAAAGTACTTGTTCACACGAAGTACATTTAGTCCAAACACCTTCTGGAATAGAAGCTTTACGAGAACTAACAATGTTGCTTTTTTCTAAAATCTTTTCAAGCCAACTCATGGAAGACCTTTTCTCTTAACTCTCCCGCGCAATGCGAAAGATACAAATTCTAAATTTACGCGAAAGGATTAAAGCATAGAAAATGCCAAGTGTAGACAAAAAACTGGTTGTACCTATTTCCTGCACTAGCCTCTCACACACTAACAGTCTGATTTATTAGAACAAATCAAACACGTTTAGTTCAGTTCATCCGGTAAAAATAATGGCCCGATAGGTACTCTTGGTAATGAGTATTCTTGCGGGTAATCCACATCAACTAAATACAAACCTTCCGCTTTCGCGGTAGCTCCAGCAAGCTTTCGATCTTTTACTTCTAGCAGCCATTGAATCCACTCTGGCTTTTGCTCACCTCTACCGACAGCAATTAAACTGCCAGTGATATTACGTACCATGTGATGTACAAATGCATTCGCTTTGATATCAATCACAACATATTGACCATGGCGTGTAACATCTAAGTGCATTATGTTACGCCACGGGCTACGGGACTGGCAATGAACCGCTCTGAAAGACGTGAAGTCATTCTCACCTAATAGGAACTGCCCAGCTTCATGCATCGCTTTCTCATTCAGTTCACCGTGATAATGACTGACACCTGAACCAAGAATACCAGGCCTCAAGGCACTGTTGAAAATGATATAGCGATAGCGGCGAGCCGTTGCTGAGAATCGTGCATGAAACTCATCCGGCACTTGTTTAGCCCAACGAACAGCAATATCACTTGGAAGATTTGCATTGGCACCCATTGTCCAAGCCACCATTTTCCGACTTGCGGTGGTGTCAAAATGCACCACTTGTCCAGTACCATGCACACCAGCATCAGTTCGCCCTGCGCACTGAACTTCAACCGGATGATTAGCAACAATACTTAGTGCTTTTTCCAGCGATTCTTGGACACTTTTGACTTCTTTTTGCCGCTGCCAGCCATAATAATTTGTGCCATTGTATTCAACGCATAAAGCAATTCTCATTGAACTCTTCTCTGTGGAAAATGGGGCGGGAAGTATATAACTTCTCTTGTAAAAAAATAAGGGGGGCAATAGCCCCCCTTACGATTTAACTCTTGGTCATCGACCTCGAATTGTATCTATCAGGTTTTTTGCTTCTCTGCGAATCTCATCTTTGCCATCTACGATGGCTTCCTCTAACAGCTTGATCGCACCTTCATTGTCATTCATTTCGATGTATATCTTCGCCAAGTCTAACTTTCCAGCAGCTTCAGCATTTGCGTCAACATCAAAATCATCAATATCACCAATCACGTCTGGGAAGTCATTTAAACCAACATCTAAGTTTAACTCTTCATCATCAAGATTTTGCTTGAGCTCTTCTTGATCCACTTCAGCCATTAGCTCATCAATTGTTCTATAGTTATTCTCTTTTGGATCAAATTCAGCAAGGTTTTCTTGCTCTTCCCAATTTTCTTCGTCAACCTCTGCTTGTTCAGGAGTATTATTACTATCCCAAACACCTTGCTCATCCTCAGGAATATCATCGGTAATTTGAGCTTGCTGCTCTGGCGATAAATTAAAGCCATTCCAGTCTTCACCGCCAACTTCGAGCATTGCATCGATATCCATACCTGCACTATCTACAGTATGACTATCCATTGGAGCATCAAAGTTAAAGTCTGTTGATGAAGAAGAGTTTTCTGCCAGTAACTCATTAAACTCTTGTTCGTTATACACATCAGATGTTGGCGCGAGACGCTCCGATTCAACTTGTGATACTTGCTCTGTCTCGACAGGCTCTGGCGCTAGCTCAGCTTCTGCTGGTTCATCTGCGATATCTGCTAAAGCATCTTCTTCGCTGTATTCCGGCAGCTCTAATTCATCCAGTTCAATCGCCGACTCTGTTTCGATAGACTCCGGCGCTGATTCAGACTCTACTTCTGCTGCTTCATCTGCGATATCTGCTAAAGCATCCTCTTCGCTGTACTCCGGTAGCTCTAACTCATCCAGTTCAATCGCTTGCTCTGTTTCGATAGGCTCTGGCGCTGACTCAGACTCTACCGCCGCTGGTTCATCTGCGATATCCGCTAAAGCATCTTCTTCGCTGTACTCCGGCAGCTCTAAATCATCCAGTTCAATCGCCGGCTCTGTTTCGATAGGCTCTGGCGCTGACTCAGACTCTACCGCCGCTGGTTCATCTGCGATATCCGCTAAAGCATCT
>NZ_JBNJOI010000027.1:0-28677 GCF_050113675.1 Vibrio sp. TRT 21S02
TCTGCTTCTGCTTCTGCTTCTGCTTCTGCTTCTGCTTCTGCTTCTGCTTCTGCTTCTGCTTCTGCTTCTGCTTCTGCACGCAGTGTCTCGTCTTCTTCGACAGATTCAACAACTTCCGTTGGTGCTTCCACACTTTCAGTTTGTTCTTGTTCTGGTTGTTGTTGATCTACCGATTGTTTGGTTTGCTCGTCATCTCCAAAGCCAAGCCAAGAGAGTAATCCACGCTTCTTTTTTTCCGTCATCTGGGGGATTTCCTAGATTTACTGTATTTAACGCTGATTTTTCTTGTGCAGCGATTATCCATGCGCAAGAAAAACAAATGACAAAGTTATGAAAACTTTCCTAGCACGTTGCACTCTTGAGGCAATGCATTAAGCAATTTGCTTAATGCATCCACTAGGGGTTTAGGTATACACTCTGTCATCATAAAATTTTGGGCTGTATCCAGGTTCATTTCCTGGGCGACTGGATATAGTATCACTTAATTAACGGTCGAAAAATCTATGGTAAGACGTCGCCAGCAAAACACATCACAAAAAAAGCCATCCACGGGCTTTGTTCGTATCATCAGCGGCTTATGGCGAGGCAGAAAACTGCCAGTTCATAATGCTGAAGGGTTACGTCCAACCACAGATAGAGTGAAAGAAACGGTCTTTAACTGGCTCGCTCAAGATGTTCCCCAAGCAAAATGTCTGGATTTATTTGCAGGCTCTGGCGGCCTAGGTTTTGAAGCAGCCTCTCGCCAAGCAGAACACGTAACGTTGATTGAGCTCAATAACGACGCATTCAAGCAGTTACAACAGAACATCAACGCACTTAACGCCAGTAACCTCAGTGCACACAACACTGATGCGCTGAGTTTTTTGCAGCAGCAAGGTACGCCTCATCATGTCGTCTTCATTGATCCGCCTTTTCGTAAAGGCTTGCTCAGCGAAACGATAAGCTTACTCGAGCAAAATGGCTGGTTGGCTGATGACGCGATGATCTATATTGAGACAGAAAAGGAACTCACGCTGGAAGGTATTCCAGAAAACTGGCATCTGCATCGCGAAAAACAAGCAGGACAAGTCAGCTACCGATTATTTGAAAGGACGTCATTATGAAAATTTTGCTTACGCTCGCCAAAGCAGCAATAGGATTTGTTTGGTTTGTTTTGTTTTTAAACTTCTTTTACCCATTCCCTGGTAAAGCAGCTATTGCACTGTACATACTAACGGCATTTCTGTTCTTTATGCATGGCTTGCAAATGCTTATCTTTGTTGGAGCCTTTGGTGACAAAATTAATATGAGCCGATGGGAAAAGTGGTCGATATTGGCGTTTGGGATTTTTGCCTTGCTCGATATTCGCCGAAAACACATGACCTAATAATCAAAACGCCACTCATTGAGTGGCGTTTTACGTTTTAAGCCAAGTAACCCTTTAATCCATCTAGGAACATCTGGGTTGAAATCATCACCAACAATAAGCCCATCAAGCGCTCAACGGCTTTAAGCCCTCGCTCACCTAACACGCGATGGAAAAATCCATAGAACATCAGAATAAAGAAAGTCGCGCCCCACGCTAAAATGACAGCGCCAGAAAGCTCTAGCAATTTATCGGGATGCTGAGTCGACAACAATAATAAAGCCGCAATAACGGAAGGCCCTGCAATCATTGGAATCGCCATCGGTACGATGAAAGGTTCGTCCCCGGCGGCCAACCCGGTAATGCTGCCAGCACTCGGAAATATCATCTTAATCGCGATAATAAACAGAATGATCCCGCCAGAAATACTCAATGTTTCTGGCTGCACGTGTAAAAACCCGAGAATGCTTCGTCCGGCAAAAAGGAATAACATCAAAATGAGCAATGCGAATATAAGCTCTCGGATCAAGACTTTACGACGGCGCGCCGGATCGAGATGTTTCAGTATCGATAGAACAATCGGAAGGTTACCAAGCGGGTCCATGATAAGAAAAAGCATGGTCGCGGCAGAAAGAATATCCATGTGTGTAAGCCTGCAAACGAACAATCGCCGCAGTATAACAATCAAAGCGGCGGATTGTTAGCCAACAGGCCATGTCGAAAGCATTAGTGACTGCAAACACGCTCTGCGTTGATATGCCATTTGCCTTCGATAGCCACAATCTTTTGTCGCTCAACAAAGAACATAAGCAGCTTATCAAGATCAAAACCACTAAGCTTGCACGTCCGGAATTGAGCATCGTCACCAAATTCAGTCGCAACCGCTTGACGCAATTCCGACTCAGTCATTGGCGTTTCACGTAATAGATTAAGTACATTGTGAGCGTGAATTTCATTCGACATCATCATTCCTCTTTTTTCGCGAGCACATGCTGAAGCATAGCAAAAGCATGACTGAAAACTTTGATTTTAGATAATCAGAGAAGCGGTAATCAATGCATGCGCCAGTAAGTAGCTACCAGAGATCAAATACTGGCCAAGAGCAATCGAGTGACGGTAGTCATGGAGTGCCAATACTGCTGCAGAAGCCGTTAGCGTCAGTGTTCCTGCAAATGCTAAGGCAGCTGAGCTTGTACGTTCCAACAACCATACTTCACCCGCCGCCCAATTGAGCTGTATCAAGACCATCCCCATGATGACAACAGGAAAAATAAAACGATCGATTTTGGGCAGCAATAAGAAAAACGCCACCACAGCCGCACCAAGTAGCATAGCAGGCAACCACCAAACGATATCGCCAGATAATTGAAGCCAAAAGAATTTACTGTAACTCAATTGCGCAAGTAGAAAGAACGCAAAACACAGTCGTTGCTTCCGCCTGAAGATGTATAGGGCATCAGCAAGCATTGAAACAATAAGCCCACCCGCAATCCATACTAACGAGGTACCCAAATCCCCCGCTTGAGTCAAAAGCATAAATAACAACAGAGACAGCGTGAGCGTTTTAAACGTAGCAGCCTGAAACTTATTATTGTTTTCACTTGCAGAAATACTGATAAACCCGGCTAGGGCTACAGAAAGCCAGCTCCACATGTAGACACCTCTTGTTTCATTCGACGCCAGTGTATGGAGGACAATCAATATGTCCAGTCGGCGGTTACAAAACTTGGATCTTGATTGTGCTTCATCGTGCTCATCATAGCTTGTCTCAACGCTGCTTCATCATTCACCTTTAAGACATAGTCTCCATTTCTGACACATTGGCTCAAGTTCAGTAAATTTCGCAGATAAAACACAAAAACAGCCATCTAATACGAAAGTTAACCAATAGAAATTCTCAACAATATTAATTTAAATCAATAAGTTAAAACATAAAACTCAAATAACATCATTCTTTATCACGTCACACCACACTCGAGCGGAACAAATTTCTCTTCTACAAGCGATCTTAACTAGGCAATTGATGAGAATTAATATCATGTAGAGGTTATTTTATAGCAAATAGTAAGACCAATGTAAGATCGATCTCCCTGAAAGGCCCTAAACCACAAAATACAAACTTTTCAATTCGAACACGAATTAAACAACACAAAAATCAAAACAAAAACAATACGTTACATAAGTAGAAAAATCAAAATCAGATATAACCCAAACAAAAAACACTAAGAAAATTCATAAAATAACGGCCTAAAAATGGCATTTATCGTCATGACAAAGTTATTTTTTTGTGGCTTTGACAGAAAACAACTTGATCAAACCACAAAAACACTGCTATTCTAAAAAACATACAGTTAAACATCACTTTTAAGGAGCAGTGTTATGATTACATCATCACAAAAACAAGGACTTGTAATGATCGCGGTAGTAGTTGGCCTAATGACGCTGCCGATGATGTACTAATTACCAGTCAAAAATAAAAAAGGGACGCTTTCGCGTCCCTTTTTTATTTTCTGTCTAGTGCATCACCAAAATCAGTGTATTTTAGCGGCAAAGGTGAATGATTGCTCAAACTATAAAACAGTGTTTTTCTTAAGTTATCCTATCGATTTCATTGCAAATGCTGGCTAAGTACATCCCAATGTGCGTAATAAAACAAAATAGCAGCTAAGGTGATCAGCATCATCAACATAATTGCAGCTCGCCAGATAAAGCGCCCACTTCGAGGGGTCAGTTCTTTTTCGCATTCATCGCAAACTGAAAGAAAAGCTTGAGAGTCATCTAAGGCGAATTCCTCTTCGTGCGCAGCCTTATTACGTACAGTCGCAATGTATCTGAGTTTCTCAATCACATCGTGAGGCAACCGTTCCTCACAGCTCGTAATTAATTGATGCAGCCCCGTTCCCTCTGCGTGATATTGCTCTCGAAGCAACCGCTCAATTTTACGGGTGCGCGCAACCACTTTCTCCATATCCGACATGGCTTCCCTCCATCGCATATAAGTTTAGGGTGTGTTTCCTCATTCTTCTATATCTGCTGAGGTTTTACGACAGGCGTAAGATAAATTTGTGCAAGAGAATCAATAAATAGAACAAAATGCACCTAAGTGCGTATTTTTTACGCAATTATGGTGAGTGACCTCGATCGTATTTTCATTACTTGTAACTAAAAACCCAAAAAAGGATGTGTTGGCTCCACAGTAAGTGGTAGAGAAAATCGTTAGAATAAAGCCTTAAATCAGGAGGATGACATGCCTATTTCGCTTTTTGCTGCTGTAGTTTTGCTGGCTGTTTTAGCCGGATGGGTTTTTGTTGGCTTTTATCGTCGGCATATTCAAGGGAAGGATGCCCCCGAGCAAACCGCAGAAGTCACGATTTTAGATAAGCAGGCTATCGAGGTCGACGAGGTTCAACCAGGACAAGACGATCAAGAGTACTGGATTTACGTTCAAAAAGGGAAAATTGGGCCAAAGCGTGAATTTCAAGTCGGCATTCACTACTACCATGCACTCAATCCCGGAGATAAGGGCATGTTAACTTATCAAGGCGATAAATTTCTTCACTTCGCCCTACGCCGATAAAACACTGCGACCTTTCGCTAGAACATGGATTTAAGCGAAAGGTCTCTCCCTCTATGGCAAGAGCCAACGCGTTTTATTCCAACGGGAAAGCAACCAACTCAAAGCTAACGCCCCCACTCCACTAATGATCACCCAGAAAGGGATCACCCAAACCGGATGCCCATCATGCCAAGCGTAGGTTTTCATCAGCCATAAAAAAATGGGATGCAGCAAGTAAATGCCTAGACTATGTTGACTGATAAAAGCAACGATTTGATTGGTACGTATCGAGAGTGATTCTCCCACATAACGGCAAAGCATAAAGATCATACTCGCAGCAAAAACCACATTAAGTGTTTTGTAGGAAAGCCAGCGACCCACACTGTACTCACCATTAGCCACGCTAACAGAAATCACCATATAGGCTGTCAATAGCAATGCAGTGACCCCAAGTAGGGTAAAAATGCCGATGACAGCTCGATTGAGTGGCACCTTTTGATACAACACATAGCCAAGCGGCAAGTAACCACTATAGAGCCACAATTCGGCACTCCATGGCCCATCAATACGTAGCAAAAATAGGATGGTCGTCACTAACCAAACGGCTAAGTAAGCGTACAGTGCTGCACTATCTAAGTGACAGACCATCCACTGAAATAAAGGAATGACGAAGTAGAGCGGAATGAAATAATAAAAGAATCCAAGGTGATAGTAGGTGGCGTGATCAAGTCCATTGCTCAGTACGTCTTTGGCAATAGCACTATCGTAGCCATTGATTGTCCAACCGGAAAACCAAGCATAAAACAGTGACCAAACAATGAAAGGAAGCAACACTTTGCCCAGACGACGCTTAATGTAGTACCCCAATTCAAAGGGACGCGTATCACTAAGCATTAAGGCACCGGTGATCAGAATAAACACTGGAACCGCCCACCGAATAACGCTGTTCAACCCAACGGCTGTAAACCATTCTCCAAATGGGATCACTCCGAGTTCTGAGCGGTAAGGAGCCAAGACATGGATCGCGATAACTGCAATTGCAGCTACACACCTCAATAAATCAAAAAAGCGAATTCGTTCTCTCACGTCACCATGCCCAATCGGAGTAATGGAAAATGTTCACCGCTCAATATAGCAACAAAAAAAGCTGACCGAGTACGAATTCGAGTCAGCTTTTGGTGAGTTTTTCATCATCACAGGCTAGAGGATGAGGCAAGCTTTGGTAGCTTTATCGAGATCAAGGTCGTCAAGGCTAAAAAGGCAAAGGAAACCCAAAGACAAGCAGATAACCCGGCTAACTGGAACACCCATCCAGATAGAATGGTACCAACTAGCCGCCCCATAGCATTCGCCATATAATAAAAGCCAACATCAAGCGATACGCCATCCCCTTTCGCATAGCTCACAATCAAATATGAATGCAGTGACGAGTTAATGGCGAAGACAGCACCGAAAATAAGTAAGCCCACAATGATCACGAGCTGTGGCTGCCACCCCGTCTGCACGGCATACGCGATGAATCCTGTCACCAGCGCCAGTAGCGCTGCCCACCACATTGCAGCTTGTCCATCCGGTACTTTCCCTTGTGCTTTACCGGTGATCTTAGGAGCAATGGCTTGCACCATGCCGTAAGCGATCACCCAGCTTGCAAGAAAGCCTCCCACCCACAAGTGGTCCCAGCCAAACGTTGTTCCCAAATACACCGGTAGCGCAACCACAAACCAAACATCACGAGCACCAAAAAGAAACAGACGCGCAGCCGACAATATGTTGATGGAGGCAGACTTAGAAAAGATCTGACTAAACTTAGGCTTGCTCTTCGCCTTCCCCATGTTGCTCTCCAAAGAGAGTAAACTACCAACCAACACCAAGCTGAGAATAGCCGCCATCAACAACACAGCAGAAGAGAAACCAACAAGAGACAGCAGCAAACCGCCAATAAAGAATCCAAGTCCTTTTAACGCATTTTTTGAGCCGGTTAAAATCGCAATCCACTTGTACAATGCGCCCTGTTGTTCATTAGGGACCAATGTTTTGATGGAGCTCTTCGCACTCATTTTATTGAGATCTTTAGCTATACCTGAGAGGGCTTGTGCCACCATCACCCAAGGGATGGTTAACCAAGTCACTGGTACCGCGAGCATTAGTAGAGCTACGATTTGCATCGCCAGCCCCAGATTCATGGTCTTATTTAATCCTAATCGCGCACCAAGCCAGCCACCAACTAAGTTAGTAACCACACCAAAAAACTCATAAAACAGAAATAACGATGCTATCTGTAAGGTGGTGTAGCCCAAATCATGAAAGTAGAGCACCACCAGCATACGCAGTGCTCCATCCGTGATGGTGAAGTTCCAATAATTAAAAGTCACCAGCATGTACTGGCGTACGCTTTTCTCAAGATGAGCCAATAACATATATTACCTTTGTACGGCTTTGAGAGCATTTGGCCTACCATGATCCAAATGCTCTTTCAGCTAACTGAGAGCAATCCGCTCTATGTATTCACGCTGCACAGGTTTGGTGAATGCCCCCGGGCGCAAGGCTTGCACTTGTTCAATGATTTGTGCCAGTGGCCACCCTTGTTCCAAAAGCAGATGAGCAGCGAGTAACCCCGTACGGCCAGAGCCTCCCATACAATGCATCGCAATTTTTTCATCACGTTGAAGCGCTTGATGCAGCGCAGGGCTGACGACCTGCCATTTGCCTGCAAAGGCCGAGTCTGGCGCGCAATCATCTTCGATTTCAAGTTGATACCATCGCATCCCCAATGCTTTAACCTGCTCACCAAGTTGAGCAACATCTTTGGCCATCAACTCATCATCACTCAGCGCGGTCACCACACTGGTTACCCCGTTTGCTTTCAGTTGCATTAACGACGCTTGTAGCGGCTCACCTTTGGTTCCCGGACACGGCGTCAATACCAAACCACCTTGCGGTAATGGCAATTGCCAGATTGGATGTGTCATGTTTACTCTCCTAAGCCAATCCCACATTACGTGCTAATTCAGCCGTACGTGTGGCATAGCCCATTTCATTGTCATACCACGCATACACTTTCACCATGCGCTCTCCGACCAACATGGTTGATTGCGCATCGACAATGGTAGAACGCTGATCACCACGATAATCAATCGACACTAATGGCCGCTCTTCAAAGCCTAGAATGCCTGCTAATTCACCTTGCGACGCTTGTTTAAGTAGCGCATTCACTTCTGCCACACTGGTCTCGCGTTTCACGTTAAACACGATATCGGTCAGTGACGCGTTGGCTAATGGCACACGTACCGCGTGACCATTAATGCAGCCTGCTAATTCTGGAAAAATTTCAATGATGGCTTTAGCACTGCCAGTCGTTGTCGGGATCAGGCTCATGCCACATGCACGAGCACGACGCAGGTCCTTATGAGGCGCATCTAAGATGGTTTGTGTATTGGTGAGATCATGAATAGTAGTAAATGAAGCCTGTTCTATCCCCAAATGTTCATGAATAACCTTCACAACAGGGGCAATACAGTTGGTGGTGCATGAAGCCGCAGTCACAACGCGATGTTTATCGGCATCAAAAATATCATCATTGACACCAACCACAATATTAGCCACTTGCGGGTCTTTTACTGGCGCAGAGACCACTACGCGCTTCACGTCTTGGTCAAGGTAGCGCTGTAAATAAGCCATATCACGATGAACACCAGTTGCTTCAATCACCACATCACAACCCGACCAATCAACAGCATCGATTTCTCGCTCCTGCGTGGTACGAACGCGATGTTGTGCAATCACCATCTCATCACCTTCCGCGTGCACCGCATGCTGCCAGCGGCCTTGCACCGAATCAAACTCAAGCAAATGAGCCAGCGTCGAGCAATCACCCGCAACATCATTGATATGCACAAATTCCATTTCAGTCCAATCAAAAGCCGCACGCATCATCAAGCGTCCAATGCGGCCAAAACCATTAATTCCAACTTTAATCGTCATGGTCATTCCTTCCATTATTTATTGACAACATACTGGACGTGACTGCATTGCATGTAATCGTTCAATATCTTGCAGGTATTCGGTTCTTAAACATTGTGATGCCACCAGATCTTCAATCAGCTTGTTCATCCATCCGGGCAAATTGTTAGCAAGGCGATAGAACACCCACTGCCCTTGCCGGACATCCACTAACAGACCACTAG
This sequence comes from Vibrio sp. TRT 21S02, assembly GCF_050113675.1. Taxonomy (NCBI): domain Bacteria; kingdom Pseudomonadati; phylum Pseudomonadota; class Gammaproteobacteria; order Vibrionales; family Vibrionaceae; genus Vibrio; species Vibrio sp. TRT 21S02. The sequence continues at coordinate 9,086 of NZ_JBNJOI010000027.1, forward strand.
AGCGAAGTTGAGCCAGATGACGGGAAATTTTGGGCTGACTTTCTTGCAGGGCTTGAGTCAGCTCACCCACAGAAAGACACTGCTCACGAACAATGAGCAACAAACAACGCACTCGTGTTTCATCGGCAAGCAGTTTAAAAAAATGGTGTGGCAACATAAAACATACTCATATATGGATATGCATATATATTGCTTAGTAAGAAGTAGAAGCGCAAGACTTAGGACGTCATTGTCACAAAAGTTTCATGATGGAAGTTAGATCAGGCAGTGGATATCCTGACTCCAGCGCTGGGCCTCTGAGATTTTAGGCATCACCTCATCTTGGCTTAAACCAAGCATGTCACACGCTTGCGTAAAGCCAGACCAATCAGCGCGTTCATAGCACTCGCCTAACGAGATCAATTCACCATAGGGGCCTTGGCGTTGCAGCAGTGCTAACTTGATGCTTTGATTGAGCGGCAGTTGCTCAACCAAGCTTTCTAGTGACATGTCCAACAAGGCGTCCAATACCGATAATAGCCCGATCAGAAAAGCCTGTTCCCGATATTGATTAAAAGGGGTTTGACGTGACATCAGCTGACAAAACTGCGCCCGTTGCAATGAAAGGTTATACAGCTCTTTTGGCTTTTTCGCTGAAATGAATGAGGCCGCAGCCAGCGAAACAAAAATCTTCAGCTTATCTTGCCCCAAATAAACCAGCGCCTGACGAAATGACGAAATGGAAACTTCGAGACGATCAGACATCGTATTCACAAAACGCAGCAGCTTATACGAGAGCGCCATGTCTTTTGCAACCAGGCGTTCGACCTTATCGAAATCCACTTCAGGCTGGCACACCTCGCGAAACAGCTCCAACGCAATCAATTGTTCAGGGCTCACGTAGCGCTGCTTGATCAACTCCGGTTTACTAAAAAAGTATCCTTGAAATAACGTGAATCCAGCAGAGCGAGCTACAACAAACTCTTGCTCAGTTTCAACCCGCTCAGCAAGAAACTTGCGCTTGCTTCCTTTGGCTAAACGCTCACGCACAAAGTCACAGGCAGCCTCTAGCCCCATCGCCATGATGTCGAGTTTAACAATGTGAACGAAAGGCAAAAACCGCTCCCACTCTGGGCTATACACAAAATCATCAAGTGCAATTAAATAGCCACGAGCATTGAGCTCTTTGATGGCTTCTAACAACTCATTTGTTGGCAGACAGGTCTCTAATATCTCTACCACAATCTGCTCTTTGGGGAGACTCAGTGGTAGGCGATTCACCAGACTACGATAAGGGAAATTGATAAAGCAACGTGAGTGAGAAACGGGCTGCGCCCCACCTAAGGAAAGAAAATTTTCAGTGATCAGGCGATAGGTCGCCCGATCACTATCAACATGACTGGGATAAGCATTGTTTTCACCGTCACGAAACAACAGTTCATAACCGAGCGTGTGACGACGGCCATTGAATATTGGTTGTCGTGCGACAAAAGTTGTGTGCATAGAATCAGTTAGCTCATATTTAACCGGCAGCATTTTATGCTTTAGCAGCTGCTAATAATGCCCCACAACCCACAAACATGGAACCGAAGACTTTATTTATTCTGGCCATGATACGGTCTGAACGAATAAAGCGCCCCATTTGCGATGCTAAAGAGGTGTAGCCCAACATCACAAACGCATCGATGATGACAGTCGTGATACCTAAGATAAGCAGCTGAACCAATTGATCGCCCGCCGGGTCAATAAACTGAGGAAATAAGGCAACCAGAAAGACGATCGACTTCGGATTGGTCAGGTTGATCAGGATTGCTTTTTTCATCAACGTACGACCCGACAAGTAATTATCACTTGCCGTTGCAGACAAGCTGCTATGATCACGCCATTTTTGAATTCCCAACCAAACTAGGTACGCTGCCCCAACCCATTTAATGATGGTAAAAGCGAGTGCCGATTTCGCCACAAGAGCGCCAATCCCCGCACCCACCAGCATGATGTGGATCGCCAAACCAATTTGCAACCCGACAATCGCCGCTAATGATTTTCGAGTACCATAACTTAAGCCATTACTGATGGAGTTGACGGTACCTGAACCGGGAGCAAGACTAAAAACAATGGCCGTCACCACATAAGCAAACCAAACATGAAGATCCATCACATTTCTCCTCGACTTAATGCCAATAGGCCCACATAATTTAAGTTCATTCTTATATTCAATACCAATGCTGGAAGTCATGAATTATTCGAGCAAAGATATTACTCCCTCTTATACTCAAGAGTCGCATTTTGAGCAAGTTATCAATGCTCAAGCTGCTGAACTTTGGCAAAACCGACAAGAAGGCTTCATTAAGTCACACGATAAAACACGTCTGTTTTGGGCCGCATTGACCTCAGAAAGCCATGATAAAGCCATTGTGGTTGTTAATGGCCGTATTGAATGTTGCTGGAAATATCAGGAGCTTTTCTATGATTTGTTTCAGCAAGGGTATGACGTGTACTCGTTTGATCATCGCGGACAGGGGTTATCCGACCGTTTAATTGAACCTGAGCAAATGGGGCATGTCAGCGAGTTTGATGACTATATCCATGATATGCATGCGGTGCTCGAAAGCTTTCCATTAGCGCGTTACCAAAAACGTTATCTGCTAGCTCATTCGATGGGAGGGACGATCGCCACGCGCTATGTACAGCATTATCCAACTCATGGCTTCCGTGCATTATCACTCAGTGCCCCGATGTATGGGATTAACATGCCAAGCCACTTGCGCCCTATCGCGCTACCGCTAGCGGTCGTGTTAACCAATATATCCAGCCAACCAACCTACGCTCCCGGCCATCAGGCATACTTTCCAAAACCATTTGAGAATAATCCACTCAGCCAAAGTGAGGTCCGTTATCGTTGGTTTCGAGCACTCTATGAGACAAAACCTCAACTAAAAATTGGCGGCCCCAGCACCCGTTGGGTATGGCAAGGGATACTGGCAGCAAAACAGTGCATCTTGCACACACGACAAATCAACTTGCCTCTGCTGGTACTGCAAGCCAGTGAGGACACCATCGTCTCCAACCCTGCACAAATTAAGTTCATCAAAAAACTGGCCAACAGTAATACCCAGTGCGGTTTTAAGATCATCCATGGCGCAAAACATGAAATCTTGTTTGAACGTGACGAATACCGGAATCAAGCACTCGATGCAATCCTGTATTTTTTCTCTCAACATTAAAACCGGAAAAAACAATCTGACTTTTTTACCCTCTTTTTTCCTCGTTATTTACAGTAAAATCCATCCTCAATCTCATAGGACTCTTCATGAGTACCTAAACCACTCACTGTAACGAGGGTGATATGACCGTAGTCTTAGATCCAATGCCTGTTCTCCAAAATACTTTTCACGTTGTCGCATCCGATTTAGACGGAACCTTGCTGGCACCAAACCACCAGCTGAGCGACTTTTCAAAGCAAACGTTGAAAGAGCTACATAACCAAGGCTTCACCTTTGTTTTTGCCACTGGCCGCCACCATGTTGATGTTGCTGGCATTCGTCAATTAGCCGGTATTCCTGCTTACATGATCACATCCAATGGTGCGCGCGTACACGACCAGCATGATCAACTGATGTACAGTAAAAACGTCCCCTCTGAGCTGGTTCAAGCGGTGATTGATATCGTCAAAGACGATCCAGAGCTCTTCGTTCATATGTACCAAAACGAAGAATGGTTGTTGGACAGAGACGACGAGACGCTACGGACTTTCCATGAAGAATCAGGTTTTACTTATAAGCTGTTTGATATTAACAACGCACCTACTGATGGGATTGCGAAGGTCTTTTTCACCCATCCCAAGCAAGAGCATGAACACTTAGTCCCGTTCGAAGATAAGCTCAATGAAGTGTTCGGTGACAAACTGAACATCGCCTTTTCAACACCTTGGTGCCTTGAGGTGATGGCAAAGGAAGTATCCAAAGGGGATGCACTAAAAGCGGTGGCTGAATCACTTGGCGTCACACTTGAAAATTGCATCGCGTTTGGTGACGGTATGAATGATGCAGAAATGCTCTCTATGGCAGGTCGCGGCCTCGTAATGGGGACGTCACATCATAAAGTTAAAGAAGCGCTGCCAAACAATGAAGTGATTGGCAGTAACGAAGAAGACGCCGTTGCGCATTATCTGCAACAGCATCTCTTAAAATAATCAACTAAAACGAGGGCAGCAGAGGCTGCCCTTGTTATTTAACGCTGGCTCGGCAGCTTCTCCTTACCTAAAATCGCCAACCATTCATGCTCTGCTACCGGCATAATAGAGAGACGATTCCCGCGCTTCACCAACGGCATATTCTCAAGTTCCGGCATCGCTTTTAGCACCGACAGTGGGATCACTCTGTCCAGCTTACGCACAAATTCAATATCCACCATCACCCAACGTGGGTTATCACGGTCAGATTTCGGGTCAAAGTAATCACTTTCAGGATCAAAAGCAAAATGGTCGGGATACGCTTCCTTCACCACCTTGGCAATTCCAGCTACACCAACCTGTTTGCAAGATGAATGATAAACCAATACATGATCACCCAACTTTACTTGGTCTCGCATCATATTACGCGCTTGATAATTGCGCACCCCCTCCCAACATGAGGTGTTTTGTGTGCGAAGCGTGTCAATAGAGAAAGTGTCTGGTTCTGTTTTAAATAGCCAATATGCCATAATGCATGCCAAATAATTCTGGATTAGGAAGATATAGCATGAAGGCACTGAGAAGCCCAGTCGCAGTACTCACAATGCTTGCGCTGCAAGCCTGTTCCACATCAACACCGGTTACGGAAAGTGCTCCTGTGGTCAACGCCACTCTTGATAACCCTGAGACTATTCAACCTCAGACTTTTGTTATGCGTGGCGAGGTGGTATTAGGACATGAAGTTCGTGCTATTAAACCGTGTGGCAGCAACAAACAATATTGGTTAGGTTTGGACGATGATCGTTTTAACCAAGCGATGACGCTCGTTCGCTCTCCTTATCAACCTCTTTATGGTGAAGTCATTGGCTATCTCAAGCCACCGAGTGAACATGGTTTTGACTCCGACTATACCGCTAATATTCACGTCACTCAGGTCAATCTGCTTAGTGCCGAAAATCCTGATCGCTGTGCCTTACCAGAAAATCCAACCCAAGCATTTGGCAATGAACCTTCTTGGTCAGCAAGCTTCACTCAAGATGGTTTGATGTTCCAGCCCCTTGGTGCTGATAAGCAACAACTTAAGGTGGAATCCAGTCGTATCACCGAATCCTCACGCCGTTATGAATTAGCCGATGGCAATTTAGAGCTGACTCAGCGTAGTTGTGTCGATAACATGAGCGACAGCTTGTATGGCTGGCAAGCTCAACTGAACATAAAAGATAAACGCTACAAAGGCTGCGCGACGGTATCAAACCTTGACAGTACACGGGAATGGGTTGGGTTATATCACGCCGCTTCAACTCAAAACTTAGGTTTTAGCATCAATCTAGAATTATTAGCCGATCACACTGCGGTGACTACCTACAAATACAGTGATAACCAGCCAGATACGGTTGAGCGTGGGTATTGGCAGCAGCTAAATCCTGAGCAAATTCAGGTCACCATGACGCACCATCAGCAACAGCGTTTATTATCAGAGCGTATCTTTAGCCGTGATGGTTATCAGTTGATTGCAGAAAAAGAGAAAGTCGGCTCTGTGGTTTATCCAATTGCTGACGGAGGGCTGATCTTGTTTCGTGCCAAATCTGAAGCGACCACTGCCCCAGCCAAAGCCACAAGCCAAGTTGATACCCGTGCGAAACAAGTGCCATCAAGCGCGGAATACAACAGCAAAGTCGACCAAGCGGTACGCCGCTACTTTAAATTACACCGCACATCACCAGAAAATACTCAGTACCGTTGGTTAACTTACGATCTCAATGGCGATGGTAAGCAAGAGCTGCTGACACAGTTGGATTGGTGTGGCTCCGGTGGTTGTACGCTTCTGATTTTTGAAAATCATCAAGATGAATGGCGCTTTAACAGCCGTGTTACCTTAGTCAACAGTCCGATGTTTCTGGGAAGCCAAAACCATGAAGGCTGGCAAGACTTAATCTTTTATGTCAGTGGAGGTGGCGCTCAAGCCAAGCAACATCGCCTACAATACAGCGGTGTCAGCTATCCACTCAACCCAAGCGTAGCGCCTGTTGCAACCCCGCAGCAAATAAGCGCAGTGAAGCTATTTTCTGACGGCATTTCGCCACGCCAACAAGGCGTGAAGCTATAATGTTTCACTGCCCAACTTGTGGTTTAACCCATCAATGCATCTGCCACGCCTTACCTCAAACCCAGAGCCAGCTATCACTGGCTCTACTGACACACAATAACGAGCAACATAGAGACACCAATACCGGGCGTTTTCTCGCGCACAGCTTGCCACATTGTCAGGTTTATCCATGGAGTCGCACTGAGCCTCCTAAAGCACTACTGGAACGTATTGCTCAAGCAAACAATGCTTATGTGCTCTACCCCGACGACCAAAGCCAGTCTATCGAATCAGTCCTCACTCCGGTTCAAGAGCAACAAGGGGAGAACTTGTTTATTCTGCTGGATGGAACCTGGCAGGAAGCCAAAAAAATGCTACGTAAGAGCGCTTGGTTAGATGCTCTGCAAAAAGTGCATTTCACGCCGAAACACGACTCAATCTATCGCTTAAGACGTAATCAAGAATCCGGTCATTTATGCACATTGGAAGTGGGATGTGAATTGCTTGAGCTGATTGGCGAGCAAAATCACTCAACTCAGTTAAGGCAGTTTTTACAACACTATATGGATGCATTTCACGCCGACAAAAGTGGTCACGCGTTAAAATGCAAGTAAGTCTGCCAGTTGGTGGATTTCAACGTGAGGTAACTGGCGTGCTCGGTGAGCAGTGCGTAAGTTCACGGGCTGATCGTTGTACCAGCATGCCTGAAACCCATTATTCAATGCACCTTGAACATCGGTCAGTAAGTGATCACCAACATGCAAGATGTGGTGGGCAGGTAAGCGTAAATGCTGGCACGCTTTATCAAACATATCACGGTGTGGTTTTGCGCAGCCATCATCACCGGCTTTGAGAACCTGTAGAAAATAGCCCGCTAATCCAATCCGCTCAGCATCCACGTTGCCATTTGTGATCGCCACCAGCGGATAGCGCTGCGCCAGTTGCGCCATCACTCGATGTGTCTCCTGTGGTACCTCAAAATCACTGCGCCATTGTAAAGCCAGTGTGATCGCATCATCGGCAGCAAAGCGGGCCTCCTGCGATTCGTAGCCAAGTTGAATCAATCCTGTTTCAATCACCCGCTGGCGCCATAACGTCACATCATGACGCAACCAAGGATCGCGTTTGGCAAGGGATTGTTTTAATTCAAACCACCACTGCGGACTTTGCGTCACTGAGATGGGATGCTGTTTGTGCATCCAAGCTTGCATTTGCTTCTCTAACTGACGAATCACTGGACGGTTATCATACAAGGTATCATCAAGGTCAAATGTCATTGCCTTAATCGGCTTCAGTGAGCGATAGAATTTCATTCCTCACCATCCTGCTTTTTCGTCCCTTTGCGCTTCGCTCTCGGATGTGCCTGATCATAGACTTGAGCCAGATGTTGAAAGTCCAAATGGGTATAAACTTGCGTAGTCGAAATGTTCTCATGGCCTAAAAGCTCTTGCACCGCACGCAGATTATTACTCGATTCCAACACATGGGTTGCAAAAGAGTGGCGTAACTTGTGTGGGCTAATGTGGCTAGCCACCGCTTGTTTTTGTCCCCACTCCGCCATGCGTTTTTGTACATTTCGATGTGAAATGCGTACACCAAGCTTGGAGACAAATAGTGCTGGCTCATCAGCATTGGCTAAATTGCCACGTACTTTTAGCCACTTGCCAACCCACTCTTCCGCCAAGCCAGAGAAAGGCACCTTGCGCTCTTTATCCCCTTTACCCACAACGCGTAACTCACCCGAAGACAAACTGATATCACGGGCATTCACACTCACTAATTCCGCCAAACGTAACCCCGCACCATACATAAGCTCCATCATGGCTCGGTCACGGATGGCAAGCGGATCATCTTCATTCACCTCTAACAGCTGACCGACTTCATCAACATCAAGGTTTTTGGGCAAGGGTCGTTGTTTACGTGGGGCCGACACTCCTTTCGCCGGATTGGCAGAAAGCTCGCCCCGAAGGATGAGAAAGTCAAAGAAACTACGCAAGGAGGACAAACGCGTCGCTAAACTGCTGGCCTTCATCCCATCACGCATACCTTTGCTGGCTAGCTGTCTGACCCAAGCAGCATCCACTTTGCTCCAATCATGCACACCTAAGGAGCATAAATGGGTCGCCATGGTTTCGAGTTGCTGTTTGTAATTACGTTGGGTATGCAAACTCAGCCCCTTTTCGCTTCGTAGATATTCGTAGAAGCGCTCCAGAGGCTTTTGCAAACTGCTAGGCAGAGGTTGTTGTGCTGATGTGCTCATTATTTTCTAGCTGCCAAGGCAGAGTGGCGATCAGGTGAGAAAAAACTAACGCGAGATGACGCAGAAATAGGGTGTCCATATGAGGTTGAAAATGGCCACCATCTTCGCTTGAAAACGCTAAAACACCTTGAACCGTATTACGACTAAGCGGTAAAACCACGTATGAACCTAACTCAGGGACTTGGGTCTCGGCATTGAATAAGGTGTCACGATCAGCCTTACGCATCCGCCCAAGGTAAGCTGGCTTGCCATTTAAATGATTGGTTGCGAAGCGTTGGTACTGATCACGTGCAATATGATATTTGCTCACATCACACTCAAGCAGCTTGATATGCGCGACTAAACCAAGCTCAATGGCTTTACTCTCAATCGCACGCACCACCTCGTACAACGTTTCACATTTTAAGATCTGCTCTTGCAGAGCCATAAATTCGTGGAACGTTCTATCATTATTGGCCGCAAGCGACATCAAGGTAGTGATTTCTTCTTCCAGCTCTTCAATACGTTGACGCTGACGATTGAGCTGCACATGCACCAGCGACACCGCACCCTGCTCATGATTTGGCAGGGCTAATCTATCCACGAGATCACGACGCTGAAGGAAAAAGTCTGGATTATCACGCAGATATTCCGCCACCACTTCAGCCGTCATGGCATCCGCTTCCACCGCAATCTCTTGCTTGGGTAGGTTATTCGTTAACTTTGTCATTTAGCAGCTCAATTGACCATCGAAGACATGGGTTGCAGGCCCCGTCATATACAAAGGGTGGCCCAGGCCTTTCCAGCTAATACGCAAGGTGCCACCAGGTAATTGGACTTTAACGTTCTCATCCAACAGCCCTTGAACGACACCGACAGCAACAGCACCACAGGCACCACTACCACACGCTTGGGTTTCACCGGCGCCACGTTCGTACACGCGCAGTTTCACCTCGTTGCGGTTTATCACTTGCATAAAGCCCGCATTAACACGTTCTGGAAAACGTTCATGAGACTCAAGCAGAGGGCCAAGGTTATCCACATCCGCAAGGTCAACATCATCCACCACAGTCACCACATGTGGGTTGCCCATGCTCACAGCCCCACAAAACAAGGTTTTGTCTTCAGTACGCAGGATGTATGTTTTTTCCGTCTGCTTCGCCTTGAATGGGATCTTACTCGGTTCAAATTCCGGTTCACCCATGTTCACCGTCACTTGATCATCTTCCTCAATATTGAGGACCATTTTCCCTTTCTTGGTACTGACATTAATACTGAATCGATTGGTCAACCCTTTCATTCGCACAAAACGCGCAAAGCAACGTGCACCATTGCCACACTGCTCAACTTCGCTACCATCTGCGTTGAAAATACGGTAATGAAAATCCGTTTCAGGATCATAAGGCGCTTCAACCACTAAAAGCTGATCAAAGCCAACACCTGTGTGACGATCCGCCAAACGACGGATCAACTCAGGTGAAAAGAAAATGTTCTGAGTAATGCAATCCACGACCATGAAGTCATTACCCAGACCGTGCATTTTAGAGAAATGGAAATGCATAAAAGACTACTTACTCCGGCAATACGTTTTCTAATGCCCACAGGCTACTCAGCGTTTCACGCTGGCGCACCAAATGCGCTTGATCGCCATCGACAATGACTTCTGCAACTCGCGGACGGGTATTGTAGTTTGAGGACATCACAAACCCATACGCACCAGCAGAGCGAACCGCCAACAGATCCCCTTCTTCAATCGCTAGACTACGATCTTTACCTAGGAAATCACCCGTTTCACAGATAGGCCCCACCAAATCATAAGTTTGAGCTTCACCATCTCTTGGTTTTACAGGCACGATATCTTGCCATGCTTGATATAAAGCCGGGCGCATCAAATCATTCATCGCCGCATCGATGATGGCGAAATTCTTATGTTCAGTATGTTTGAGGAATTCAACACGAGTCAGAAGTAAACCCGCATTCGCCGCGATCGCCCGGCCTGGCTCGAAAATCAGTTCCAGATCTTGATGATTTTCCAAACGGGCAAGCAATGCTTTGGCGTAATCAGAAGGTTGTGGTGGTAATTCATCACGATAAACCACACCTAAACCACCACCGACATCAAGGTGTTTAATGTTCACCCCATGTGCTTTTAAGTCATCAATCAAGGCAAGCAAGCGATCCGTAGCATCAATAAATGGCTCGATATCCGTCAGCTGGGAACCGATATGACAATCAATACCTTGAACATTCAAATGCTCTAAGCTTTGTGCAAACTGATAAACCGCTGGCGCGCGATCAAAAGCAATACCAAATTTATTATCACGAAGGCCAGTCGAAATATAAGGGTGCGTATGTGCATCCACATCTGGGTTAATACGCAAAGAAATCGGTGCTTTAACGCCCAGTTCCCCCGCGACTTGATTCAGACGTTCCAACTCAGGCTCAGACTCAACGTTAAAGCATTTGATCCCAAGTTCAAGCGCACGCTTCATTTCTGCAGCCGTTTTACCCACACCAGAAAACACGACTTTTGCAGGATCACCACCGGCAGCCACAACACGCTCAAGCTCACCACCAGACACAATATCAAAGCCAGAACCTAAACGGGCTAATGTATTAAGCACACCTAGGTTAGAGTTCGCTTTCACGGCATAGCAGACTAAATGAGGGTGTTCACCTACTGATTTATCAAAGGCATGCCAATGGCGCTCTAGTGTCGCACGAGAATAAACATAAAGCGGTGTACCGTACTGCTGCGCAAGATCATTGAGTGAGACATTTTCGGCCCACAGCTGGCCATCATCCTGATAGTTGAAGTAATCCAAAGTTTTGTTCCCTTAATTAACTGACTTAACGCTCTGTTTGCTCATTTTGTGGTGCATCTTCAGGCATGTAAAGTGAACCAGTTTGACCGCACCCAGCAAGGCCGAGTACAGATAATAGAAATAAAGCTAAGAGTGGTTTTTTCATAACGGATATCGTGATTATTATTCCAATGCCCCCTATAATCGCACCACACTCAAGAAAAGCAATAGGATAGATTGGATGAACGACACTGAATTTCATCAACAAGTAGATGTTCAAATGCAAATTATCGAAGAAGCGATTGATGATTCTGGCGCGGACATCGATTATGAAACGGTAGGGAACGTGATGACGCTTGAGTTTGACGATCGCAGCCAAATCATCATCAACCGCCAAGAACCTATGCACGAGATCTGGCTGGCATCCAAATCCGGTGGCTTTCATTTCAAATTAGTTGAAGACAAATGGACCTGCTCTAAGACAGGCACTGAGCTGTTTGAAATGGTTAAGCAAGAGTGTGAAAAGCACGCCGGCGAAGAGATTGACTGGGTTTAACGACCAATGAATACAAAAAAGAGCATCCTAGATGCTCTTTTTTGTATTTAGCCATTCACCGCTTTATCAGGCCTTGAATAGTTAGACCCATCGTTACGGTAAGGCACGATATAGGAGTCACTGTCTTTAGGGTGAACAATTTGATAGTACTGTGGCAAATTGAAGTTGATCAGCTTAGACGATAAGTTGGCTTCATCTTTTACCGAGGTGTAGAAAGTGTTCACATTGGCGATCATCTCATCTTTCTCGCCACTAAACTGGTGATAAACCTCAACGCGGTTGGCCTCATCCAATACATAGATATTGAAACCCTGCTCTGAATCTTCAAAGAAAAACTGAATAAGACCTTCACTGGCAAACCCATCGACAATTTCTGGCAACTGGTAATCTTGCTCTTTGTCGAGCATAAGCAGAGGAGAACCTTTCAATTTGTTGGTCGAAATGCTGCGGTAAAAGTCGACCGAGTTCTCCAACATTTGAACCGAAACACCTCGACGTTCGAAGAATAAACCATACATTTGCTGACCAATACGCAGCGCCTTAAAGCGGCGGCGCTTCTCTTGTTCAACGGGTTTTAAGCGTAAATCGATACATTCAGCCAGCAGCTGATACACCATATTGCGCATCACACCACGCATATTCTTGCTGTAGCAAAAAACATCCACAGAATCTGGCGGTAACGCGTCTTGGTGCATTTTACCAAGTACAGTTTTTAGTGCATCCAGCATCGCCGTTTCCCCTTTAAAGTGAAGGGTTCGGACTTCATGCCATGAATTTCGGTACACTAAATCGACACTGCCCACTAAGCATTTCTGCTCCGCACCAAAGCTGAAAATATCCACATTTTTCAAGTCGACTTTCTGAGCTTTAGCACCCAATTCTGCCGTCGGATCATTTTCAAAGTTGATGAACATCGCCAATTGGCTAATTTCACACGGGCTGGCGAGCGCTTGCATGGTTGGGCGACGTTTACGTAACGAGAAGGTATTACGCAAATCACTCACCATCTGATAAAACTTATCGATGTCTAAGTGAGCATCACGCACGACTGAATGTAAACGCGTCGACTCCGTAATCAAGCCGTTAAAAAATGCCCATGAAACCAACTTACTCAAATATTCGTGATGCTCAAGTGTCGGTTGACCAATGATGCGATGAGGAATTAAAGGCTGCTTATAGAGATACCACCCCGCTTGATTTGAACGGCCGGGCTTCACTTCAATAAAGGTTAAATCTGGTTCGTGTAAATCAGGCGATATCTGTGGGTTAAGTAAGGTCACTTTCCCCGGAAGCACTTCAAAAGCCGCGTATAACTTACGCGCCAAGATGCTGATATCTTGAGGGCTGATCGCTGAGGTGATGTCATTGCGACGAGCAAACTGGATAAGGTTACGGTAGCTTAGCATTAAAGCATCAAGCAGCGCGTTGTGTACGACTTTTACTTGTTCGACTTTCCAGTTACGGCGGTCATCAAGCTCTGCCAGTATGTTGTTATCCCAATGCCATTTTTGGATCATGTCACTCAGTGCTTCACGTCGCCAAGCGACTGAGCCGATGTCCGGAGCACGAGACAGTTTCTCATGCGTTTTGAGGTAGAAACAGCGGCGGACTAAATCAAGGCGCGTGCTATCGCCAATTCGCTCCAGATAACGCGTGACTTTTTCCAGCATTAAGTAATACGCGTCCATGCCATATAAATCTGGTTCATCGGCAAAAAATCGGCGTTTTGTATCAATACTCAGTAACTGTGTATTTGGGTACTCCCACGAATACGCTTCCAGCAAAATCGCTTTAAGTACCGACTTGTAAGGCGAATCAATACTTTTATATAGCTGCCACAGGTTAGAGCCAAAATACTCCTCTGCAGGAATGCAGTTGAGTTGCCCAAAATCAATCCACTGTGAACAGTCAATGTAGCCTTTTGCACAAAGGTCGCGAACGTATTCGTCGTAGCACTCTTCCATTTCTGGCGGAACAATTTGCCATAGCAAACGCTGACCAGCTAAACGCACGGCACTGCGATAGAACTCATCCAATAACAGCATGTGCTGTGAAGAGCCACAGTTATCACCTGTCATCTCTTCGGAATGATTGGTGCGGAATCGCTCTTCATCCATCACAAAGAAGTTTGCTTCAACACCTTGGCTTTGCGCCCAGTCGGTGATTAACAAACACTTATTCGACAAACTTTCACGTTCACTACAGTCCATCTCTGGTGAAACACAGACCCAAATGTCTAAGTCACTTGATGTGCTTTGGCCGATGGAGGACGTGCTTCCCATGGTATAAAGACCAAGAATGGCAGGTGTTGATGTTGCTTCAAGCGTACGACTAATGGTGAGCTCAGTATCTTCAATAAACTGTTGCTGAATGTCGTTAGGTTCGAAGCCATCGACTCCAAACGGCACTTGTGCGTCGTAATAACCAGGAATGACAGGGTGATTGTAATGAAGTAAAGCGGGAATAAGATGGAAAACTCGCTGGCTTTGTAAATCCATAAGCGCCAGCGCGCGATCAATTCGCTGCTGGTTCAACATATCTAATCTGCGGATTAACGTTTGAATGTAAGCCTGCAAGGGAGAGTCCTTGGTTAAAGTCCTATTTCACTGCTCGAACATTAAGTAAGCAAAAGCAGCTGCAAAACGTGATCAATCTAACACTTTTATTCTAGTTGGTAAAGAATTGTACGATCAGAACGACATTGTCTTGCCTGAATCCATATCTCTTATAATTGCGACCATAGTTTGGTACTTCTACGTGTTTTCTAATAATAGCCCATCTTACAAACGAGATACAGGTCACACTATTTTGACTATTTTATGCTAGCCCACCATCTATTCTTCATCTGAGTGATCTAGCAGTAATACTTTAACCATGACAGTGGTAGGATTAGCACATTCAATTCCCCATCAAAATAGTAAAGAGACTCATGAGCCAATCTACGCCTATCCGAATCGCAACACGTAAAAGCCCCCTCGCTTTGTGGCAAGCTCACTACGTAAAAGATGCACTACAAGCTGCGCACCCAGGACTGGAAGTAGAACTGGTGACGATGGTAACCAAGGGCGACATTATTTTAGACACGCCACTTGCAAAAGTGGGTGGTAAAGGCTTATTTGTGAAAGAGTTGGAAGTCGCCATGCTAGAAGGACGTGCTGATCTTGCCGTTCATTCCATGAAAGATGTGCCCGTTGATTTTCCAGAAGGGCTCGGACTCGTTACCATTTGTGAGCGTGAAGATCCCCGCGATGCTTTTGTGTCTAACACTTACCAAAACATCGATGAACTGCCTCTGGGTGCAGTTGTGGGAACATGCAGCTTACGCCGCCAATGTCAGCTAAAAGAGTCTCGCCCAGATCTTCAAATCAAAGAGCTTCGCGGTAATGTGGGAACCCGCTTAGGTAAACTCGATGCGGGCGAATATGATGCCATTATCTTAGCGGCGGCAGGTTTGAAACGGTTGGAATTAGAAGATCGTATCCGTAGCTTTATTGAACCAGAACAATCTCTTCCAGCCGTTGGTCAAGGCGCTGTTGGTATCGAATGCCGTTTAGATGACAAACGCCTACTTAAATTGCTAGAGCCTTTAAACGATAGTGATACGGCTGACCGCGTTCGTTGTGAGCGAGCGATGAACTTGACCTTAGAAGGTGGCTGCCAAGTCCCGATTGGTAGTTACGCGTTACTAAAAGACGATCAAATCTGGCTTCGCGCATTAGTCGGTGAACCAGATGGTTCTCAAATTGTTCGTGGCGAAATTTCAGGCCCTCGTAGCAAAGCAGAAGAGCTGGGCGTAACTCTCGCAAATCAACTTCTTGATAAAGGCGCGCGAGAAATCCTGGCCAAACTTTATCAAGATCACGAGTAATCACTATGGCCGTGTTGGTAACTCGACCTGGCCAGCAAGGCCAAACTCTCTGCCAACAATTAAATGATGGGGGCATAAACAGCCTCCATCAGCCCCTCATTCAGTTTTCATCAGGGCGTGAACTCGCTTCTCTACCCACTAAAATCGGCCAATTCGACGTTATTATCGCCGTTAGCCAGCATGCCGTTTCCTTTTCATCTCAGACTTTGATCTCATCTAATCAAGACTGGCCAGAGTGTCAGTATGTTGCCGTTGGTCAAAAAACTGCACAGGATCTAAGCAAAGTATGCGGGCAAAAAGTACACTACCCAGAAACCAGCGATAGTGAGCATCTGTTGCAATTACCACTATTAAACAAGGTAAAAGGTAAGAAAGTTCTTATATTACGTGGCAATGGTGGTCGAGAGCTCATTTTTGACACACTTTGTCAGCGCGGAGCAAGGGTAGAATACCTAGAGACATACAAACGAGAAAACATCAGATTCAACTCGCGCTTTTTGGTACCCATTTGGAAAACGAAAGGCATCAAACAGTTGATCATTACCAGCAGTGGCCAACTGGTGTATTTCGTTTCACAAGTCGCTGAAGAATTTCATAATTGGCTGTTTCAATTACAGCTTTATGTACCGAGTAAACGTATTGCCGAAGAGGCTCGAGATATCGGTTTTACCTCCATAGTGAATACCGAAGGAGCCTCAAATAAAGACTTGCTGGCTGCTCTCAAGCCAAACAAACAGGACGATTAGCAATGACAAGCAAAAATAATAAAAACCATCAGGAAAAAGAGAAGAAACAAGAATCCTCTCCAACTGAACTCAATAAAGCTGAAGAAGTAAAAAAAGAGGCACCGTCTTCTCCTGAGCCTAAAGTAGAACCCAAGCAAGAAAAAACTGAAGAGCCTGTAAAATTTGAAGAAAAACAGGGCAAACGAGGTGTTAAGCTTGGAGTATTGGCCATTGTATTATCTATTGCCTTTGGTGGTGGCCTAACCTATTACATGCAACAAAAAGATGCCCAGTATCAAGCTCAGATCACCGCGTTAGAAGGCCGCCTACAACAGGCGAACAGTGCTATCGAGCAAAGCCTTGATACCACCAAACAAGCGGCTGTTAAAAAAGCGACTGAAATTGTCCACCGTGCAGAAACCGTCATTGCTCAGCAGCAAAAAAGTATCGAAAGCCTCCAACTTGCAATTACTGATATCAAAGGTCGTCGACCAAATGATTGGTTGCTAGCAGAAGCTGATTATCTTGTGAAACTTGCTGGTCGTAAGCTGTTCTTAGAGCATGATGCTGTCAGTGCCACCAAATTGATGGAAAGTGCCGATCAACGCATTGCTGCGTTAAACGACCCAAGCTTGGTTCCTCTACGTAAAGCAATGGCAAACGACATTGTTAAGTTAAAAGGTATCCCACTGATTGATCGTGATGGGCTAGTACTACGTATTAGTGCAATGCAGCAACAAGTAGATAAGCTGCCCCTAGCTAATGCATTATTACCAGAAGCTCAACAAGAAGAAGCGGAAGTCGTCTCTCAAGACATTAACGACTGGAAAGACAACTTGATGACATCGTTAAAAGACTTCTCTGAAAACTTCATCACATTCCGAACGCGTGATGGCAATGTCATCCCGTTACTTTCGCCACAACAACATTTCTATTTGAAAGAAAACGTCAAAGCGAAACTAGAAACAGCAATCAAATCGGTTTACGTTGAACAGCAAGAGATCTACACCACGGCATTAACCACGGCTAATAAATGGTCTAAATCTTTCTTCAATCAAGATGACAGCAATGTAAAAGAGTTCAATGCGAGTCTTGAGCTACTCAGCAAACAAAAAGTTCAAGTGGAGTACCCTGTTAAACTTGAAACGCAACAATTATTAAGCGATGTGATCACCGAACGTCTACGCCGTGAAGTCACCACATTAATCACGGAGGAGAAATAATGATTCGATTACTGTTTCTCTTTATTGTTCTCGGCGCCGGCCTCTTTGTTGGCTCTCAATATTCGGGGCAACAGGGCTATGTCCTAATTTCCATCGCAAACAGCACCATTGAGATGAGTGTCACCACACTTGTCATTTTTGTTATTGCTGCACTCGCTGTGTTGTTTTTGCTGGAATACATCATTAAAAAAGCATTCAACGCCAGCTCAGCGACCTGGAACTGGTTTAGCGTTCGTAAAGTGAAACGCTCGCGTCGTTACACCAACGAAGCAATCATCAAATTGTTAGAAGGTGACTTTAAACAGGCAGAGAAGAAAGCAACCCGTTGGGTGAATCACCACGATATGCCACTTTTATGCTACCTTGTTGCTTCAGAGGCCGCTCAAGGACAAGGTGATACAACGAAACGTGATCAATACCTTGAAAAGGCAGCACAGCAAGAGAATGCTCAATTAGCTGTAGAGCTAACGCGAGCAAAGCAACAAGTTCGACAAGGCGAGTTCTCTCCAGCATTCGATACGCTTTCTACGCTAAAAAATACTGCACCAAATAATCCTGTAGTGTTGAACTTACTTAGAAGTGTTTATATCGAGCTTAAGCTATGGCAACCATTACTTGATTTACTACCAAAGCTGGAAAAAAACAAATTGGCCAGCGCTGAAGAGATCGAGCACTTAGCGGCACAGGCACAATGTGGCCTTCTCGCCGAAGTTGCGAATAAAGATGGAAGCGAAGGATTGATTGCACATTGGAATAGCTTGCCTCGCAAGCAAAAAAATAATGTGATCTTGGTTGAGCGTTTCGTAAAACAACTGATTGCACGAAAAGCAGATAATGAAGCATTTACTGTGGTCAAAGAAAGTGTGAAAAAGCACCCTAATTCAGACCTCTATACCCTCATCCCCGAGATGAACTTACCAGATACCCACCCTGCAATTACCATGCTCGAGAAAAGCCTGAATAAAGATGGGCAAAACGCTGAAGCACACAGTGCGTTAGCCAGACTGCAAATGCAAAATGAGAACTGGCCTTCTGCGCAAGAGCATTTCGAAAAAGCATTATCGATTCGTTCAAACGTATCTGATTACAGCTTACTTGCTGACGTTTTAGAAAAACAAAACCTTAGCAAAGCAGCGCATGAAGTATCGAAGAAAGCACTAACTTTGACGCAAAGCGCATAAGTCTAAATAACTTTATAGCCGACCTTTAGGTCGGCTTTTTTACGCCCAAAGACTTTGATAGTACTGGCTTCCAGATAGTTATATCTCCTCCAAAAAACCTCTCGCCAGCCACTGAAATCGAGCCTCCCTTCACAGTTAGAGTGAAGGGAGTACAAGCTTTGTATTATGGACTAAAAACACCACCTGACTATTCCGAAGGCTTATCCAATCCTCATTCATAGTGTATGAACTGATGCATATAAAAATTTCAGGCAACCAAATAGAAAACAGCCATCACTATCAATTTTGCTCAATAGCGAATACCGCTTCAGTTCAATGAACATTGACCTCAATAGGTTAAATAGCGCCCCCAAACGCGCTTGCAAAAACTTAGAAAGGCTACGAGGCAATGACGACTAGTTAGAAGCTTATCTATCGCTCTACAGCAAAAGCCTTACTAAAACAAATAAGGTTTAAGCAAAATCGACATACAAAGATTCATCTCTCTATCAAAAAGAAAGAAAAGCTACATGAAACGACAAACGTTTTTTGGGACAAAGACACTCAATGAAATAGCTGAGTTCTTGATTGGTATTGTATTGAAGGGCCCTAAAGATAATCACCTTAATACAAGGCTTTGCAAAGTAGTGGAAGAAATAGAGGAAGAGAGCAGGACGCTTACGCTCAAGACGCATCATTCCCTAAAAAGATAAATCGATACGCCTAAAACGACAAAACCCAGTCCGAAGACTGGGTTTCTAAATAAGTGGCGGAGCGGACG
>NZ_JBNJOI010000028.1:0-22956 GCF_050113675.1 Vibrio sp. TRT 21S02
TTCAGTTGGTAGAACGGCGGACTGTTAATCCGTATGTCGCAGGTTCGAGTCCCGCAGGGGGAGCCACTTTAGAGAAAGCCTCATCATTTGATGAGGCTTTTTCGTATCTATTACTTCAATAGCTAGGCTAGTCGCCCACGAGAGTTACACCGAGGAGCGACTTTTAGAAGAAGCTAAATTAATCCAATATCTCCCGTTAAGAAGCCGAGAATGCATGTCAGCATTCATTATCCATATCCCCCTCCCTAACTCCTTTAGCCCACTAGCAACACACTACAGGTACAAAAAAGCCCCAGTCGATACGACTGAGGCTCCATACAAAGTTCAACCTGAATTAGGCTTTAGCGTCTTTACGCTGATTTAGCATTGCCACTTCTTCATCAAGTTGTTCTAACTTACCTTTCATCTGCTCACGACAGGTATTGGCAAGTTCACGGATGTTTTCTTTCTTATACCCTTCCGTACTCACTGGTGGCAGCATTTCTACAATCACGTGGCCATTGTTCCAGCGATTTAGCTTAATACCGTCTGTCGAGCTACATACGATTGGGATCACCGGAACTTGAGCGCCAATCGCGGCATGGAAGGCACCAGTTTTAAACGGCAGTAAACCACGGCCACGAGAGCGCGTTCCTTCAGGGAACATCCATACCGAAACATCGCTCTGTTTCATGCTATCGACAACTTGATCAATTGTGCCTTTGGCTTTAGTTCGGTTAGCACGGTCAATCAAGATATTCCCTGAAAGCCAGTACAATTGACCAAATAAAGGAAGCCAAGCAAGGCTCTTTTTACCTACCGTAACCACTTTAGGAGTCACGGCAGCAGAAACGGTAAACATATCCCAGTTATTTTGATGGTTAGCGATATAAATATGCTGCCCACGACGATAAGCGTCTTCAGGAATACGCAGTTCTAGCTTTACCCCAAATACTCGGGACATCTTGGCAAATAGGCGACCAAAAGTAAAAACGTGCTTAGGGTTGCGAGGGCTTAGCAAACAGTAGCCGCAACCAAATATGAACATGATAACAGCAAAAATCATCACTGCTATAACACGTAAAAGTGCAATCATTCTTGTTCTCCGGGAACAAATGAAACGTAAGAGAGCAACTCTTCGCTTCATGGTGTACAACGAATAAAAAAGCCGAAACCTGAGTTTCGGCTCTAGCTTCTCGGTGGCAGTTTAACTCGACTCGCGAAAACGCTCAATATTTGCGCCCAGCGCAGATAGTTTGTCTTCAATCTTATCGTAGCCACGATCGATATGGTAAATACGGTCTACAATCGTCTCACCTTGCGCAAGGCAACCTGCAATAACCAAACTTGCAGAGGCGCGTAGATCGGTCGCCATAACCTGAGCACCGCTAAGTTGCTCAACATCACCACAAATCACCGTATTGCCTTCAATCTCAGCTTTAGCACCCATACGCATAAGCTCAGGAACATGCATGAAGCGGTTTTCGAAAATGGTTTCAGTAATCACACCGCCACCCTTTGCCATCATATTGAGCAAAGTGAACTGGGCCTGCATATCAGTTGGAAAGCCTGGATGTGGTGCGGTACGGATTGATACCGCTTTTAGCTCACGACCAGTCATATCAACACTGATCCAGTCCTCACCAGTTTCAACCAATGCACCCGCTTCTTCTAATTTCGCTAACGCAGCTTCAAGTAAATGTGCGCTGGTATTACGGCAAACCACTTTGCCACCCGTCACGGCTGCTGCAACAAGGAAAGTCCCCGTTTCAATACGGTCAGCAACAACGGAATGTTTACCACCACCAAGACGCTCAACACCTTCAATAGTGATGGTATCTGTACCAGCACCAGAGATCTTTGCGCCTAGTTTATTAAGAAAATCAGCAGTATCTACGATTTCCGGTTCACGCGCTGCGTTATCTAGTGTCGTCGTACCTTCAGCAAGTGTTGCTGCGCACATGACCGTAATGGTTGCACCAACACTGACTTTATCCATCACCACATGAGCGCCTTTCAAACGCCCGTCAACACTCGCTTTTACATAACCATCTTCAAGCGTGATCGTCGCACCCAACTGCTCTAGACCATAAATATGCAGGTCAACTGGACGAGCACCAATAGCACAACCGCCAGGAAGTGAAACTTGTCCTTTGCCAAAACGAGCAACCAATGGTCCTAGTGCCCAAATGGATGCGCGCATGGTTTTGACTAAATCGTAAGGTGCGCAATACTCAGTGATGTTGCTTGGGTCAACATGGACTGAGCCATTACGCTCAACCTTAGCTCCAAGACGCTTGAGTAGCTCCATCGTGGTATCAATATCACGAAGGTGTGGCACATTAGCCACTTCAACAGGCTCTTCAGCCAAGATAGACGCGAATAAAATTGGTAGTGCGGCGTTTTTAGCACCAGAAATGGTCACTTCACCTGTTAGTGGTTTATCTGACCCAATTACTCGAAATTTTTCCATTATAAAACCTTACAGCGACATCAATTTCTTATCACGAGCCCACTCTTCTGGAGTGTAAGCTTTGATAGAAACCGCATGGATGTCATTTCTTTGGATATATTCCATCAGAGGTGCATAGATAAGCTGTTGCTTTTTAACGCGGCTCATTCCATCGAAACTAGCATCAACAGCCACTACTTCGTAATGGCTTCCTTCGCCTTTTACGTGTATTTCTTCTAGTTTTAGTGACTCTTCTAATATCTGCTGTACTTGTGCGCTATCCACAATTCACCCCTGTTAAATACTTTGAATGTGTCCGGCTAAAAACTCTTTAATATTGCTTAACTGAATTAAGGTATTCAGTTGCTCCGGAACGAAGCTCAGCATTATATGACAGTTTTGTTTTTTTGCATGCTCTATTAGGTGGATTAACATCACCATTCCAGCAGAATCTATCCTTTCAACATGCTCTAGGGAGATATCCATTGTCGCCCCTGTTGCTTGCCAACGTTGAATAAACTGCCATAGTGAGGGAACACTATCCCGGTCAATCACACCTAACAAACACACTTTTTCACCGCATGATTGTTGCCATTGAGGATGACTCATTAGCCTTTACTCTCAAATCGAATTGGCTTGGCTGCAAGCTCATTAAGCTCATCAGCTACCGCAAGCACACCTTCTTGTCGAAGTTTACCGCTCCATTCGGATTGTTTGCTAGAAAGCAGACTAATACCTTCTGCAATCATATCAAATGCTTGCCATTCACCTTTTTTATCACGTCTCAACTTAAATTCGAGTTTGATATTCGGTCTTGGCGCATCAACAATTTCGACACGAATGCTGGTGATCCTTTTCTTGGAATCAAGCTTTGGCTCTGGCCCAAATTCAATTTGCTGATCTGTATATTGCGTCAACACCTGCGCATAAGAACTAACAAGATATGCTCGAAACGCTTTGATAAACGCGCCAACATCAGAACGTTTTGCTTTTTTTGCTTGTTGGCCAAGCAATTTCAGCGCCGCATACTTCTCGTTGATATACGGCATCAGTTCTTCTTCAACCACCACCTTAAGATGATCAGGATCCTGCTGGATTAAATCTTGCTCCGCTTTTAATCGCGCAAAGGTATGCTCCGATACCTGTCTCATCATTTGGTAAGGTTGAGTCTTATCAATCGTGGCAGCCGAAGCCGAAAGAGCAACCATTGATAAAAATAGAGTAAGTACTAACTTCTTAAACATTCCTTATTCCTCAGAGTCTTTATCTGAACCACCTACGCTGTAGAGCACCTGCCCGATTAAGTCCTCTAATACCAGAGCTGACTTAGTATCTTCAATGAAGTCACCATCCACCAGCATCTGTTCATCATCGAAGACAAAACCCGGTGTTAAACCGATATACTGTTCACCAATGAGGCCAGAAGTAAGTATTTGCACACTTGAGGTTTCTGGGAACTGATCGTAATGGCTACTAATAGCCATCGTAACAACGGGTAGCAAGGAGTCCGTATCCAAAGCAATCGCAGTTACTCGGCCAACAACAACGCCCCCAACCTTAACGGGAGAGCGAACTTTTAGGCTACCAACGTTATCAAACTCAGCCTTTAGCGCGTAAGTATGGTTAGAACCTATACCTTTCACGTCAGCAACTTGAAAAATCATTACCAGAATTGCGCAAATTCCGGCAAGAACAAAGCTGCCAACCCATAATTCAGTTTTTCGAGTCTGTTGCATGATTAATTCCCAAACATCAATGCGGTTAGTACGAAGTCTAGACCAAGCACGGCCAGCGAAGAATGCACTACGGTTCGAGTCGTAGCACGGCTAATACCTTCAGAGGTAGGGATTGCATCGTATCCATTAAACAGCGCAATCCAGGTAACAGTAAAAGCAAAGACCAAACTTTTAATCATACTATTACCAATATCTTGTCCTAATTCGACAGAGGCTTGCATTGCAGACCAGAAGCTCCCATGGTCGATCCCTTTCCAATCCACACCAACGAGCTGCCCTCCCCAAATGCCGACTGCCATAAAGATCATGGCGAGCAATGGCATTGAGATCACGCCGGCCCAAAAGCGAGGAGCAATAACCCGCTTTAACGGGTCGACTGCCATCATTTCCATGCTTGAAAGCTGCTCAGTGGCCTTCATCAAGCCGATTTCTGCGGTTAATGCAGACCCAGCCCGCCCCGCAAACAGTAATGCAGTGACAACAGGGCCAAGCTCACGCAATAACGAAAGCGCAACCATCTGACCAAGTGCACCTTCTGCGCCAAAATCCACCAAAATGACATAGCCTTGTAAGCTCAATACCATTCCGATAAATAGACCAGATAACACAATGATCGCCAATGATTGCACCCCAACGCTGTAGAGTTGCTTTATCAATAGTGGCAGATGCTGAATTGGTCTAGGCTTAGAAGCCAGTGCTCCGAACAGCATTAAGCTAGCGCGGCCAAATGCCTCGCTAATAGACATCGCTCGACGCCCCGTTGAGGCGACAAAATCAGTAAACTGAGACATCATGAGAACAAATCCATTTCTAGCGATTGAGCGGGAAAGCGAAACGGGACCGGACCGTCAGCATCACCATTGAGAAACTGCTGCACCTGAGGGTCTGAGTGATTACGTAACTCATCAGGCGTTCCTGCGGCAATCACTTTGCCATTAGCCAAGATATAAACATGATCGGCGATACTCATAACTTCAGGAACATCATGAGAGACCACAATAGAAGTCACACCCAGTGCTCGGTTAAGGTTTCGGATCAATTCAACCAAAACCCCCATGGTAATAGGATCTTGGCCAACAAACGGCTCATCATACATAATCAAGCTTGGATCAAGTGCAATGGCACGTGCCAAAGCAGCTCGGCGAGCCATACCGCCAGACAACTCACTCGGCATTAATGTAGCTGCCCCTCGAAGTCCTACCGCTTCAAGCTTGAGCTTAACCAAAGTGTCTAGTAGGGCTTCATCTAATTCAGTGTGTTCACGCAGTGGAAAAGCGACATTGTCAAAGACATTGAGATCGGTAAAAAGCGCACCCGATTGAAACAGCATGCTCATCTTTTTGCGTTCACGATAAAGATGTTTACGACTTAACGTAGGAATATTGTGCCCATCAAACCAGATTTCGCCTTGTTCTGGTAATAGCTGACCACCAATAAGACGAAGTAATGTGGTTTTTCCGATCCCGGACGGCCCCATTATGGCCGTGATTTTTCCTTTTGGCACATGTAGGCTTACATCATCAAATATCTTACGTTCTCCCCTTGAAAACGTAAGCTGTTTAACCGTGACCAGATCTTCTGATGACATCATCATACTCTTGTAAGAATTCCCTTATGGAAGCGAGATCATAAGCACATTGAAAACCAATTTAAAGCACTGTTCAATTAAATCTCTCTTCACTTTCAATGTACTGCGCATAAATCTTTATTCATAGTAGACACGAGAACGACAAAAAGGCTAACAATTAATTTCATCTACGACTTCCATTTTTACAGGCAACAGGTCAAAATTAGCGGTTAAATTGTTTTGTTGTATATAGTTTAGGAATCATCATGTTTGAAGCCATTGCGTTTCTGGTCGTTGGATTAATTTTCTTGGTCTGGAGTGCCGATAAACTTGTTTTTGGTGCTGCTGCACTAGCGCGCAATGTAGGCATATCGCCATTGGTCATTGGTATGACAATCCTTGCTATGGGATCTTCAGCACCTGAAATGATGGTTTCAGCCACAGCCGCTTTAGACGGTAAAACCGACACGGCCGTTGGTAACGTGCTCGGCTCTAACATTGCTAATATCGCCCTCATTTTGGGTATTACCGCGCTTATCAAACCGCTTTCTATCAGCTCTGCCGTATTACGCCGTGAATTACCGTTAATGATTGCGGTGACCTTAGTGGCCGGCGCCCTGTTGTGGGACAGCCATTTAGGTTTTTACGAAGGGGCACTACTATTTGTTCTTTTCGCTCTGTTCTTACTAACCATGCTGAAGATCAGCCGCAATGAGAAAAAAAATGGCGACGTACTTTTAGAAGAACAAGAATCCGAAGTGCCTGAAGGGGTAAGCAACCTAAAAGCAGCGATGTGGGTTATTATTGGTTTGGTTATTTTGCCCCTCGCAGCAGACACACTAGTTAACAGCGCAGTGGTTATCGCCAAACATTTTGGTATGAGCGATCTTGTTATCGGCCTAACCATTATTGCTGTTGGTACCAGCTTACCTGAATTGGCCGCCTCAGTTGCTGGCGTCATGAAAGGGGAAGATGATATGGCTGTTGGCAATATCATTGGTTCCAACGTATTCAACATCTTGGCAGTGATGGGGATTCCGGGAATCTTAAACCCATCCATTCTAAGTGAATATGCGATGGGGCGTGACTTCTGGGTGATGCTTGGAGTGTCACTATTACTTGTCGTGATGGCATTAGGCAAATCACGCAGTATCAACCGTATCGAAGGGTTTGTACTGCTGTGTTGCTTCTTAGCTTATCAAGGTTACCTATTAATGAATGTGGCGGCTTAGTTAAGCGGCTTACTTTCGGAGTTTTTATGTTTGATTTTCGCGCTGCGGCCTTAGATGTCCTGAACACTGAAATTGATGCACTAAAACAACTCGATCAATATTTTAATGACGACTTTGTCAAAGCTTGTCAGCTTATTCTTGAAAATAAAGGCAAAGTCGCCGTTATGGGCATGGGTAAATCTGGTCATATCGGAAATAAAATTGCAGCGTCATTAGCCAGTACTGGGACGTCTGCTTTCTTTGTTCATCCGGGAGAAGCTTCACACGGTGATCTGGGTATGATTGCACCTGGAGATATTGTATTAGCCATCTCCAATTCCGGCGAGTCATCAGAAATTCTAGCGCTTTTCCCTGTACTGAAACGGTTGAATATCACCATCATCAGCATGACAGGAAAACCGAAATCAAACATGGCCAAGCTTGCAGACATTCACCTGCAAATTACGGTACCCAAAGAGGCGTGCCCGCTTGGGCTGGCTCCAACGTCCAGCACAACCGCAACCTTGGTAATGGGAGATGCTCTGGCAGTCGCACTGCTGCAAGCACGAGGCTTTACCGCTGAAGACTTTGCCCTGTCTCATCCAGGCGGAGCACTTGGTCGCAAGCTCCTACTCAAATTGTCAGATATTATGCATACGGGAGACAGCCTTCCATTAGTCGGGCCGGATGTGCTAGTGCGTGATGCTTTATTAGTGGTCAGTGAAAAGAGACTGGGCATGACAGCGATAGTAGATCACAACAATCACCTGCTCGGCGTATTCACAGATGGTGACTTACGTCGTATCCTCGATAAACGTATCGATATCCATACAACAAACATTAGTGAAGTGATGACCAAAAATCCAACGGTTGCAACACCAAATCTGTTGGCGGCTGAGGGGCTCAACCTTATGCAATCCAAAAGCATCAATGGGTTACTGATTTGCCAAGACAATCAGGTCATCGGTGCCCTAAATATGCATGATTTACTGAAAGCTGGTGTGATGTGATGTTCAGTCATCTCAATATGTGTCATCACCCTATGGAACCTTCGATTCTTCCAGCTGCCCAAGCATATGGATGGGTACCCTTTAAGGCATCGAATGTTAAGTTCCGTTGTCGCCTTGTAAGCCACAACAAAATTCAAGCGAACAACTTTGCCTTTAACCTTCCACCAAAGAATAAGTTAGATAAACATAAAGGTTTAAGTATATGAGTTTATCTCGTATCGGTTATATATTACTGCTATTTATCGCCTCATGGTCTGCATACTATTTGCTGAGCGGCGGTGAGGAATTCGATATTCAAGTAGAACCCAATACCGAACTACCTATGTTTACAGGTAAAAATCTGGTGAATACCTCATACAGTGAACAAGGTATTCGCAGCTATGTGATTACGTCTGATAAACTAAACCACTATGCAAAAAGTGGCGATACTATCTTTGATAATCCAATACTGAAAGTGTACAAAGAAGGAACGACACAAGAGTGGGAAGTCACAGCTAAGCGTGGCGTTCTTGATCAAGACCATGTGTTGACCTTATACACTGACGTACAGGCGAAAAACCTGTTACCAGATTCTGGGTTCGATACAATGTCCACCAATACATTAAGTATTCAGTTGGATAACCGAGATTTTTGGGCCGACAATCAGGTCGTATTGGTTGGCCCTCAGTTTGAAACTGTAGGACAAGCGATGAAAGGCAATTTTGCTGAAAATACCGCAGTACTCTACAAACACGTTCAAGGTAGATATGAAACTCTCACACCTTAGCCTAATTACTTGTCTGCTGACATCAGCCAACGCACTGGCTTTATCAACAGACCGCGATCAACCAGTGTATATTGACTCTGACAGCCAACAATTGGACATGCAGAGTAACCAAGTCACCTTCTTGGGCGATGTAAAGCTCAAGCAAGGCAGCATCAATATAAATGCTGATAAAGTCATCGTTACGCGAGATGCCAAAGATGGCAGCATTAAAGAAATTGAAGGTTACGGCAATTTAGCCACCTTTTCGCAGCTAACCGACGACGGCAAAACGCTGTATGGTGAAGCCAAAGAGCTTTACTATAAAATGGCAGATGATCAATTAACGATGATCGATCAAGCTATGCTTTCACAAGATGACAGTGTTATCCGTGGCACAAAAATTCGCTATAAGATTTCCTCTCAAAAATTGATCGCAGATGGCAAAGCAAAAGGAGATCGAGTCTCTACCGTTCTTCAGCCACAGACAGTACAAGAATAATTATGGCATTACTTAAAGCAGAACATTTAGCGAAGAGCTATAAAAACCGCAAAGTGGTTTCTGACGTCAGCCTTCAGGTTCAATCCGGTCAAATTGTTGGTCTACTTGGCCCTAATGGAGCTGGTAAAACCACCTCGTTTTATATGATTGTAGGCTTGGTGGCGCGTGATGAAGGTAATATTAGTATTGATGACCAAGACATCAGCATTTTACCGATGCATAGTCGCTCTCGCCTTGGTATTGGATACCTACCTCAAGAAGCATCTATTTTCCGTAAGCTTTCCGTTGAAGACAACATCATGGCGGTCCTGCAAACACGTGAAGAAATGACGCGAGAAGAGCGCCAAGACAAACTAGAAGATTTGTTGGAAGAATTCCACATTCAGCACATTCGTCACAGTGCAGGTATGGCACTATCGGGTGGTGAGCGCCGCCGAGTTGAGATTGCGCGAGCCCTTGCAGCAAACCCTAAGTTCATTTTATTGGATGAACCTTTTGCAGGCGTAGACCCGATTTCCGTCATCGATATTAAGAAAATCATCGAACATCTTCGAGATCGTGGATTGGGTGTTTTGATCACAGACCACAACGTGCGAGAAACACTCGATGTATGTGAAAAAGCCTATATCGTCAGCCAAGGGCATTTGATCGCAGAAGGCACGCCGCAAGAAGTACTCGCAAACGAGCAAGTAAAACAAGTTTATCTCGGCGAACAATTCCGTCTATGATTAAAGAAAAGAACGGTAAGATTCTACAGAATTAAGGCAAATAATACTGAATGAAACCCTCATTACAACTCAAGCTAGGCCAGCAGTTAGCTATGACCCCTCAGTTGCAACAAGCCATTCGCTTGCTGCAATTGTCGACTTTGGATCTTCAGCAAGAAATCCAAGAAGCATTGGACTCAAACCCACTTCTCGAAGTAGAAGAAGGCAGTGAAGAGAATGCAGCTGAAGAAAAAAGCAGTAATGAGGATAAAGAGCCAACCGTTGATGTTGCAGAGCCAGAAGTCAAAGACAGCTCTGAATTGATCGAAAAATCTGAAATCAGTAATGAACTTGAGATCGATACAACATGGGATGATGTCTATAGCGCCAATACAGGCAGCACTGGCATCTCCGTTGATGATGACGCTCCGGTATATCAAGGAGAAACGACTGAATCACTCTATGATTACCTTCTATGGCAATTAGACCTCACACCATTCAGTGAAACGGATCGCACCATCGCATTGGCGTTAATTGATGCTATCGATGACTATGGCTATCTGACTATCTCACCTGAAGAAATTCATGAAAGCTTTGATAATGAAGAGATAGAACTCGACGAAATTGAAGCCGTTCGTAAACGCATTCAACAGTTCGACCCACTGGGTGTCGCATCGGTTAACTTGCAAGAATGTTTATTACTGCAACTCGCTACCTTCCCCGAAGATACACCTTGGCTACAAGAAGCTAAATTAGTTCTAAGCCATCATATTGATCAACTGGGTAACCGCGATTACAAACTGATCATTAAAGAAGCAAAACTCAAAGAAGCCGAACTCAAAGAAGCACTCACACTTATCCAGCAACTCGACCCGCGTCCAGGTAGCCGTATTTCTTCAGAACATGCTGAATACGTCATTCCTGACGTTTCGGTGTTTAAAGATCACGGTAAATGGATTGTGACAATCAATCCAGATAGTGTGCCAAGATTAAAAGTAAACCAGCAATACGCTCAACTTGGAAAAGGAAACAGCGCAGATAGCCAGTATATTCGCTCTAACCTACAAGAAGCTAAATGGTTAATTAAAAGTCTGGAAAGTAGAAACGAGACGTTGCTCAAAGTTGCTAAGTGTATTGTTGAACATCAACGCGATTTCTTTGAGTATGGTGAAGAAGCCATGAAGCCAATGGTACTGAATGATGTAGCTTTGGCTGTGGATATGCATGAATCGACCATCTCTCGTGTGACAACACAGAAATTCATGCATACCCCTCGTGGCATTTTTGAATTGAAGTATTTTTTCTCCAGCCATGTCAGTACCGATAATGGTGGAGAGTGTTCATCTACTGCAATCCGAGCACTGATCAAGAAACTCGTTGCCGCTGAAAACAGTGCTAAGCCACTGAGTGACAGCAAGATTGCAGCACTACTAGCTGACCAAGGGATTCAAGTCGCTAGACGGACAATTGCGAAATATCGCGAATCTCTGGGCATTGCCCCTTCAAGTCAGCGCAAACGCCTGCTTTAGGCACCAACCGAGAAGGAAAGTCTATGCAAATCAATATTCAAGGCCACCACGTTGATCTAACCGATTCAATGCAAGACTACGTAAACTCAAAGTTTCAAAAGCTAGAACGATTTTTCGATCACATTAACAGCGTACATGTCGTACTACGAGTTGAAAAACTTCGCCAAATCGCAGAAGCTACCCTTCACGTTAACCAAGGTGAAATTCACGCCTCATCCGATGATGACAGCATGTATGCTGCTATCGACTCACTTGTAGATAAGCTTGTTCGACAACTGAACAAGCACAAAGAAAAACTTAATACACATTAACCATGCAAATTAGCGAAATCCTTACACTGGACTGCACCAAAAGTGCAGTCCAGTGCACTAGTAAGAAGCGAGCCTTGGAAATGATCAGCGAGATAGTGGCTGAACAAACAGGGCAAAACTCCACCGAGCTGTTTGAATGCATGCTAAGCCGAGAAAAGATGGGCAGTACTGGCATCGGAAATGGGATCGCCATTCCCCATGCTCGTATGCAATCAAGCGATAAAGCCATCGCGGTACTTCTTCAATGTGAAGCTCCGATCGAGTTCGATGCCATAGACAACCGACCTGTTGACCTTCTGTTTGCTCTTTTAGTTCCAGACGCACAATGCAAAGAACACTTAAAGACCTTGTCTGCGATGGCAGAACGACTCAATGACAAGCAAATTTTGAAACAACTTCGTAAGGCAGAAACAGATCAAGAGCTTTACGACATTATGGTCAATCGGTAAGCGAACTCATGCGATTAATTGTTGTTAGTGGCCAGTCTGGCGCAGGAAAAAGTGTCGCACTTAGAGTCTTAGAAGATTTAGGCTATTACTGCGTCGATAACTTACCCGTCGATTTACTTCATTCATTCATCAAATCCGTATCTGGTAGCAAACAAAACGTAGCGGTCAGTATTGATATTCGCAACCTGCCAAAAGAACCCTCTTTAGTTAACAATGTTTTGCAGGAACTAAAAAAACGCACGGAAGTCAGCGTGCTATTTTTGGATGCGAACAAAAATACGCTACTAAAACGTTATAGTGAAACTCGTCGAATTCACCCACTTTCTCTGGGCGCTGACACACTTACGCTAGAACAAGCTATCGAGAAAGAAACCGCTCTACTCTCTCCTCTTAAAAAGAATGCAGATATGTTACTCGACAGCAGTGACCAATCTTTACATGAGTTGAGTGAAATGGTCAGAATGCGTGTTGAAGGACGTGAGCGCAAAGACTTAGTTATGGTATTTCAGTCGTTCGGATTTAAGTATGGTTTGCCGAGTGACGCAGACTACGTATTTGACGTGCGTTTTCTTCCTAACCCTCACTGGGAGCCCGATCTACGACCAATGACAGGGCTTGATGCCCCTATTCGTTCTTTCCTTGAAAGCCATCCCGAAGTGATAGAGCTCCGACAACAGATACAAAAATTTGTTGAATACTGGCTACCAATGCTAGAGAAAAATAACCGTAGTTACTTAACCGTTGCTATCGGCTGTACAGGCGGTAAACACCGCTCTGTCTATCTCACTCAACAAATTGGGGAATATTTTGCCCAATTAGGCCATCAAGTTAAAATTCGACATGCCTCTCTAGAAAAGCACCATAAGGAATAACTCTATGCAGCAGAGCAGAACCGTCCTAATTCAGAATCGTCTTGGTCTTCATGCTCGTGCTGCAGTAAAGCTGGTTGAACTGGCTCAGTCCTATCAATCCATTCTCACGATTCAAAATCATGAAGGCAAAGAGGCCACTGCAGACAGTGTTATGGGGCTCCTCATGCTTGAGTCAGCACAAGGCGAATATGTCACCATCAGCGCTGAAGGTCATGACGCCAGCGCTGCGTTAGATGCTGTTTGTCATCTTATCGAAGATAAGTTTGAAGAAGACGATTAACGTACTACTCAAAAGAAATATTCCCTTCGCAACATTAACTTATTAAACAAGATCTAAAATTAAGTTACTATTCAGGCCATTGTAAGCAAATTGAGTCAGGGGGAATAAATGGCAGAGCAAATAGAATTCGATCAAGCTCACCAAGCCCTGCAAGAAGTTACGGAAGCACTTGAAAACGGTCGCTTCGTCCATGTCCGCCGTCAGTTGCAGGATATGGAGCCAGAAGATATTGCTCACCTGTTAGAAGCCTCACCACGAAAAAGTCGTGAAGTATTGTGGCAACTGACCGATCCCGAAGATTATGGTGAAATCCTCGATGAATTAAATGAGGATGTGAAAGATGATCTGGTGGCTAAAATGGCCCCAGAAACCTTGGCAGAAGCCACAGAAGGGATGGATACGGATGACGTTGCTTACGTCTTACGTAGCCTTCCTGATGATGTATCCAGAGAAGTACTCTCACAAATGGATGCCGCTGATCGTCTGCGTGTTGAAACAGCCCTTTCGTATCCAGAAGACACCGCTGGCGGGTTAATGAACACCGATGTCATCACTATCCGTGGTGATGTTGATGTTGATGTTGTCTTACGTTATTTACGCATGAGAGGTGAGCTGCCTGAGGCAACCGATGCTCTCTATGTAATTGATGAAGAAAGTCGCTTGATCGGTGAGCTGCCTTTGACTGCGCTACTGACAACACAACCTGATATTAAAGTCTGCGATGTTATGGAAGATGTGGACGATGCAATTGAGGTGACCACCAGCGACTCTGACGTAGCAAGCTTATTTGAGCGTCGAAATTGGGTTTCAGCACCGGTTATCGATGAAAACCAACAGCTCGTCGGTCGCATTACCATTGATGATGTGGTTGATGTTATCCGTGAGGACGCAGAACACTCTATGATGAGTATGGCGGGTATGGACGATGATGAAGATACCTTTGCGCCAGTTGTTAAATCTGCTCGAAAGCGAAGTATTTGGTTAGGAGCAAACGTATTAGCTGCATTGGCGGCTGCATCAGTATCTAACATGTTTGAAGCCACTTTAGATCAGATGGCTGCAATTGCAGTATTGATGACGATTGTTCCTTCAATGGGCGGAGTTGCAGGTAACCAAACCGTGGCTCTGGTGATCCGAGGCTTAGCGCTTGGACACATCGGTGATTCCAATAAACGCGAGCTATTGCTAAAAGAAGCAGCGATCGGATTCTTAAATGGTGTCATGTGGGCTCTCATTATTGGTGGTATCGTTATCGCTTGGAAAGGTAACTGGATGCTTGGCGGCATTATTGCTGCAGCCATGATGACTAATCTATTAGTCGCTGGTATTGCGGGCGTAACCATCCCAATTTTACTCAAGAAAATGAACATCGACCCTGCATTAGCTGGGGGGATGGCTCTCACAACAGTAACAGATGTGATTGGTTTATCCGTCTTTCTCGGATTAGCCACCATCATGATTTAATCTATTTAATCAAAACTAAAAAGCGCAGCCAGATGGCTGCGCTTTTGGTTTAGGTAGTCTGATTAACCATTAATATTTGGCCCTAACCACTTTTCTGCTTCGAGCATATCCCAACCTTTACGATCTGCGTAGCTCTCCACTTGATCTTGCTGGATTTGCGCAATAGCAAAATAACGAGAGTCAGGATGCGAGAAGTACCAACCCGATACAGATGCACCTGGGTACATCGCATAGCTCGATGTCAGTGACATGCCAATGTTTTCTTCAACATTCATCAGCTCCCAAAGCGGTCCTTTTTCAGTATGCTCTGGACAGGCAGGATAGCCTGGAGCAGGTCGAATACCTTGGTATTTCTCACGAATCAGTTCTTCATTCGACAGCTCTTCATCCGCAGCGTAACCCCAAATCTCTTTGCGCACACGCTCATGTAGATACTCAGCAAATGCCTCCGCCAGACGGTCCGCTACCGCTTGGATCATAATGGCATTGTAATCATCACCCTGTGCTTTGTATTCGTCAGCAAGTTCACGCTCACCGATACCACCAGTTACCGCAAAAGCACCAACCCAATCGTGCTTACCAGACTCTTTCGGTGCAACATAATCAGACAGACAGTAGTTGAAGCCTTTTGGTTTCTCCGTCTGCTGGCGCAAGTTATGCAGCACTTTCGCCACTTCTGTACGCGATTCGTTGGTGTAGACTTCGATATCATCACCCACGCTTGCAGCAGGGAACAGACCACACATACCTCGCGCTTTGAGTAACCCTTCATGCTCAACGCGATCTAGTAGTTCGTTAGCATCTTTGTACAGGCGTTGAGCCTCTTCACCCACTTCTTCATGATCAAAGATTGTTGGGAACTTACCGACTAGTGACCAAGTCATAAAGAAAGGTGTCCAGTCGATGTACTTACGCAAAGTAGACACTTCAAAGTCATCAAAGATATGGATGCCCGGTTTCACAGGAGCAGGAGGCGTATACTTATCCCAATCAATCGCGACTTTGTTCGCTCGTGCTTCTTCTAAAGTAACAGGCTTAGTGCGCGGCTTCTTGCGGTTATGCTGATCACGCACGCGCTCATAGTCCGCGTCTAGTTTTTCAACAAAGCCAGGACGAAGCTCGTCTGATAACAGTGATGTACATACACCAACTGCACGAGAAGCGTTATTGACGTATACCACTGGGTGTTTGTAGTTCTGCTCAATCTTAACCGCCGTATGCGCTTTAGATGTTGTTGCACCACCAATCAGAAGTGGAAGATCGAAATCAAGACGCTCCATTTCTTTCGCTACATGCACCATTTCATCGAGGGACGGAGTGATCAAACCAGAAAGACCAATGATGTCGACGTTTTCTTCTTTGGCTACCTTGAGGATCTTCTCACATGGCACCATTACGCCAAGATCGATGATCTCGTAGTTGTTACATTGCAGAACCACACCAACAATGTTCTTACCGATATCGTGCACGTCACCTTTTACCGTAGCCAACAAAATCTTACCGTTGGAAGAACCCGCTTGCTTCTCTTTATTAATAAAAGGCTCTAAGTGCGCTACCGCCTGCTTCATAACACGCGCAGATTTCACTACCTGAGGAAGGAACATCTTACCTTCACCAAATAAGTCACCCACCACGTTCATGCCATCCATCAATGGACCTTCAATGACTTCAAGTGGCTTAGAGGCATTAAGGCGAGCTTCTTCGGTATCTTCAACGATGAATTCAGTAATGCCTTTAACCAATGCATGCTCCAGACGTTTTTCTACCGCCCAAGTGCGCCACTCTAATGCAGAAGCATCTTCTTCTTTGCCGACACCCTTTCCGGCATATTCTGCCGCGATATCAAGTAGTCGCTCGGTCGAATCATCACGGCGGTTAAGAACCACATCTTCTACCGCTTCACGCAGTTTATCTGGAACGTTATCGTAGATCTCTAACTGACCCGCGTTCACGATCCCCATGTCCATACCATTTTTAAAACAGTGGTATAGAAACACCGCGTGAATCGCTTCACGAACGTAGTTATTACCGCGGAATGAGAAGGAAACGTTAGACACACCACCAGAGATCATCGCGTGAGGCAAGTCGCGCTTAATGTCGGCAACCGCTTCGATGAAATCCACGGCATAGTTGTTGTGCTCTTCGATGCCCGTCGCAACCGCGAAGATGTTCGGGTCAAAGATGATATCTTCTGGTGGGAAGCCGACTTCATCAACCAAGATACGATAAGCGTTAGTACAGATTTCTAACTTACGCTCACGTGTTTCTGCCTGACCAACTTCATCAAACGCCATAACGATAACTGCAGCACCATAGCGACGAATCAGTTTTGCTTGCTCAACAAACTTCTCTTTACCTTCTTTCAAAGAGATGGAGTTCACGATGCCCTTGCCCTGAATACACTTCAGACCCGCCTCGATAACCTCCCATTTAGAAGAGTCGACCATGATAGGCACTTTGGATATCTCAGGCTCAGAGGCACATAGGTTTAGGAAACGAACCATACAGGCTTCTGCATCCAACATGCCTTCATCCATGTTGATGTCGATGATCTGAGCGCCGTTCTCAACTTGCTGACGAGCAACTTCCAGCGCTTCATCGTAGAGCTCTTCTTTGATCAGACGCTTAAATCGAGCAGAACCAGTTACGTTAGTGCGCTCACCCACGTTGATAAACAACGTCTCTTTTTCAATCGTAAGAGGCTCGAGACCGGATAAACGACATGCAACCGTAAGCTCAGGCAGCTCACGAGGTTTTACACCTTCAACTGCCATTGCCATATGGCGAATATGCTCTGGCGTGGTACCACAACAACCACCAATTAGGTTGAGGAAACCACTCTCTGCCCATTCTTTAACGTGTTCCGCCATATCTTCTGGCGAAAGGTCATACTCACCAAAAGCATTCGGTAGACCCGCATTTGGGTGCGTAGAGACAAAAGATTCAGAAATACGAGAAAGCTCTTCTACGTACGGGCGCAGTTCGTCAGGACCAAGCGCACAGTTCAAACCAAATGAAATCGGGTTAACATGACGAAGAGAGTTATAGAAGGCTTCCGTTGTTTGACCTGAGAGCGTACGTCCAGAAGCATCGGTAATGGTACCGGAGATCATAACTGGCAACTCGATACCTAATTCTTCGAAGACGCTATCAACCGCGAAGGCACAAGCTTTCGCGTTAAGCGTATCGAAGATGGTCTCGATCAGAATAAGATCAGAGCCACCTTTGATCAGCGCTCGAGTGGATTCTGAATAAGCTTCAACAAGCTCATCGAAGCTGACGTTACGGTAGCCTGGGTCATTTACATCAGGGGAGATAGAACAGGTACGGTTTGTTGGACCAAGCACACCCGCAACATAACGCGGACGCTCTGGCGTTTTTGCCGTCCACTCATCAGCAGCTTCACGAGCAAGCTTTGCGGCGGCAAAGTTGATTTCCTCACTCAGGCTTTCCATCTCATAGTCAGCCATCGCGATCGTCGTCGCGTTAAAGGTGTTGGTCTCAAGAATATCAGCGCCTGCTTCTAAGTAAGCGCTGTGAATTTCCTTAATCAATTGAGGCTGAGTGAGCACCAACAAATCGTTGTTGCCTTTTAGATCACAATGCCAATCCGCAAAGCGCTCTCCTCGATAGTCTTGCTCTTCAAGTTTGTATCCCTGAATCATGGTGCCCATACCACCATCGATCAGCAAGATACGTTGCTTTAATTGAGCTTCAATCTGTTGTCTTACATTACTTCCCACAGTACAGCCTCATTCCTTTAGTTATCTCTCCATCCTATCACACAAACTAAAGGAGTCTAGACGTCTAAAACATTAATATTATCACTCCTGTTTGCTTGTAAAATAATAACCAAAAAGTGTTTGCTATTTAGTCATCATAGGCAGAGAATTCCATTCACATTTTGTTACATCCAGAGAAACACATGTCGGTCTATTATACCCTTTGCTTTCTATCGGCTGCTGCAATGTTGATTGCTTTTGTAAACAGTAAGATAGGTAAAATGCAGACAACCATCGCAATAACAGCAGGTTCGATGGTTCTGTCACTATTAATTCTAGTTGCTGGTCAAAATGATTGGTTTCAGTTAACTGAAATCGCCACGCAAACAGTTTCTAGTATTAATTTCGAAGACTTTTTGCTTAAAGGGATATTAGGCTTCCTTTTGTTTGCTGGAGGATTGGGGATCAAACTACCCAACCTGAAAGATCAAAAATGGGAAATCACGGTATTGGCATTAGGTGCAACGTTATTTTCAACCTTTTTTATTGGTTTTGTTCTCTATGGATTCTGCCAAATCATTGGAGTCAATTTCGACTTAGTATACTGCTTATTGTTTGGTGCACTGATCTCGCCAACCGACCCAATAGCGGTGCTTGCTATCGTAAAAAAACTCAATGCACCAAGACGTATCTCGACACAAATTGAAGGTGAGTCATTATTCAATGACGGCTTCGGTCTCGTCATTTTTGTTACTTTATTTACGATTGCTTTTGGAAACGAAGCGCCAACAGTGGGTAGCGTTACGATGCTGTTTGCTCAGGAAGCCCTTGGCGGTATCGTTTATGGCTTTGTATTAGGACTCGTTTTCCATTACCTAATCAGCGCAACTGATGATCACTCAATGGAGCTTCTTCTTACCATTGGTATTCCAACCGCTGGATATGCATTTGCAGAGTATCTTCACGTATCGGGGCCTCTAGCTATGGTGGTATCAGGTATCATGATTGGCAACTGGACGCGTTTCATTGGCTTTTCCAAAGAGAGTGAAGATCACCTCGATCATTTCTGGGAACTGGTCGATGAATTTTTGAATGGCGTACTTTTCTTATTGATTGGTATGTCTATGCTGCTGTTTGAATTTCACAAAGAAGATTGGATTTTAATGGCATTTGCAGTCCCGCTTGTTCTGTCAGCTCGATACCTAAGTATTTTCTTATCCTATATCGGTTTTAAACGTTTTCGTAGTTATAACCCTTGGTCAGTCAAGATCTTAACTTGGGGTGGCTTACGGGGCGGGTTGGCACTGGCAATGGCATTATCTATTCCTTCGGGCATTTGGGTTATCCCTGATAAGCTTATTGATGTAAAAGAAATTGTATTGGTAATGACCTATGCTGTCGTTGTTTTTTCTATTTTGATTCAAGGCTCAACGATTACGCCAATGATTGAAAAAGCGAAAAACGCAGAGAAAGAGTAACTCATCGAATAAGGGCCACGTGTGTGGCCCTTAATGGTTGTGAACGATGCGATTCCGCCCATTTTTCTTCGCACAATAAAGAAATCCATCAACCTGCTTCATTACTTCATCAAATGGCGTCGATAAGTCTGCATAGGGAATGGTTGTCATACCTATACTCACAGTGATTTTCAGAACCTTTTCTTCATGACGGACTGCCATCGCTTCAATGTCTTTTCTAAGTCGCTCAGCTATATCGTAACCTAGATTTTTATCTGTATTCGGTAAGACCAAGGCAAATTCCTCACCACCCAATCGACCGAGAATATCCATATCTCGCGTGGACTGTTGTAAATGGCTAACCAGCGCGATCAAAACCTCATCTCCAGCCGCATGACCAAAACTATCATTCACTTGCTTAAAGAAATCAATATCAATAAGCATGACCGTTAAAGGTGTTCGCCAGCGCTGACAAGTATGAACTGCTCTTTCAGTCTGGGTTAAGAAACTTCTTCGATTAAAAGCTCCTGTTAAAGGATCGGTTTCAGCAAGGTTTTTGAGTTTCTTTTCGAGCTGCTTACGTTCACTGATATCTGTCATCGACATGATAATGAGGTGTTGTTGCTGAAAAAGTAATTTACTGAATGCCATCTCAATTTGGCAAACTCTCTTATCAGGCAATCTCAGCATAAGATCACAACGAGTTATACCTGCTCCCTTAGGAAGATCAATGACCATGTTAAGATTAGACTCAAATACCTCCCGCATCTCTTCAGCAATATAACGAATCGGCTCACTATTAACGATATCTTCTTTTTCTCTTCCCAGAAGCTGACAGGTAAAATCATTAATCATGATCACTTTTAACGAAGAGCTACAAATTAAAATCCCAATCGGAGCTGAGTTGATAAGTTCTTGTAACTGCTTTACTGAACGCTTGGATTGATCGAGTCGTTGCTGCTGCAACTCTTCAATTTTTTTACGTAAATAAATGTCTTGTAGTACGAGTAGCCAACGATTTTGGCTCACATTTGTCAAACGAGCTCTAACCAAATAATCGATTCCCAAACTATGGATATTCAGGTCTCCAGATCGGTTCATACAGTTTTGATAATCCGCCAAAAAAGTTTGCAGCTCAGGCGATGATTGAACACAGTCTAAGTCATCAAGTTGGGTATAGTTTTCTTCAGCAGTCAAAATGGGAGGTTCAAAATTTCCAGAACGGATATCTTTTACTACCCCTTGCCTATCAATCCACAAACTCATATCCGGCAAGGAATCGAGAATCAAGTTAAGAGTATTATTCCTTTGCGTTAATTCCGCACAGCTTAGATCTAAAGAACGTTCAGTGATCATCAATTGTTCAGAGAGCGATTGATAGCCTGAATCAACAATCTCAATTAGCTTATGTAAATTCGGGTCATCAGGAACACCTTCAGCAAAGACTTTTTTAAGTTGTCGTTGTAATAGTCTATGCATCCATTAATCTTCCGAGAAAGCCGTTATCGTCATGGTCTGATTGTGAAGCTCTGAAGAAGATTGTTGATCAAATGGTGCGATCTCTCCATAGGAATAAAAGCCACATAATAGTGTATTACCTCCTAGTTCAGCTTTCACCGCCTCGACCTCATCATCAGCTAATTGCTTTAATAAGATCTTTCGCCCGACACAACTGATCAGAATGGCAACGTCAGGAGAATCGTCAATATAACGCCGGCATACTTCCGCAGCCTCTTGCGCACCATCAATCAAAGAATCAACATTAGCTCTCATTAATCTGGCAGTTACCCCCCTTGGTATATTGCCCGCAAAAGTGATTGTTCCATCATCTTCATTAATGCCAAGCAACGTTCTAACAACTTGAGTACTTTTTTGTGGATCGGTGATCTCTAAAGGAAAACGCAAACCACTGGCTGGTAACTCTCCAGCTAACTCACCGAGATAGCTTCGATAGATGGATAATGCGCTATCCTCATCTAACTCGTATAAAACATTATGCTCTGAGCGAGTGACCCGTCTTTCCATTCCAAAGGCGCACCAACCTCCACGTGACCCGTAGCTCACATTGAGAGCCTCCCCATATAGGCCAATAGCAACAACTAATCCCGCTTGTGATTCAAACCCAGCATACACCGTTGTTTCTTGGAAACGCTCTCCATCTCCTGCCAAGCCACCTGTTACTTTTACAGCATCAGGTAAAATAGATTGAAAACCTTCTAGTAAGTAACCACCATTAACTTCCATACCATCACTAAGCAAAAAGACATGGCGTAATTTAGGAAGCTGCATTAATTCTTCAGCTACTACCTGACCCAGTTTATAGCTATCACCATCACAGCTATTGATTGAGGCGCTTACTCGTTTGATTTGTGATTTTTCGAAATAGATGATGGTAGCAATTAACGCGTTATCAAGAACGGCTCGGTCACTAATCTCTCCAGATGTCGTACAACCAATAAATTGTGAGTTTGGTAATAGGGAGTGCAGCGCACTAAAAGCCTCTGATACATAGCTACCAAACAACAAGACAAGGGTAGATGGACCATCTAAACGAGAAGCTG
Source organism: Vibrio sp. TRT 21S02 (assembly GCF_050113675.1). Lineage (NCBI taxonomy): Bacteria > Pseudomonadati > Pseudomonadota > Gammaproteobacteria > Vibrionales > Vibrionaceae > Vibrio > Vibrio sp. TRT 21S02. The sequence goes on from NZ_JBNJOI010000028.1 coordinate 22,552, forward strand.
ATTCTGAGTTTTTCCACTCGCCTTTGTTCCAAATAAGTTGCAACGTTTTCATGCAGCCTCCACCAACAAACCTATAAATTAAAGTTAGTTTGTTTTAGCGAGCATTCAAGCAAGAGTAACCTAAGCCTAAGATCTAATTCAGTCTTTATTACACAGCTTGGCCTAGATATAGCTTTGAAGCTAAACGCTCTTAAACCAAAATATTTAACATAGCATTCCTCTTGCGAGGTTTATTATCTAAGAAGGAAATTGAGATGCCTAAAACGATAAAACCCAGTCCGAAGACTAGGTTTCTAAATAAATAGAGGAAGAGAGCAGGATGCTTACGCTCAAGACGCATCATTCCCTAAAAGATAAATCGATACGCCTAAAACGACAAAACCCAGTCCGAAGACTGGGTTTCTA
>NZ_JBNJOI010000029.1:0-19690 GCF_050113675.1 Vibrio sp. TRT 21S02
CGCTCGTAGCTCAGCTGGATAGAGTACCTGGCTACGAACCAGGCGGTCGGAGGTTCGAATCCTCCCGAGCGCGCCATCTATATAAAGCCTCGCAATTTTGCGAGGCTTTTTTATTAACATCTATTTATCATTTTGTTTACTTTGAAATTACAATTCATTGTTTAATAAAGTAAATTCTAAGAAATATTAAGCCTCTCGCAACAATCCCTTCATAGTTAGACTAACGTCGAAAAACACTCAGTTATTTGTACTTAAAATCATTCATATTTCAGAGTTATGTGATTTGTGTGACGAATATTTCCTTAAAAGTGTGCAATTTTATCAAGACTGCTTTAAACAAAATTGACAAAGTTTAACCAATCGAGATAATCCTAGACCACTTGTCGGGATCAATCTGCTGAATTCCTGTACACAGTGGTTCCCTTACTAGGGTGTTGTCAGGATGACAAAGAAAGGAAGCAAAAATGGAAAATATTGGAAGCCTGCTAGTAGATGCAGCCGCCATGATGTTCACCGGAATGGCTGTTGTGTTTATTTTCCTAACTATTCTCGTCTATCTCGTTCGGTTGATGTCGAAGCTGGTACCAGAAGAAGTACCAGAACCGATCGTTGCCCCAAATCACAATAACAAAGTTCAAACTAAATCTTCTGCTGTTAGCCCGAAGGTAGTTGCGGCTATTTCCGCAGCGGTGCATCAATATCGTACCTCTACCGCTAAATAGCATTTGAAAAAGGATTAAAAGGAGTTAATGAGCATGTCTAAACCACTAGCTTTAACGGATGTGGTCCTTCGTGATGCCCATCAATCACTGTTTGCCACTCGTATGCGAATTGAAGATATGTTACCGATCGCTGCAGAGTTAGATAAGGTCGGTTATTGGTCGCTAGAAACCTGGGGCGGCGCGACGTTTGATGCCTGTATTCGATTCTTGGGAGAAGACCCTTGGGAGCGTTTGCGTGAGCTTAAAAAAGCGATGCCAAATACTCCAATGCAAATGCTGCTGCGTGGCCAAAACTTACTTGGATATCGTCACTATGCTGATGATGTTGTCGAAAAGTTTGTTGAGCGTGCGCATGCGAATGGTATGGACGTATTCCGTATTTTTGATGCAATGAATGACGTTCGTAACTTCCAAAAAGCAGTGAAAGCTGCCGTTGACGTCGGTGCACATGCTCAAGGGACGCTGTCATATACAACGAGCCCGGTTCATAACGCTGATACTTGGGTTGATTTAGCAAAGCGTCTTGAAGATCTTGGTTGTCACTCATTATGTATTAAAGACATGTCAGGGCTGCTTAAACCTTATGAAGCAGAAGAGCTGATCACTCGTATTAAGGCATCATGTGATGTTCCGCTTGCACTTCACTGTCACGCGACAACTGGATTGTCGACAGCGACGGCAGTCAAAGCTGTGGAAGCTGGAATTGATATCCTTGATACGGCTATTTCTTCGATGAGTTGTACTTACGGGCACACACCAACCGAAACGGTAGTCGCTATGTTGCAGGGTACAGAGCGAGACACCAACCTTAAATTGGATCAATTAGAACCAATTGCTGCTTATTTCCGTGAAGTTCGTAAAAAGTACGCGAAATTTGAAGGGCAACTGAAAGGTGTCGATTCGCGTATTCTTATTGCTCAAGTTCCCGGTGGTATGCTGACAAATATGGAAGGGCAGCTAAAAGAGCAAGGTGCCGCCGACCGTCTTGATGAAGTGCTGGAAGAGATCCCTCGCGTCCGCAAAGATCTTGGTTATATTCCTCTCGTGACACCCACGTCACAAATTGTTGGTACTCAAGCAGTGATCAATGTACTGACCGGTGAGCGCTATAAGAGTATTACCAAAGAAACCGCTGGCGTATTGAAAGGTGAGTATGGCGCTGCGCCTGCAGAAGTTAATGCAGAACTACAAGCGAAAGTTCTTGATGGTGGGGAAGCCATCACTTGTCGTCCGGCTGATCTTTTGCAAGATGAATTAGATAACCTAACCACCGAGCTGCTTGAAAAAGCAAAAGCGGAAAGCATTTCTTTGGCTGAAGAAACGGTTGATGATGTTCTAACTTACGCTTTGTTCCCTCAAGTAGGGCTTAAATTCCTGAAAAATCGCCATAACCCAGAGGCGTTTGAACCTGCACCAGGCAAGGAAGAACCTGTAGCTCCTGCCGTCCAGGTTGCTGAGGGCGGAATTGAAACCTACAGCGTTAAAGTAGATGGGCAGGTTTATGATGTTGAAGTGGGACCTCAAGGACAGTTAACGTCTGTTTCCCCTGCAACAAAATCCACAGAACAAGTACCAGCGCCTGCTCCAAGTGGTAACAGTGAAACTGTACCGGCTCCTCTTGCTGGCAATATCTTTAAGGTCAATGTAGCGAGTGGTGTGGAAGTTGCTGAAGGGGATGTCCTACTGATTCTTGAAGCGATGAAGATGGAGACAGAAGTTCGCGCGGCGCGTGGTGGTATTGTTCAGGATCTTCATGTGAAAGAAGGGGATTCTGTCACAGTCGGTTCGCCACTTCTGAGCTTGGCATAAGGGAGTAGCATGGACGGATTATTAACTCTATGGTCGGAGACTGGTCTTGCCAACTTTGAGCTTGGTCAACTGTGTATGATCTTCGTTGGTTGTGTACTATTGTTCCTTGCGATTCGTAAAGGCTTTGAACCCTTATTACTACTGCCTATTGGTTTCGGGGCTATTTTGGCAAATATCCCAGTGGTCGGGCTTGCGAACAGTGCAGTACTTAACGCTATCTATTCTGGTGACGTTAAGCTACTGACAGAGTTTGCTTCGATCCTTGGTGCTTCTGATATATCTGCCGACGTACTCAGAGTTGCTTATAAGGCTGCCGAGCAGGAGCAGCTTGTATTGCTAGAGCAACTTGCTCACAGTGCCAAGTTCACGGATGGTACGTTATACACGTTTTATAACGTTGCCGTTGCTTCTGGTGTAGCGCCACTTCTGATCTTTCTAGGAGTTGGGGCGATGACAGACTTTGGTGCTCTCATCGCGAACCCTAAAACCTTATGGTTAGGTGCTGCAGCGCAATTTGGTATTTTTGCTACCCTGTTTGGTGCCATTCTGTTGAACTACATTCCTGGTATGGAATTTAGTATGCCCGACGCTGCATCGATTGCGATCATTGGTGGTGCAGATGGACCGACAGCTATTTTCTTAGCAAGCAAGCTTTCGCCGGACTTATTGGGTGCGATTGCAGTTGCGGCGTATAGTTATATGGCTCTTGTGCCAATTATCCAGCCACCAATCATGAAAGCGCTGACCTCTCCTGAAGAGCGTAAGATCCAAATGGCTCAATTGCGCCATGTAGGGAAAATGGAAAAAGTGCTCTTTCCTCTCGCAGTACTAATGATGGCTATTCTTTTCCTACCATCGGCTACGCCGCTCGTTGGTATGTTCTGCCTTGGCAACTTAATGCGAGAAGCTGGTGTTGTTGATCGCCTTTCAAAGACGGCCCAAAATGAGCTGATTAATATCGTCACGATTTTCCTTGGCTTGAGTGTTGGTTCAAAACTGCAAGCAGCAGAATTCTTGAACATAGAAACTCTTGGTATTTTGGCCCTCGGAGCTGTTGCCTTTAGTATTGGTACTGCTGGCGGTGTATTGATGGCCAAGTTGCTTAATAAGTTTTCTAAAGAAGACATTAACCCACTGATTGGTGCAGCAGGAGTGTCTGCAGTACCAATGGCAGCTCGTGTGGTCAACAAAGTTGGCCTTGAAGCAAACCCTCAAAACTTCTTATTGATGCATGCGATGGGGCCAAACGTTGCCGGGGTATTAGGGTCGGCAGTCGCGGCAGGTATTTTGCTTGCTTTGGTTGGTTAATCTGCGAACAAGTAATTAACTTTAAACCAAGAAATGGTATATATTCAAAGGGATGCTTCATGCATCCCTTTTTACATGAACAGGGAAATACTCATAATGGAAAACAAACAAATCGCAATAACACAGTTTGGCAATGCTGATGTTTTGGCTATTCAGTCTTCCCCAATCCCCGAGCCTAAAGCTGGTGAAGTATTGGTGAAAGTTGCTTTTTCAGGCGTTAATCCTATTGATGTAAAAACACGAGCTGGCTTAGGTTGGGCCGCGTCACAAAATAAAGATAAGCTTCCATGGGTCCCTGGCTATGATATTGCGGGGGAAGTGATCGCAACAGGTGAGAATGTGGCGAAGTTTCAAGTGGGTGAATGTGTCGCTGGCTTTGTCGGCTTTCCACTGCAAGGGGGTGGGTATAGTCAATATGTTTGTGTCGCAGAAGCTGAACTGAGCCTTGTCCCTGATTCCGTCACGCTTGAGGCCGCAGCGGTATTACCGCTCGCTGGACAAACTGCTGTACAGGCTCTGGATAAGGCTGCAGTTAAAGAAGGTGAACGAGTGCTTATCTTAGCAGGTGCTGGTGGTGTTGGACACATTGCCGTTCAAGTTGCCGTTGCTGCAAAAGCAGAAGTCTTTACAACGTGTAGTGAAAGCAATTTAGACTACATGGCAACCTTAGGTGCTCATGCTGTTAACTATCAATTTGCCCCTGTGTCGGAGCGTGTAGAAGATGCGGATGTGCTAATTGATCTAGTTGGGGGGGATGCCGCATTAGATGCCTTGAAATGTCTTAAAGATAACGCAAGAGTTGTCACCGTTCCGACGTTAACTGCAGAATTGATTTGTGAAAAAGCAAAGCTACTGGGTTTTGAAGCGACAGGCATGCTCGTTGATCCAAGTCCTGAGCAACTAGATACCATGCTTTATATGGTGAGCGTGGGGATCTTAAAAGCGGAAATCCAACAGGTTTATCCAATGAAAGATGTTTCACTCGCTCACCAGCAAATAGAAACAGGGCATACGCGAGGCAAGATCTTGCTTGATATGCAATGTTAGAGGCATTTAATGCCGCCTTCCAAACCGTTGCTCTATGGTTTTCTGACTCAGCTCTCTGGGTCTTATTTTTGACTGGCTTTCTCAGCGCTACCTTATTACCGGGTGGTTCTGAGGCCGGACTGATTGCGACGCTCAATCTTAATCAATACAGCACACTCGATATTATCTTGATGGCAACTTTGGGCAATACCTTAGGAGGGATGACCAACTATTGGTTAGGACTTTGGTTGCCAAATCGAACTCAAGATGAAAAACACGGTCATAAAGCAATGCAATGGTTAAGTCAGTATGGTTACTGGACGTTGTTTTTCAGTTGGTTACCCATTATTGGTGACCCACTATGCCTAGCGGCGGGATGGCTTCGAATGCGTTTCTGGCCCTGTTTACTTTTCGTTTTGGTAGGCAAAGCCTTCCGCTATAGTTTGCTTGCAGCAATGTTTTTTGGTTTTTTCTAAGGAGATGTCATGAGATACATCTGGTTAGGTGCGTTTTCTGTTTTCGCCCTATATGGTTGCTCCGCCACTTCAACACCATCGGTGCCTTTTTTTTCCTCCCTACCGGATGGTGTCACTTTAATTGAGGATGTAAAAGCCCTACCTGGTAAAGCCTCCATTCCTTATTCAAAGTATCGTTTAGATAATGGCTTAACGGTGATTTTGTCTCCGGATAACTCTGATCCTTTAGTGCATGTAGATGTGACCTATCACGTGGGCTCTGCCCGCGAAGAAATTGGCAAGTCAGGCTTTGCTCATTTCTTCGAGCATATGATGTTCCAAGGCAGTGAGAACGTGGGTGACCAAGAACATTTTCGACTCATCACTGAAGCGGGAGGGACGTTAAATGGCACAACGAATCGTGATCGTACCAATTATTTTGAAACCGTGCCCTCAAACCAATTAGAAAAAATGTTATGGCTCGAATCCGATCGGATGGGCTTTTTGCTCGATGCGGTATCGCAGAAAAAATTCGAAATACAACGTGATACGGTCAAGAATGAGCGTGCTCAAAATTATGATAATCGCCCGTATGGGTTGATGTGGGAAAAGATGGGAGAGGCGCTGTATCCTGAAGGTCATCCTTATTCATGGCAGACGATTGGTTATGTAGAAGATCTTGATCGTGTCGATGTTAATGACCTAAAAGCGTTCTTCCTCCGTTGGTACGGGCCCAACAATGCTGTGCTGACTATTGGCGGTAATATCGATGTTGATCAAACCTTAGAGTGGATCAATAAATACTTTGGTTCTATTCCTGAAGGGCCAAAAGTAGAGAAAGCGCCAAAACAACCAACGACATTGAAACAAGATCGATATGTGACGCTAGAAGATCGAATTCAGCAGCCGATGGTGCTGCTGGGGTGGCCGACGAAGTATAACGGCCATGACAGCCAAGCGACACTGAACGCATTAGCCAATGTGCTGGGTAATGGGGCAAACAGCCTGCTTTATCAAAAACTGGTGAAAACACAGAAAGCGGTGGACGCAGGTGCATTTCAAGATTGTGCTGAACTCTCTTGTACTTTCTACGTTTATGCCATGGGGCCATCAGGAGAAAAAGGCAAACTTGCGCCTTTGTATCAAGAGCTGATGCAAACGCTGAATGACTTCGAAAAAACAGGGGTAGATAAAGAACGCCTTGAGCAGATCACGGGTAGCGCCGAAGCCAATGCCGTATTTGCTTTGCAAAGTGTCCGCGGCAAAGTTAGTCAATTAGCTTCGAATCAGACGTTCTTTGATCAACCTGATCGCCTTCAAACGCAGCTTGAGCAGATCCGAGCAGTGACGCCTGAATCGGTAATGCAAGCGTATGAGCAATATGTGAACGGTCACCCTAAAGTCACATTAAGTGTGGTCCCGAAAGGCAAGAAAGATTATGCCGTGAAGCCAGCGGATTATGTCACGCTGCCCCGCGACTTACCTCAGTACCAAAAGATCAGTGATGATCAGCTTGCCTATCGACGAGCAGACGATGACTTTGATCGCTCTGTCATGCCAGAGGTGGCTGACGGCGTTAAGGCTCATATGCCCAAGCTCTATAACATTTATTTTGATAACGGTGCTGAATTACTAGGTACGGTTTCAAATGAAACGCCGACTGTTCAGCTAGAGATCCGTTTCCCCGCAGGTGAGCGCTATGTCGCGAAAGGCAAAGAGGGGCTCGCTAATTTAACCGCTTCTCTGATGCAAGAAGGAACGACAAAACATAGCCTCGAGCAGTTGACCGCTGAATTAGACAAATTAGGCAGTTCTGTTTCTGTGAATGCAGGAAGCTATACCACAAGTATCTCAGTATCGACGTTAGAGAAAAACCTGAAACCGACTTTAGATATCGTGGAAGAAGTGTTGTTTAATCCTGCCTTTAACCAAGCTGATTTTGATCGCGTGAAAAAGCAGATGTTGGAAGGCGTTGTCTATCAGCATCAAAAACCAACTTGGATGGCATCGCAGGCAACACGTGAAGTCTTATTTGGTGATGCCGTTTTTGCTCGCTCGAGTGATGGTTCTATGGCGTCAATCCAAGGGCTCACTTTAGCGGATGTGAAAGCTTTTTATCAACAGCACTATACTCCGCAGGGGGCGCAGATTGTAGTTGTTGGAGATATCTCCAAGAGTGATATTAAAAAGCAGCTGGCGTTTATTGATAACTGGAAAGGAGAAGCTGCTCCATTGCTTCGCCCTCAAATTGTTAAACCGTTGCAAGGGCAGACGATCTTTTTAGTCGATAAACCCAATGCACCACAGAGTGTCGTTCGAATGGTACGTCAAGGTTTACCTTTTGATGCAATCGGAGAGACTTACCTTAGCCAACTTGCGAATTTTAATTTAGCTGGGAACTTCAACAGCCGCTTAAACCAAAATCTACGTGAGGATAAAGGCTACACCTATGGGGCCAGTGGTTATCTGGCGGCAAACCGAGAAGTTGGTGCCATTGTGTTTAATGCCCAGGTGAGAGCCGATGCAACCATTCCATCAATTAAAGAGATGCGTAAAGAACTTGAAGCATATAGCCAATCGGGTATGAATGACGAAGAGATGAAATTTTTACGCCTTGCTGTCGGTCAACAAGATGCGCTTAAGTATGAAACACCTTCGCAAAAGGCTCTATTGTTAAGTTCTATCCTGACCTATAACTTGGATGAAGATTATCTTAAGCAGCGTAATGAGATTGTAGACACGGTGAGTCGAAACACTCTAAATGTATTAGCTAAGAAATGGTTTAACCCCAATGACTACCAAATTATTGTGGTAGGGGATGCGAAAACGTTAAAGCCGCAATTAGAAAAGTTGCAGATTCCCGTAGAAGAGCTTGAAATCATCCGTTAGAGTACACATAAATTAGAGCAAAAGCAGAAGGTGCTTGTTCACCTTCTGCGATTATAAGCCAGTAAGAAGCGCGTTGCTTCTTACCCCAGATATAGGCGACCGCATTTTGACTGATTTTGCTGCGCGACTTGAGCGAGTTGCACGTAATCCGGAAATATTCAAACAGTTTGGCCGTGGTGTTGAGCGTGAAACATTGCGCTATCACCAAGATGGCTACCTAGCACAAACACCGCACCCTAAGGAGCTAGGTTCGGCGTATTCAAATCAATGGATTACAACGGATTTTTCTGAATCGCTGCTGGAGTTTATTACGCCAGTATCAAACGACATTGATGAACTTCTTTCACAGTTAGAGGACATCCACCATTTTACTCAAACCAAATTGGGTGAAGAAAAAATGTGGCCTCTTTCTATGCCTTGTTTTGTTGGAAGTGAAGACGAAATCAATCTAGCGCAATATGGAAGCTCCAACTCAGGTCGAATGAAAACCTTGTATCGTGAAGGGCTTAAACGCCGCTACGGTAGCTTGATGCAAATCATTTCCGGGGTGCACTTTAACTTCTCTTTTCCTGAAAGCTTTTGGGATGGCTTATTAGGAGAGCAAGGCGAAGCTGAACGGGCAGAAGCCAAATCGACGGCATACTTCGCATTGATCCGCAATTACTACCGTTTTGGTTGGTTGATCCCGTATTTCTTTGGTGCTTCTCCAGCACTTTGCTCTTCCTTTATCCAAGGTCGAGATACAAAACTGCCTTTTGAAAGTGTTGGAAAAACACTCTACCTGCCAAAAGCCACGGCTTTAAGATTGAGCGACCTTGGTTACACCAATAGTGCACAAAGTGTTTTGAAGATTGGTTTCAATAGCCTTGAACAGTATTTGGATGGGCTCAATAAAGCCATCCGCACACCATCCGAAGAGTTTGCTGAAATTGGTGTGAAAGTTGACGGTGAATATCGTCAACTGAATAGCAATGTCTTGCAGATTGAAAATGAACTTTATGCGCCTATTCGTCCTAAACGCGTAGCCAAGAGTGGTGAGAAGCCTTCAGATGCGCTCGCAAGAGGTGGCGTTGAATACATAGAGGTTCGTTCTCTTGATGTGAACCCATATAGTGCTGTGGGCATCAGTGATGAACAAATTCGCTTCTTAGATCTATTTTTAACATGGGCCGCTTTGTCAGACTCAGAGCCAATGGACGATTGTGAACTTGAGTGTTGGCGACAAAACTGGAATAAAGTCATTGTTGAAGGACGTAAGCCCGGCCTTGAACTTCAGATTGGTTGTAAAGGCGAAGTTCTCACACTTCAAGCATGGGCAAAACGCGTATTTGTTGAGTTGACGCAAGTTGCTGAGCAAATGGATAAGGCGAATGGCGGTTCGGCTTACCAGAGTGTTTGCTATAAATTGTTAGAGTGGATTGATAACCCTGAGCTGACGATTTCAGGGCAACTTCTTGAAGACACTAAAAAGCTAGGCGGTTTAGGTAAAGTGGGGTGTGCGTTTGGCAAAGAGTATCGTCAGAAGCATCTCGCTCACCAATACAAAACTTACTCTCAAGCTGAAATGGAACAAGAAGTTGAACGCTCTGTTACTGCACAACAAGCGGTTGAACAAGCAGATACACAAGGCTTTGATGAGTTTTTACAAGACTACTTCGCTTATTTAAAAGAGTAACCACTGCGTGAAAGCTGCCCAAACCCTTTCAGTACTATTTGGTGTCGCCATCTTAGCGGGATGTGCGACAGCCCCCCCTAAAAAGCAGTCTAATATTTGTGAGATATTCCGTGAAAAGCCGGGATGGTATGACGATGCACTAGACATGAAAAAAGAGTGGGGGACACCTATTCATGTAGCAATGGCTTTCATAAAGCAAGAAAGCAGCTTTAAGCATGACGCTCGTCCTCCTAGAGATTATCTACTGGGCTTTATCCCGTGGGGGCGAGTCAGCAGTGCGTATGGTTATGCACAAGCACAAGACCCTGCTTGGGAAGATTTCCAAAAAGCGACACGACATGGTGGTTCACGAACAAGTTTTGATGATTCCATCATGTTTGTCGGTTGGTATACCAGTGAAACTCAGAGGCAACTTGGGGTTTCAAAGTGGGACCCATACAATCAATACCTCGCCTATCATGAAGGAAGAGGTGGCTTTAAGCGCAAAACGTACAACTCGAAACCATCACTATTGCGAGTAGCGCGCAAAGTTGAGCAGCAGGCAAAAGATTATGGTTGGCAGTTGAAGCAATGCCAACAAGAATTGGAAGATAACAGAAGCTGGTTCTTTTAATCAGTAGGAGAAGGATAATGCCATTACTTGATAGTTTTACCGTTGACCACACACGAATGAATGCACCCGCAGTTCGTGTAGCAAAGACCATGACCACGCCAAAAGGCGATACCATAACGGTATTTGATTTACGTTTTACTCAGCCAAATAAAGACATCCTTTCTGAAAAAGGCATTCATACGCTTGAGCACCTTTATGCTGGCTTTATGCGTAATCACTTAAATGGGGACTCAGTAGAGATCATCGATATTTCGCCTATGGGGTGTCGTACTGGGTTCTACATGAGTTTGATTGGTACGCCTTCAGAGCAAAAGGTTGCTGAAGCGTGGCTTGCGGCAATGCAAGACGTACTGAAAGTTGAAACTCAGAACAAGATCCCTGAATTGAATGAGTATCAGTGCGGTACAGCAGCAATGCACTCATTAGAAGAAGCGAAAGCGATTGCAACGGCCATTATTGATGCCGGCATTTTAGTGAATAAAAATGACGAGCTGGCACTGCCGGAGTCAATGCTAAAAGAGCTGCGTGTAGACTGAGTTTCTAACGGTTAATAAAAAAGGAAGGCTTAGCCTTCCTTTTTTATTGCGCCTTAGGTAAAACCACGACCTGAGTTTTTGCCCATATGTCATGAAATCCCCGTTTTTGAGGATCAAAAGGTACGGTTAAGTTGGCCAAGCCAAACCCTGATGTTGCAATGCGAATCATAGCTTGAGTAACACTTATTGGGGTGCCATCGACATTTCGTATCTGAAGCTTCCAAGCTCGCATTCCTAATGTTTGGCCAGCTCGAGTCCAGAAAAAAACAAAGAAATAAATCCAAACGGCGGCTAGGTAGAAAGTATAGATTGGGCTCCATATTGGATGGTTAGTTAAGAAGTCACTGACATCTTCATAAGGTGCGGCAGTGAATAAGCCCATAGCGATAAGTGCATGCAACAGAGCAATAACCAGCCCTGCGGCCATCATTTCAATGGCGATAATGATCAGGCCATCATAGAAAAGAGCCCCTAAACGACGAAATAAGCCTGCTGGTGGAAGTGAGTGAGTATTAGACATAAAACTGCTTACCTAAATCAAGATGAGCGTCAGGATATAGGCTGGATCCAGTTCTGAAAAGAGAGCTAACGCACAGTGTCTCAATTTGTGGCGAAATTATCAGCAAACAATTGGCTTTTAAAGCTTTTATGGTTGCACGCCGTCGCTTCTTACGTATAATGCCAATCATCAAAGGGCAACAGCCCAAAGATGCCGGTGTGGTGAAATTGGTATACACGACGGATTCAAAATCCGTTGCCTTCGGGCGTGGCGGTTCAAGTCCGCCCACCGGTACCATATTTAAACAACAAAGCCTCGACGAAAGTCGGGGCTTTGTTGTATCTGGCACTTACTCATTCTCAGGTATGGTTTCCACATTGTTGTCATATGATAATGGATAAAGAGGAAAGCATTTTTATAAATCAATATACTTGCGTTCGACTTCCTTTTTGCTTTCTTCATAAAAATGATTTCAAATTATTTTTCACTTTAAATACTGACTTAAATTAATTCAATTAGACTCTCTAATTTATTGGGTTTAATTAAATTTCATTTCAATCTAAATCAATAAAAATGAGATTGGTACTTTCTAATTAAATAACATAAATCGCGAAAAATTTTCAGGATCATTTTGATCAAATTGAGAACTTGTTCACGCACAAAGCAACCGGTTGCGCTTTTGTGCGTTGGTTATATTTGCTACAGTGATGCTAGGTTGATATTTAATCACTGGAGTAGACCATGAAAAAGATTTTACTGTGTTGTAGCGCAGGCATGTCAACGAGCATGCTAGTGCAAAAAATGGAGCAGGCCGCGAGCATTCAAGGGATAGAATGCAAAATAGATGCATTGTCTGTGAGTCAGTTTAATGAAGCTATTAGCGAGTATGATGTTTGTTTGTTGGGACCTCAGGTTCGCTTTCAACTGGAAGAGTTGAAGAAGACTGCTGACGAACATGGGAAGAATATTGCGGCCATCTCTCCTCAAGATTATGGAATGATGAAAGGCGATAAAGTGCTAGAGCAAGCGCTGAACTTAATTTAATAAACTCCATTTTCATTTAATAGGTAATAAACCCCAATATTTAAATATTGGGGATGGGACTTTATTTATCTAAATATAAGGAATTATCCATGAAGCTTTATGATGCGATAATTAATTTTGTTGAAAAACATATTGCGCCATTAGCAACAAAAGTTGGAAACCAACCACATGTAAGAGCGATGCGAGATGGTTTTATCGTTGCCATGCCATTTATTATTGTTGGTAGCTTTATTCTTATTTTTGCCTTTCCGCCTTTTTCAGATGAGACACAGAATAGTTTTGGTCGGGCATGGTTAGATTTTGCCTCTACCCATTTCGACATCATTATGATGCCATTTAACATGTCGATGGGCATCATGACTATTTTCGTTTCACTCGGTGTCGCTTATAGCTTAGCAAAAACCTACAAAATGGATGGAATCACCAGTGCTGCCCTCGCTTTAATGAGTTACTTATTGGTGGCATCCCCTGTGAGTGAAGGGGGCTTACCAACGGCACATTTGGGGGGAACCGGTGTTTTTACTGGGGTAATTTGTGGATTCTTTGCCGTTGAGCTGTATCGATTTATGAAAAAACACAACATTACCATTCGTATGCCAGAACAGGTTCCGCCAGCAATTGCGCGTTCATTTGAAGTGTTACTACCAGTATTGGCCGTCTTCCTTACACTTTATCCACTCAGTGTATTTGTTCAGGCGCAATTTGGAATGCTGATCCCTGAACTTATTTTAGAGGCATTTAAACCTCTCGTCAGTGCTTCGAACTCGTTGGCGGCCATCATCGGTGCACTTGTACTGTGTCAATTGTTGTGGTTCGCAGGCATTCATGGTGCCGCTATTGTTGTTGGCTTAATGTCTCCATTCTTACTCACCAATTTAAGTGCCAATATTGATGCTTTTGTGGCAGGTGAGGCTATTCCGAATGTGTTTACTCAGCCATTTTGGGACTTCTATATTTTCCTTGGTGGTTCTGGGGCGACATTTGCGCTGGTAATTCTTATGGCATTTAGCCGTTCGGTGCATTTAAAAAGTATTGGTCGTATGAGTATCGTCCCCGGTCTTTTCCAAATTAATGAACCGGTGATATTCGGTACGCCGTTAGTATTGAACCCTACTTTATTTATCCCATTCCTATGTGTACCAATCATCAATGCGACTATCGCTTACTTCGCAGTTCATATGGGGCTTGTGGGTATGGGCGTCGCGACAACCCCGTGGACCACACCTGCCATTATTGGCGCGTCGTGGGGCAGTGGGTGGACGTTGGCACCAGTCTTCTTGGTTGTAGCCTTGATCATTCTCGACCTCTTCTTATATCTGCCATTTTTCAAAATGTTTGAAAAAGAAGTCATGGCTGATCAAGAACCTGAAAAAGAAGATAAAGGTACAGAGCCAGAGTTAGCAAAAGCGTAGTTGAATACTGAGTTGTCGTTATGGGAGTGAATATGGAACAAGAAATCGTGGTGATGGAGATCATCTGCAATGCTGGTGAAGCTCGAAGTTTATGCTTTGAAGCGTTGCGTTTGTCGCGTGCAAAACAGTTTGCTCAGGCAGAGGAAAAATTAGCGTCAGCTAAAGAGTGCTTAAATAAAGCACATTTGGTGCAGACGCAATTAATTGAGCAAGATATGGGAGAAGGAAAGGTCCCAATGACATTGGTGATGGTCCACGCTCAAGATCATTTGATGACTACTATTTTGGCGCAGGAGTTAGCAATAGAGATGGTGGCGTTACACAAGCAACTTGCGGGGTGATCTTATATGACCAGTAAATTATTGAAATTAGCTGTTATTGGTGGTGGTAGCAGTTACACACCTGAGTTGGTTGAAGGTGTATTAAAACGACTTGAACGTTTACCAGTAAAAGAAATTCACTTTGTTGATATTGAAGCTGGAGCAGAGAAACTTGCGATCATTGAAGCATTGTCTAAGCGAATGGTCGAGAAAGTGGGTGCTGACATTATCATTAAAGCGTCTTTTGATCGCCGAAAGGCAATTCAAGGGGCTGACTTTGTCATGACTCAGTTTCGTGTTGGTGGGTTAGCTGCGCGAGCGAGTGATGAGCGTATACCACTTCAATATGATGTGATTGGGCAGGAAACAACAGGCCCCGGAGGTTTTGCGAAGGCTTTGCGAACGATTCCGGTTATTCTCGAGATTTGTCGTGATATCGAAGAGCTTGCCCCCAATGCTTGGATGTTAAATTTCACTAACCCGGCTGGGCTGGTGACGGAAGCCGTGAATAAATACACCAAAGTGAAAAGTATCGGTTTGTGTAATGTGCCTGTCTCGATGCAAATGATGATAGCTGAAATGATGCAATGTGCTCCTGAGGAAGTGCAGCTAGAGTTTGCTGGACTAAACCATCTGGTATGGGTGACCAAGGCATGGCTGGGAGGGGAAAATATCACGACACAAGTCTTGGAAAAGGTAGGGGATGGCGCCAATTTCAGCATGAAAAATATCTTTGAAGAACCATGGGATCCCGATTTTCTAAATGCATTGGGCGCAATTCCATGCCCTTATCATCGATACTTTTATCAAACCGATGCCATGTTAGAAGAAGAGAAAGCCTCAGCATTAGAACAAGGAACGCGTGCTGAGCAAGTTATGGAAACTGAAAAAGCATTGTTTGAACTCTATAAAAATGTGGAATTAGATGAGAAACCTCAACAGTTAGAAGAGCGCGGAGGGGCTTATTATTCTGATGCCTCTTTAAATCTGGTTGATGCTATTTACAACAACAAAAACTCAATTCATGTGGTTAATGTGCCAAACAATGGTGCAATTAAAGCGTTGCCAGATGATGTGGTGATTGAGTGCAGTGCTGTTGTGGGGAGTTGGGGAGCAAAACCATTAGCCGTGGGCACGTTATCGCCTCAGATCAATGGGTTGCTTCATCAAGTGAAGTCTTATGAACAATTAGCCGTCGAGGCGGCAGTTCATGGTGATTATGATCAAGCACTTATGGCTCTGGCAAGTAATCCGTTAGTACCAGATATTGGTCGGGCAAAGTCTATTTTGAACGATATTCTTCGCGAAAACGCAGATTACCTTCCCCAGTTTGACACGCGGTTGTTATCGTAAGTTGAGGATAAGGAGTCAGATGTAATGAAAGTGATATTTAACGCCGATGATTTTGGCCTGACAACTGGAGTCAATGAAGGCATTGCCCAAGCTCATCTTCATGGTGTGGTGAATTCCACCACCATGATGGTAGGAATGGGAGCAGAGCAAGACGCGGTTAAGATCGCAACACAGCTTCCTGAGTTAAAGGTTGGCATTCATTTAAGGTTTACATCTGGCTCTCCATTAACAAACGGATCAAGCCTTATTGGCAAAGAAGGTTTTTTTCCACGACAGGCAGAATTTTGGCAAAAACAAGACTTCGATTTAGAGGAAGTTTATCAGGAAGTATCGAGTCAAATTGCGCAATTCAAAAAACTGGGTTTTCAATTAAGCCATATTGATAGCCATCATCATGCGCATACACACCCTCAGTTGTTGCCCGTAATTCGCGAGATTGCCCACCAACTTCAAGTACCGTTGCGAGGTATTGGACTGGACAGTTCAGTATGGCGTTATCACTTTTCTGACTGGTTCTACGATAGCAACCTTTCTATGGCTGGGTTGCTTTCACACCTTAGCCAGTTTAAAAGCACATATGATGTTGTTGAAATCATGTGTCACCCATCAAAAGTGGATGAAGCATTATCTGCACAATCAAGTTATACCCATCAACGAGCGTTAGAGTTAGATATTCTTACTAGCGATGAGTTAAAAGAAGGATTAATTAAGAATGGTATCACGGTCACGGACTATTCCTGCCTAACTTCTTAATCATCCATCGGCTGTGTATGATTTTGAACACTGGCATCGAAATCCCCCTTTCGCCTATTGCGTTGTCAGTGTTCATCTCTTGTTATCGTTAACTCTCCGAGGAATTTGTGGCCTTATGGCAAGAATTAAAGATGTAGCGGCATTAGCGGGCGTGAACCGTTCTACGGTATCGCGGATCATTAATGGTGAAGGAAAATTTCGAGAAGAAACCAAGCGCAAAGTTGAACAAGCGATGGCAGAGCTCAATTATCGCCCAAGCGCTATTGCCCGCTCTCTCGCGACCTCCTCGACAAACATGGTAGGCCTGCTAGTCACGTATTATACGGGGGGGTTCTTTGGGGAGATGATGGAGCAAGTTCAGGCAGAGTTAGATCTTCATAAAAAGTTTTTAATTACCGCACAAGGCCACCATTCTGCAGAAGGAGAGCAAGCGGCCATTCAGCGTTTCCATGATCTTCGTTGTGATGGTTATGTGTTGCACAGCCGGTATTTAAGTGATGACGATTTACGTGACTTGGCTAAGCAATCCACTCCTTTTGTTCTGTTAGACAGACATATTGAGGGGCTTGAAGAGCGCTGCATCACGTTTGACCATCATCAAGCGAGTCAGGTTGCTGTACAGCACCTAATCGATAAACAACACAAAGTGATTGGTTGTATTCATGGCCCACTTGAACGGCACAACAGTTTTCAGCGTCGACTAGGTTACTTAGATTGCATGCATGCTAACGGCTTGTTGTTTGGGAAATCTTTGTGTGAAACCGGAAACTACGGCAAGCAAAGTGGTTATGAAGCAATGGCCAGATTGTTAGAGCGCCATCCAGACATAACCGCCGTTTTTTCTTGCAGTGAAGAAATGACGATGGGAGCGATGCGATACTTGCATGAACAAGGTATCCGCGTACCAGAGCAGATATCCTTGGTGAGCTTTGATAGTGTGGACCTATGTGCGGGGTTATATCCTTCAGTAACCGCTGTTCATTTCCCCATCAGTGAAATGGCTAAGGCGGCAGTTCAAGTATTGGAATCACTATCTAAAGAGCAAGAATCATTGGTTTCCCAGCAGTTTTCAGGTGTATTGATTACTCGTAATGCAGATAGAGTACTTTCTTCTTAAGTGCTTAATTTTTTATCATTTCTTCTGTAAGTTCTCGTATTCTTGGCTATCTTTTATTTATCAATTGAGGAGATAGCCAATGTATCAAGTCACCCCTTATCTGTTCTTTGCAGGTCGCTGTGAAGAAGCGTTAGATTTCTACCAAAGTTGTTTTGGAGGATGTGTCCTTTCCAAGCAATACTTCAAAGATGCACCGCAAGAAATAGAAGGTGCCTCTCCGGATTGGATCATGCATTCTGAGTTCGAAGCATTTGGCTTAAAGCTGATGTTGTCAGATGGCATGGTCGCAAAAGAATTAACGGGGAATAACATCGCGCTGTCCATCGTCATGAATAACGTCGATGAGCAGGCTCGCCTATTTGACCGCCTTGCGACAGAAGGGCATATCATGATGCCTCTAGCGGATACATTTTGGGGGGCTCGTTTTGGCAAGGTAGAAGATAAGTTTGGAATTCGTTGGATGCTTCATTGTGAGTTGTAACAGATAGAAAATCTTTAACTATGATTATTGTTTTATAAAATGTGTTACTAATTCTTTCGTATGGTGAAATTATATTCCCCTTCATTTAATATAATGAGTTGTTTGTACTTTTGAGAGTTGAAGATAAATTGTGGCGAGCATTAAGATCACAGTAGACCGAATCCAGCCAGGGTTGCATATTCGACTGCCAGTAAAATGGAATGAGCACCCCTTTCTATTAAATAGCTTCAAGATAAAAAACGAAGAGCAGATCCAAATGATCCGTCATTTGGGGATTAAGCACGTCTACATGAACCCAGCTCAAAGTGATACTCAACCTTTGCCACCTTCTGAAGTAAAAGACTCTCCAGAAAATGAAACTCAAAATACTACTGCGATTGATGCTGAGGCACAAAAACTCTGGAAAGAAAAACAACAACGAATTGAAAAGTTAAGTGCTTACCGTCGTAGAGTCCTTAACTGTGAAAAAGAGTTTGAACGCTCGCTAGCACAAATGCGCGCAGTGATGAATAAAATTAGAAACCGTCCAGAGCAAGCTGTTGGAGAAGCGCAACAACTGGTTAATAGTATCGTCGATAAGTTACTTAGTGATGATAATGTGACATTACACTTAATGAATGGCAAAAGTGAGTTCGAAGATATCTATTTTCATTCATTAAACGTCGCTGTGATTGCAATGATGATTGCACAAGCGAAGAAATTGCCTGCCGATGAGATCAAATCTGTAGCGTTTGCTTCTTTATTTCATGATATCGGTAAAATAAAAGTTCCTACTGCGATAGTAAGGAAGCAAACCCCCCTAACTGAACCTGAAAAGAACTATCTTAAGCTACATACCAAATATGGGTTGGATATTGCTAATAATATAGAGAGCTTCCCAAAGATAGCAAAGACAGTGATCTCACAACATCATGAGCTAAATGATGGCTCTGGGTATCCAGAAGGGCTTAAAGAAGAGCAAATTGATCCATTGACTCAAATTGTTTCTGTTGCGAATGCTTACGACAATCTTTGCCACCCCTCTAATCCGACTGATGCAAAAATTCCATATGTAGCGCTGTCTTATCTATATAAGAACTGCAAACACCTTTATAGCAATGAAAACCTAAATATCCTGATTAAATTTATGGGGGTATACCCTCCGGGAACCGTTGTTCAGCTTTCCAATGATATGGTTGGTTTAGTTATCTCGGTAAATTCTAAATCGATTCTCTACCCTAATGTATTGATTTATGATCCATCGGTACCTCGAACTCAGGCTCCAATCATCGACTTAGCCGAAAAAGAAATAAAGATAGTTAATGCTATATTACCTCATAAACTCCCAGACAAAGTTCGTGAGTATTTAAACCCTCGTTCTCGTATTTCCTATTTCTTTGATAATGATGAGTAGTTATCCACAGAAAAATGTGGGTAACGTATGGAAAAAGTGAGTGTAAATTGAGGGTAAAATAGTGGCTGTTCGAATAGTGTTCGAACGGCCATTTTTTTGAAATAAATTGCTCTTTTTTACTTGCCAATAAAAAGTAACTCCCTATAATGCGCTTCCACTGACACGGCAGACGCCACAAGGCTTCAGCCAAGGTCATAGAGGTGAAAAACTTCTGAGAAAAGAAATTTGAAAAAGTGTTTGACTCTTCAAATTATCTCGTTAGAATGCACCTCCGCTTTGAGAGAA
>NZ_JBNJOI010000030.1:0-18974 GCF_050113675.1 Vibrio sp. TRT 21S02
TGTTTTACCGTGGTCAACGTGGCCGATAGTACCAACGTTAACGTGCGGTTTAGTACGTTCAAATTTTTCTTTAGACACGATCGTGTTCCTTCCTAGTTATGATTCGCCACGATCAACTATTGACCGAGACGCGCCAGAAATTGCTATTTTATGCGCCAACGTCCGTCAGCGCAATATTTCGACGTAGTGATCTGACAAAAAGTCGTATACTTTTTAAGGATCAATACAATCTATTAGTATCCACGCTCCGCAATGATTTTATCTGCGAAGTTTTTCGGTACTTCAGCGTACTCGTTAAACTCCATAGAGTAAGACGCACGGCCTTGAGTTGCAGAACGTAGGTCAGTTGCGTAACCAAACATCTCAGATAGAGGTACTTGAGCGCGGACGATCTTAATACCCGCCACACCTTCATCCATACCTTCGATCATACCGCGGCGACGGTTAAGGTCACCAACAACATCACCCATCCAATCTTCTGGAGTAGTTACTTCAACATTCATCATAGGTTCTAAAAGCACAGGTTGTGCTTCAAGTGAGCCTTTTTTGAATGCCATCGAGCCAGCGATCTTAAACGCCATCTCATTAGAGTCAACATCGTGGTAAGAACCATCAAACAGCGTTGCTTTAATATCTAGAACCGGGTAACCCGCTAGAACACCACTGTTCATTTGCTCTTCGATACCTTTCGATACCGAGCTGATGTATTCCTTAGGAACTACACCACCCACAATTTCGTCAACAAAGACAAAACCTTCGCCAGGTTCAGATGGCTCCAGTTTGATCCATACGTGACCGTACTGACCACGACCACCAGATTGACGAACAAATTTACCTTCTACTTCCGCGCTGCCACGGATAGTTTCACGGTAAGCAACCTGTGGTTTACCTACGTTACAGTCGACGCTGAATTCGCGCTTCATACGGTCAACGATGATATCTAGGTGAAGCTCACCCATACCAGAGATCAGAGTCTGACCCGTTTCGTCGTCCGTTTCTACACGGAAAGATGGGTCTTCTGCTGCTAGTTTACCTAGTGCGATACCCATCTTTTCTTGATCGGCAACAGAGCGAGGCTCTACTGCGATCTGAATAACAGGATCAGGGAATTCCATGCGCTCCAGAATAACCTTATGGTTCTGGTCACAAAGCGTATCACCTGTTGTTACCTCTTTCAGACCGATCGCAGCAGCAATATCGCCTGCGCGGACTTCTTTGATCTCTTCACGCTTGTTTGAGTGCATCTGTACGATACGACCAAAACGTTCTTTCTTCTGCTTAACAGAGTTGTATACCGCATCACCTGAGTTCACGACACCAGAGTAAACACGCATGAATGTCAGCGTACCTACAAACGGGTCTGTCGCGATCTTAAATGCTAGTGCTGAGAATGGTTCGTTGTCGTCTGCATGACGCTCAACTTCATTATCATTGTCATCAACGCCTTTAATCGCAGGAACATCAATTGGTGAAGGCAAGTATTCAACTACCGCATCTAGTACCGCTTGAACACCTTTGTTTTTAAACGCACTACCACATGTAGCCAGTACGATTTCGTTATTTAGTGTACGTGCACGTAGAGCTTGCTTGATCTCAGCTTCAGTCAGTTCACCTTCTTCAAGATACTTATCCATTAGCTCTTCAGTCGCTTCTGCAGCAGACTCAACAAGGTTGTTGCGCCACTCTTCTGCAAGCTCGACCATATCAGCTGGGATCTCTTCATAAGTGAAGGTTGTACCTTGATCTTCTTCGTTCCAGTTGATCATCTTCATCTTGATCAGGTCGATAACCCCCTTGAAGTCATCTTCCGCACCAACGTTAAGTTGAATTGGAACAGGGTTCGCACCAAGACGGTTTTTGATTTGATCAACAACGCGTAGGAAGTCCGCACCGGCACGGTCCATCTTGTTGACGAATACCATACGTGGAACATGGTATTTGTCTGCTTGACGCCATACGGTTTCAGATTGAGGTTCAACACCTGATGAACCACAGAACACAACAACGGCACCATCAAGTACGCGCAGTGAACGCTCTACTTCGATAGTGAAATCCACGTGTCCAGGAGTATCGATGATGTTGATGCGGTGGTCTTGGAATTGCGCTTCCATACCACGCCAGAAAGTTGTAGTCGCAGCGGAGGTAATAGTGATACCACGCTCCTGCTCTTGCTCCATCCAGTCCATAGTAGCAGCGCCATCGTGGACTTCACCGATTTTATGAGAAAGGCCAGTATAGAACAGAATACGTTCACTTGTGGTTGTTTTACCTGCGTCTACGTGAGCGACGATACCAATGTTACGGTAGCGCTCAATAGGTGTTTTACGAGCCACGATTGAATCCTCTTGAATTAGGGACTATTGCTATCTCTAGTTACTTTAGCCTGCTTTTACAGTTTTTTACTTGCCCTAGATATAGCAATAGTTCCTAGGCTTACGCATAGGAACTAGAGTAGAGCCGCGGGGATTCCCGCGGCACTGAAAGGTATTACCAACGGTAATGTGCGAACGCTTTGTTTGCGTCAGCCATGCGGTGAACGTCTTCACGTTTCTTAACCGCAGTACCTTTGTTCTCAGACGCGTCTAGCATTTCAGCAGCTAGGCGTTGAGCCATAGATTTTTCACCACGCTTACGCGCAGCTTCAACCAACCAACGCATAGCAAGAGCGTTACGGCGAACCGGACGTACTTCTACAGGTACTTGGTAAGTTGAACCACCTACACGGCGAGATTTAACTTCTACCGCTGGGCGAACATTTTCAAGAGCTTCTTCAAAAATAGCTAAGTGGTCTTTACCAGACTTTTCAGCCATAGCATCTAGTGCAGTGTAAACGATTTTCTCTGCAGTAGATTTTTTACCGTCAACCATTAGGATGTTAACGAATTTTGCCAGCAGTTCAGATTTGAACTTTGGATCTGGAAGGATCTTACGCTGACCAATGACGCGACGACGTGGCATGGATTTTCTCCGTTGTCTTCTTCAGGTTTTATCCAAAACTTTTCAGTTTTTTCAAAAAATTAAAAATAATTTAGTGTTTGGCCTTACTTAACGGAATCCATTAAGACTTAGGACGCTTCACACCGTACTTAGAACGACCTTGTTTACGGTCGTTAACGCCAGCACAGTCAAGTGCACCGCGAACAGTGTGGTAACGTACACCCGGAAGGTCTTTTACACGACCGCCACGGATTAGTACAACACTGTGCTCTTGAAGGTTGTGACCTTCACCGCCGATGTACGATGTAACTTCGAAGCCGTTTGTCAGACGTACACGACAAACTTTACGAAGTGCTGAGTTAGGTTTTTTAGGTGTAGTAGTGTAAACACGAGTACATACACCACGTTTTTGTGGGCACGCTTCTAGTGCAGGCACGTTGCTTTTAACAACTTGCTTTGCACGTGGCTTACGTACCAACTGGTTAATAGTTGCCATTAACTAGCTCCTGATTTACTTGAAAGTAAGCTTTGTGAAAAATCTATCCCTAACAGCGGTTGGCAGTTAGGGACGCAAAATTCTATGCAGCAGTGAGAGGTGTGTCAAGAAATATACGGATCTTTTTTGTTCAATTAGGGCAATTAGTCCGTAAAGCTCAATCGACAGGAAAGAAGGGTTAATCCCAAGTCAGAGATTTGGCTTGTTTTGCTGTTAGTTCAACAAAGCCAGCATAGCTAACCACCTCAATAGATGGGCTAATGCGATTGCTCATGCCACGGGCTTCAATATCGCTTTGCAGAGCAAACACTGATGGACCTTTTACCTTGCTGAACGCCTTATGCTGAGGGTTCGCAGCGTACACGGCATCTTCAATCAGCAAGACATCATCTTGCTCACTGTACAGTGCCATTGCATCGTCTAATGCAGTTACGGATTTGATGATATGTAACATGGCTTCCTCAGAATGACAGCAGTTTGTCCGCTTGTTGCAGTTTAACTTTTAGTTGCTC
Organism: Vibrio sp. TRT 21S02; assembly: GCF_050113675.1. Lineage (NCBI taxonomy): Bacteria > Pseudomonadati > Pseudomonadota > Gammaproteobacteria > Vibrionales > Vibrionaceae > Vibrio > Vibrio sp. TRT 21S02. The sequence goes on from NZ_JBNJOI010000030.1 coordinate 3,946, forward strand.
ACTATTTAGAGCCTCTGCATCAATGACTAAATCGGCTTGAGCCAAGCCACGCTCAGTAAGCGAATCGGCACAAACAAACACTTGCTCAATATCGTACAAGTCGAACAGCTTTAGCATTGGTGCGTAGTCTTTGCTTAAGATGCCATTAGGCTCTTGCCCAAGCAGCAACTGATACACACCATCGCCAACAAATAGGACTGTGATGTCTTCACAGTACGCAGACGCTGCCAATAGCGCATCCACACCTTCACGCCCCGCATTGTTACCATGAGGTGCGCTACGAAATAGGTAAGTTAACTGACTCAAAACTGCACCACTCTATCTTGGGTTAACATAGCTTCAGCTAAGCTGCCTAAACCGGATTGCTCGAACCCTGTAGCTAGGTTGTTCTGCTCCAGACCATGTTGATTCGCTTCATCTTCGCTGATGATACCGCGACGCAAAGCCGCTGCTACACAGGTTTCCAAACGAACATCGTGTTGCTGTGCGAGTGATTGCCATGCTTTGGTTAAATCAAACTCGTCATTGGCAGGCACGCTCAGAGCCGTACCATTGGTAACGCCATTTTGGTAAAAGAACACACTCACCAGAGTATGCCCTTGTTCAATTACCGCTTGTGCGAATTGATATGCGCTGCGCGCCGATTGACTGCCGTAAACCGGACCGTTCACTACCAGCGTGTAAGTTAATCCACTCACGCTTATTCATCCTCAGTTTTACGCTGACGAATGTATAGGTAAACAGTGTGTTTAGAGATGTTCAGACGATCTGCTACACGGTTGATAGCGTCTTTGATATCGAAGATACCTTTGTCGTACAGCTCCATGACGATCTGACGGTTCTTAGTGTTATTCGATACCGATTTATCGGCGTTGATCTCTTCAATTGTGCGCTCAACTGTTTGGTCGACCAGCTCTTCCACATCACTTGCGAAGTTAACGGACGATGCCGCTTCTTTCGCTTCTTGCGTTGGCATGAAAGACTGAAGAACTTGAGAGAAAGGCGCATCAAGGTTGACGTTGATACAAAGCAAACCAATCACGCGGTTTTCACCATTACGAATAGCAACGGTGATCGACTTCATCAATACGCCACCTTTGGCGCGGGTGAAGTACGAGCGTGAGAAGTTACGTTCAGAACCTTCGATGTCTTTCAGCATTTTAAGTGCTAAGTCAGTGATAGGAGAACCTACCTGACGGCCGGTGTTCTCACCGTTAGCAATTTTGATCGCTGAGGTATTGAGATCTTCCAAGGAGTGAAGAACGATCTCACAGAAAGGGCCGATTAGACTGGCAATGCCATCTACGACGGCTTCGTAAGATCTTAAAATGATTTTATCGTGCTCGGAAAATGGCATCACGGTAACAGATTCCATTTCGAGCAACATATCCGCATTAATTGTTTCTGTAGTTGTCACTGGTTTTGCCTTAGAGCGAAAAATCAACAAATTGGTGTAAGTTTATCAGAAATTTTGAATTGCACACCTAGCTAACTGACAATCTAGTGATTGAGAACAAATAAATTCCGATGAAAAAAGAAAGGCCTGACAATGTCAGGCCTTTCATAAAACAAATAATCAGTGTTTATTGTGTTGCTTTATAGCCGTTATCGATTTTTAGTAGCTCAACTTCAAAAACTAGCGTCGAGTTTGCAGGAATCGTTGGCGTGTCTTGTGGGCCGTATGCAAGCTCTGGTGGAATAACAAACTTAAACTTAGAGCCAACAGGCATCAGTTGAACACCTTCAGTCCAACCTGGGATCACGCGGTTTAGTGGGAATGTTGCTGGTTCACCACGATCGTATGAGCTGTCGAATTGCGTGCCATCAATCAATGTACCTTTGTAGTGCACCTGAACAGTATCCGTATCTTTAGGCTGCTCACCTTCTGCTTTGGTCATAACTTGGTAAAGTAGACCAGAATCCGTCTTCACTACGTCAGCTTCTTTTTCAAAGTTAGCACGGAACTCATCACCAGCAGTTTTGTTCTTTTCTGCTTTTTCAGCCGCTTGTTTTTGCATTTTCTCTGCAACACGCTTATCTAAAGACTCAAGAGCTGCACGAGTTTCTTCTTCATTAAGCTCTGCTTTGCCAGCAAAAACGTGTTCAATACCTTTAAGTACCAACTCTTTATTTAAATCAATACCGATCTCACCCGGCTTATCTAAGCTCGTGCTTAGGTAGTTAGCGAAAGAAACACCAATTGCGTATGCCGCTTTATCATCTTCTGTTTTGAAATGAACAAGTTTGCCAGTTTCGGCCTGAACCTGTTGCTCAACCGCTGGTGCTGGCTCAACTGCCGCTTTTGTTTCTTCTTCTTTTTGACAGCCCGCCGCTAACGCAACTGTAGCCGCCAGCAGCGACACTTTAAAAATTGATTTCATTGATTTCTCCAATTGATGGCTAACCATTTGTCTTTGTGCACAAAACGATAAGAAATTCTGGTGTGCACGATCGTGTTGTACCAATATAACGAATATATTTAGCAAATAAACCAAAACCAAGTGGATATTTAGACTTGATGCGGATAATCTCTCACACTCTATTCATCACCATTGTCATTTCTGCGTTAACTGGCTGTTTTTTCTCGGCCAAACCCGATCAACGCTGGGAGTTAGACGCTAACGGAAGCACCAGCTTTGCATTAAGCCGGGATGCCCGCTTTGCACTTATTTACTCCAAAGAACACCACCTAGTTTTATGGGACTTATACCAAGATAAAAAGCTTGCTCAGCTTGGCCAACAAGATCCGCAAGCCAATACCGTCTCACGCATTCGCATTTCAGATAATGGACGCTTTGCCGTCACTGCCAGTCAGATAAATTTTGCCGTTTGGGACCTAGGTTGGACACAATCAGAGGGCCTTTGGTCAATATCTGACGGTTTGATCCGCGATGTCGATATTGCCAGTAACGGCGAACAAGTTTTGCTTGGGTTGTCGAATGGCAAAGCCATCTACGTCAACTTAGTCACTGGACGTCGACTAGAGTTCCTTGCCCATCAAGAAAAAGTGAATTCTGTGGCTCTCTCCCCAAATGGACGTTTTGCTTTAACAGGAGGGAATGATTACAAAGCCTATTTGTGGGACACCAACAGCGGACAAATTTTACGCACATTTGAACATGAGCAACGTGTCATTCGCGTCGCCTTACAACGTGATGGGAAACTCGCCTTTACGTCAGATGGCGGGAATCAAGCCATCATTTGGGATTTAACTACTGGTCAATCACAGGCGAAACTAAGCAGTTTCTCTCGTCAGCTGATTTTTTCTACAGCTCGGTTCTCCGATGATGGCCGCTGGCTAATGACCGGAACACCATCAAGCAGAATAACCATTTGGGATAGTATGACGGGGAAAAAAGTACAAGGGTTTGAAGCGGAATCGTTAAAAGATGCACGCCCACCACGGGCAGTGGTGTATGATGCTGCTTTTGACAATCAGCAACGAGTAGTCACAGGCACTTCGGCCGGTATTGCTCAAGCGTGGACAGTAGATATAGAACCATGAGCGATAATATTCAAAAGTTAGAAGAGCGTATCAACGATCTTGAATGCCAACTAGCCTTCCAAGAGCAGACCATTGATTCTCTCAATGAAGCGCTAAGCCAACAACAACTTTTGATTTCAAAAATGCAAGATCAGATGAAGTATGTTGTCGGCAAAGTGAAAAATATGGATACGTCGAACTTAGCTGACCCTTCTGAGGAAACACCACCTCCTCATTACTAAACAAGATAGCTAAGAAAAAACGTAAGCAATCACCACGCCAGCAACCACTAAACAACCACCGATGCGACGTAATTGATTGTCTGGTTGCTCACTTAGCTGAGCAACCATATTGCGCCATCCATTTGGAGCAATCAGTGGCCCTAATCCTTCAACGATCAATACTAATCCGATAGCCAGCCAAATAGAATTTGACATATTAACCTCTACTCATTTGCCTTAGTCGCTAGAAATAATAAAGGCTCCTATAAAGGAGCCTTTTAGATTAGATTCTTTTTTATTTCGCAGCTGCGCCAGAAGCATTGTTCATGTACTGGAAGAAATCACTCTTCGGATCCAGAACAAGAATATCACTCTTCTCGCTAAACGATTTTTCGTATGCTTTCAAAGAACGGACAAAGCCGAAGAACTCTGGGTCTTTGTTGTAAGCATCAGAATAAATCTTGGCCGCTTTTGCATCCGCTTCACCACGTGTTACACGTGCAGTTTTATCGGCTTCAGCAAGTACTGTTGCGACTTCTAGCTCTGCTTGAGCGCGAATAACTTCTGCACGCTCACGACCTTGAGAGCGGTGCTTACGAGCAACCGATTCACGCTCAGCACGCATACGCTTGTAGATTGAGTCACTGATGTTGTCAGGAAGGTTGATTTTCTTCATACGGAAATCAACGATCTCAACACCAAGGTCAGTCAGTGCGCTATCACGGGTACCTTCCAGTACGTTTTCCATGATCTTGTCACGCTCGCCATCAATCTCTAACGCTTCTTTTGCTGCTTCTGTAGTGACTTCTTCGCTATCAACGCTATCTGGTAATACGTCTTTATTACGTGGACCAGAAACAATCTGCTTGATTTCACGAGCACCGATTTCAGAACGAAGAACGTCTGTTACTTTACGCTCAAGTAGCGCTTCAGCAGTCAGAACGTTACCGCCGCCTGTTGTCAGGTAGAAACGACCGAAGTCTTCGATACGCCACTTAACGTAAGTATCGATAATTACGTCTTTTTTCTCTGACGTTACAAAGCGGTCAGAACGACCATCCATTGTCTGAATACGAGCATCTAATGTTTTTACGCGGTCAAACAGTGGCATCTTGAAGTGAAGGCCAGGTTCGTAAATCTTAGAAACGCCGTTGTCATCAAGAACACGACCGAATCGGATGACGAGACCTCGTTCACCTTCTTGGATAACGAATACTGACATCAGTAACAATACAATCGTTACAACTAATACAGGGATCATTAACTTACGCATTCTTAATATCTCCCTTGACGTGAACCAGTTGTACGAGATTGCGAGTCTGAAGTAGTGTCATTTGACTGAGTCTCAAGCTCAATTTGGTCATAGGCAGAAGTTGACTTCAGCTTACGCTTGGTTTGAGTTTGCCCCTCACCAGCTAACTTATCGATCGGCAAGTAAAGTAGGTTGCCGCTTGACTCTGAATCAATCAGAACTTTCGATGTACTGCTGTAAACTTCTTCCATAGTATCTAGGTACAGACGGTTACGTGTAACCTCTGGCGCTGCTTGATATTCTGGCAATAGCTTTTCAAACTGAGCTACTTGACCTAGTGCTTCGTTAACAACGCGCTCAGAGTAACCCAATGCTTCCTTCTTCAGACGCTCAGCACGACCTGTTGCCTTAGGAAGAATATCGTTACGGTAAGCTTCTGCTTCACGTTCAAAACGCTCCTCATCCTCACGAGCTGCAATAGCATCATCGAATGCATCTTTTACTTGCTCAGGTGGACGTGCAGACTGGAAGTTGACGTCAACGATGACAACACCCATATCGTAGCTATCAATAATTTCATTCAGCGTTTCTTGTGTGCTTTGACGGATTTGTTGACGACCACTGGTTAGGATACTATCCATCAGAGAGTCACCCACAACAGCACGCAGAGCAGAATCAGTTGCTTGGCGTAAGCTGTCGTCTGCGTTCGTTACGCGGAATAGGTATTTGTATGGGTCAGCAACACGGTACTGGACATCCATCGCAACGGTTACTACGTTTTCATCTTTGGTCAACATAAGACCTGATGAACGCAGTGAGCGGATCGCCTGAACGTTAACCGGTTCGTATTCATCAATGAAACGAGGACGCCAGTTTAGACCAGGATCGACGATGCGGTCATACTTACCTAATCGAAGTACCACACCACGCTCGGCTTCACCGATCGTGTAAAAGCCGGAAACAAACCAGCCAACGACCAAAGCCGCAACAATCAGACCGAGGCCAATTGCACTGCCGCCTCCAATAGACGGACCTTTGCCGCCTTTACCAAACTTTCCACCCAGTTTCTGACTCAGTTTATTAAATACTTCGTCCAAGTCTGGCGGACCTTGATCACGACCACCTTTACCACCGCGATTATTGTTACCCCAAGGGTCATTATCGCGGCCGTTGTTGCCGTTGTTATTACCAGGCTCATTCCACGCCATTAGAAAGCTCCATCATTAGATATGACGTTATACTGTAGCAGTCATTTAAGTAACTATAAAGTCACGTAAATCTGCCTCTTCTCTTTTTTCAAGTCTAGACCAATCCACTTGTTGCATTCGAACATTAATCAACAAGTTTCCATCCTGATCATATTCCTCATGTTGAATACAGTTCAACTGAAAAAACGTACTGCGGATCCTTCCTTGATGTTGAGGCGGTATACATAGCTGATATTGCACCATCTGACTGGCTAATCGCTCTGTTAGAGCTTCAAAAATCAGTTCAATACCTAACCCTTCCATCGCAGAGACCCATACAGTACGAGGAATACCCTCTTCGTCTCTTTCGATTCGCGGATTTTGTTGGTCAAGATTGTCAATCTTATTCATGACGGTTAGAGATGGCACCTCATGGGCATCAATCTCTTCAAGAACATCATGAACAGCTTGAATGTTCTCACGAAAACGGTCGTCACTGGCATCAACAACATGTAACAAAATGTCAGCTTCTTGCGTCTCTTGTAATGTTGCTTTAAATGCGGCAACCAAATCGTGGGGCAAGTGACGAATAAAACCAACCGTATCTGCTAATATGGCAGGTCCAACGTCAGCAAGTTCAATTTTTCTGAGGGTTGGATCAAGAGTTGCAAACAACTGATCCGCCGCATAAACACCCGCTTCCGTAATTCGGTTAAACAGGGTCGACTTACCCGCGTTGGTATAACCAACCAACGACACGGTTGGGATTTCTGCTCGATTTCTTGCTCGGCGACCTTGTTCACGTTGCTTCGCAACTTTATCCAAGCGACGTAGAATCGCTTTGATACGATCACGCAATAAACGCCGGTCAGTTTCTAGCTGAGTCTCACCCGGACCACGTAAACCAATACCACCTTTTTGCCGCTCTAGGTGGGTCCAACCACGAATAAGGCGCGTTGAGATATGGCGAAGCTGTGCTAGCTCGACTTGCAACTTACCTTCATGGGTACGGGCACGCTGAGCAAAAATATCAAGGATTAGACCGGTACGATCAATCACACGACATTTACAAAGGTGTTCGAGGTTACGTTCTTGGGCAGGAGAGAGGGCGTGGTTAAAAATCACCACATCAGCCTCAGCAAGCTGCACTGCGTGAGCAACTTCTTGAGCCTTACCCTCTCCGACATAGTATTTAGGGTGAGGAGACTGACGACTACCAGTAATTACCTGTAGCGCAGAAACCCCAGCGGAAGAAACTAACATTTCAAACTCGTTAAGATCTTCCCATTCCCCTTCTTGCGTGAAGTTGATATGAACAAGTACGGCTCGCTCACCGGCTTCATAACGGTCAAACAAGCAATCAACTCCTTAAAATAATACTAGTATTAGGGTTCAGAATTAGTCTTCTGATTTTTCTTGCGGACGATCAGATGACTGAGCACGTTCACCACTGTGATGGCTAACTGGACGTGCTGGTACAACTGTTGAAATCGCATGCTTATAAACCATTTGGTTTACAGTATTTTTCAGAAGAATTACGAACTGGTCAAAAGATTCGATCTGACCTTGTAGCTTGATACCATTTACAAGGTAGATAGATACTGGAATACGTTCGCGACGTAATGCATTTAAGAATGGGTCTTGTAAAGATTGCCCCTTAGCCATTTTATTTTTCCTTATTTGTAATTTTGTTTTAATTATTTAGCTAGTGGTGCGCTGCAATATAAAAGGTGCGGCCCTTGCATCTGAGCTAAACGAATAAAAAAACACCCTGTCATTCCCTGTTATGACGTCTTTGACAACAAATTTCAAGTAACAGATCCTTTGTAGGGCACGTTCACGCAAAAGCGATCACATTATACACAACGAAAACCTTCAGATGCTATTGCATTTGAAACAGTTTCAAGCGCTTCATCAATGTTCTCACTATCTAACCAAGTTAAATTATCCCAGCTGCGTAACCAGGTAATTTGTCGCTTGGCCAATTGACGGGTTGCACAGACTCCACGAAACACCGCTTCATCCAACGTACAATTACCATCAAAATAGTCCCACATTTGTCGATAACCGACACAACGAATAGATGGAAGATCAGGGTGAAGATCTTTTCGAGCGTAAAGTGCTTTCATTTCCTCTTCAAAACCTGCTTCAATCATTTTTTCAAACCGCAGTTCGATTCGCCTGTGGAGCTCAGCCCTTTCCTTGGGAGCTATAGCAAACTGCTTAACGCGAAACGGCAGGCTTTCCCCTTTAATTTGCGTCAGTTCAGTCAGAGTTTTACCCGAAACACGGTAGACTTCCAACGCCCGAGATAATCTTTGTGGATCATTCGGATGTATTCTGGCAGCCGATACAGGATCAATCTCTTTGAGTTGATCGTGCAGCACCTCCCAGCCTTGAGTCAATGCCTCTTGCTCAATTTGTTTACGAATTTCAGGATTTGCAGCCGGAAGTGGTGATAAACCTTCCAGTAGTGCTTTGTAATAAAGCATGGTCCCACCCACGAGCAAAGGAATTTTACCTTGTGCTGTGATGTCATGCATTTCTTTTAACGCATCACGGCGAAAGTCTGCTGCTGAATAGGCTTCACTCGGATCCAAAATATCAATTAGACGATGAGGAGCTAAAGCCTGCTCTGCTTCATCTGGCTTTGCTGTGCCAATATCCATGCCTTTATAAATTAAAGCGGAGTCCACCGATATGATCTCGATGGGAAACTTCTGGCGCAAACGTATCGCCAATTCTGTTTTTCCTGAAGCCGTCGGCCCCATTAAAAACAACGCTAAAGGTAGTTCTTTACTCATAACTCTAATGCTGCAATGGTGGCAGTAAAATCGACATGACGAACCAAGGTCTCATCATGCAATGGAAGCTGCCCCTGCCACAGTTGCTCAACTTCTGAAATAATTTGAATGGCTTCCGACAAAGTGTAGCTGCTTTTTACTTGTGTGATCTGCAACGTCAACCAATCGGCCAAATGAGCATTGTTTAATTCACCACTTTGCGAAGCTGCGTAAGATAGCAGATCCGGGATCAATTGTTGTAGGTTTTGTTGTCTTAGTGGCTGGGGAACACCCATAACCATGATCGCCTTAGGATTTCTGGCTTTTAACTCAATTCCAAATGTTACAAGTTGTTCCCTTAATGAGTTAGCACAATCAAGCAATTGCTGATCTAACTTCAAAGAAAGAGGCACGAGTAAAGGTTGGGCTTTCAGTGCTCCCTGTTGGGTATTAAGCTGCCCTCGTACTCGATACCACTCCGCACGTTTAATCGATACCAGTAGGCTGGTTTGTTTGTCAGCCATTAACAGATACTGTTCCCCTACCAGATTGATAGCTTTGCCTAACGATTCAATCGTTGACGTCGCTTCAATTGCCTGTCTGTTGCTTGCTTCCACTTTTTTGGGATTTGGCTGTGGTTCAATAAAATCGGGGGTTTGAAGCAACTCTTTATAAGCCCGCACTTCTTGCTTTGAAGGTGCTGGCTCACTATAACGATCCGGTGTGGAATTGCGAGATGCAGGTTTTGCTGATTCTATCCATTCACTGCGTCGCGGAGCATCACGAACCTCTCTCTCTGTACTTTCCTCTTTTCTTGGATAAGTTGGAGTTTGCTCAATCGCTTGATAAACACGCTCTGGAACCTGAACAGCACACGCTTCTTGGTGCTCAGAAGTTTCCGTTTGCGCCTTTATCTCAGTGGCATCATGAAAAGCAGAAGGGTTCACCTCTTGGCGTTCAATATGTGCGCCTTGCGCCAATGCATCACTGAGGGCTTGATAAATAAAGTCATGTACTAGTCGAGCTTGATGGAAGCGCACTTCGTGTTTCGCAGGATGCACATTCACATCAACCTGATGCGGGTCAATTTCAATAAACAACACATAAGCGGCAAATTGATCTGGGCGTAGGCTGGCCTCGTAGCTTTGACGTATTGCATGATTGATGAGCTTATCACGCATCATGCGTCCGTTAACGTAGCAATACTGCAGATCGCTCTGTTGCCTAGCGCCGTCAGGTGTCGTTACCCACCCATGTAGCTTCAACCCTTGATGCTCAAGTTCTATCGCTAACATATGACGTACAAAAGCACTGCCACATACGGCTGCAATCCGTTTCTCAGCTTGAGACTGAGTTTTTGACGCTCGGTACTGACGCACCAATTTGCCGTTATGACGTAAGTTAATCGTCACATCAAAGCGACTCAAAGCGATACGTTTGATCAGCTCATCAATGTGACTAAACTCTGTTTTTTCCGTACGAAGAAACTTTCGCCTCGCGGGCGTATTAAAGAACAGATCCAACACTTCAACCGAAGTACCAATTGGATGAGCAGCAGGCTGGATATTCACCTGCATATCGCGCCCTTCGGAATAAGCAGACCATGCTTGAACTTGTGTTGCAGGGCGAGAGGTAAGGGTAAGACGAGAGACAGAGCTAATACTTGCCAAGGCCTCACCACGAAAACCGAGGCTAAGAATGGCTTCTAAATCATCAAGCGTATGTATTTTCGAAGTCGCGTGGCGGCTCAGTGCTAAAGAAAGTTCTTCTTTGACGATCCCTTTGCCATTATCTCGAACCCGAATAAGCTTGGCTCCTCCTTTTTCGATATCAATATCGATTCGAGTCGCACCGGAGTCCAAGCTATTTTCAACAAGTTCTTTGACTACAGAAGCTGGTCTTTCGACCACTTCCCCGGCCGCAATTTGGTTTGCCAGCCTGGCCGGGAGAATTTTTATCGTCATAGTAAACGCTTAGCGATTAGGAATGATCAACACCTGACCAACGGCCAGCTCATCAGAGCGTAAGTTATTCGCTTTACGAATACTATTAACACTTACGCCATACTTGCTAGCAATCTTACCTAAAAATTCACCGCGCTTCACTTTATGCTTGCGTAATACAGGCTCTTTAACTTGAACCTTTGTGGTTATCTTGAGTTTTTGCCCCAGTCGAAGCGTATCAGAGCGCAAATTATTTTCACGCTTAATCGCATTGATCGATACACTGTACTTACTCGCAATTTTGCCCAAGAATTCGCCTTTCTTAACGACATGGGTAATGGTTTTTGACTTCGTTACCACTTTTGTCGCTGGTGCTGTCGACGTGTGAGAAGAAGAAACAGCAACTTGAGCACCCGGAATCACTAACACCTGACCAATCGCTAAACTTGAACTCTTCAAGTTGTTCGCACGCATGATTGCTTTCGTTGATGTTTTGTATTTTTTAGCAATCAATGACAGTGACTGACCACGAGTTACTTTGTGCTTTATTTCTTTACCACGATTTGCAAACCGAGTGCCCTCGGGTGGGTTTTGCTTGAAATAATTCACTAGAGCAACGCGTAACGCTCTCGCTAGTTTATCTTGGTGACTACGTTGGAATAATAAACGTTCTTCACTTGGGTTAGAAATAAAACCCGTTTCAACCAACACAGAAGGAATGTCCGGCGACTTAAGTACCGCCAAACTTGCATTTACTGGTTCTCTCTTGTGCAGGTGTGCCACTTTGCCCATTTCACGAAGGATCTTAGTTGCGACTTTATAACCTTCTTTTTGGGAGTGGCTAAACTGCAAATCAAGAAGTGTTTGACTCACGTTGCGGTCATTCGTGTTTTTCGCCAACACTTGACCGGCCCCGCCAAGCAACTGAGATTGCTTTTCATGATCTTCAACCCAACGAGCAATTTCAGTATTTGCACGGCGGGTATTAAGAACGAAAACTGACGCACCACGTGGTTTTGGTGAGTGGAACGCATCGGCATGAATAGATACTAGCAAGTGAGCTTTGTTTCTACGTGCGATATCAGAACGCTTATTAAGGTTGACGAAGTAGTCACCACGCCGAGTAAGCACCGCTTTCATACCCGGCACTGCGTTAATTTCTGCAGCCAGCTTTTTCGAGATCGTTAAGGTTGCGTGTTTCTCATATTTACGTGTAGGGCCGATTGAACCTGGATCTTCACCACCGTGGCCTGCATCAATGGCGACCACGATATCGGCGCTCCCATGCAGTTGAGAAGCATCTCGACTCACTTGTGTATTGTTAGAAGGCTTAGCAGGAGTCACTGGCGCAGCCACGTTACCATGTGGTAAATCAACCACCAAGCGATGCCCGTATTGACCACCCGGCGTTGGAGCCAGCTTGAACAACTGCGGCGTCACTTTTTTCTTCAACTCAAACACTAAGCGATAGGTATTTTTATCAGGTGGAGAACTCTTACGTACCTTACTCAAGACACGGCTATCCTTCACTACGATAGGCAGCTTAGTACTGAGTGTGGTTTGTTTCAGATCGACCACGAGGCGACTTGGGCTGGTTAGCGTAAAATAGCTATATTCAGCCTCAGATTTCAAATCGATAACAATTCGCGTTTCATCAGGAGAAGGCCAAACACGCACCCCTTCTAGTGCGTTAGCCCAGATGACGTTTGGGAAAAAAGCAAGAGCACAAATAAGTGAAAGGAAAACCGCTCTTATAGACTGACTAATCAACATAACTCCAACTGGGCAAGCAATTTACAACCATAGTCATTATTGGCAGAAAGCACGGCTATACGTTGTTCACCGTTGTAACGCAATTCAATATCTAAGTCCGCTTCTGGTAGCATCCCTTGACCTTTTTCTGGCCACTCAACTAAACAAATCGCATCGGTGGTAAAGTAATCACGGATCCCCATAAACTCCAGTTCTTCCGCGTCCGCCAAGCGGTATAAATCAAAGTGATATACCTGCCATTTATCCAATTGGTAAGGTTCTACCAATGTGTAGGTCGGGCTTTTTACATTACCAGCATGCCCCAAAGCTCGTACGAAACCTCGGCTAAATGTTGTTTTGCCCGCCCCGAGATCACCATGCAGGTAGATCGTCGTTTGCTGAGAGCATTGCATCGCTAAAGCTGTTCCCAGCTGAATCGTTGCTTGTTCGTCTTTAAGGGCAAATTGTTTCGTACTCATGAATTGCATTCTCTAAACTTTCAAAAATTGACTATATAAAAATCAAAAGAACAGGAATAGTAAACTGGGTTGGAATTGAGAGACAAGATCTCTTCTGTAAGTAAAAGGAAAATAATCATGAATAATGCTGTTTTTTTCCTCACAACAACGCTAGATCCCGCAATTAAGATCCGGTAAGATCCCGCCCCCCTTCAAATGAGCAGCCGTATCATGGATTACCAACAACTGGCAAATAAGATAAAAATTTGGGCTCAAGAGCTTGGATTTCAAAAAGTCGGTATCTGTGACGTCGACTTGCATCAACATGAAGCGGCATTACAAAAATGGTTAGATGCAGGGTATCACGGCGAAATGGACTGGATGGCTAGGCACGGCATGATGCGTGCACGCCCTCAGGAGCTTCATCCCGGAACAATACGTGTCATCAGTGCACGCATGGATTATTTGCCACCAGAAGCTAAATTTGCCGCAAATCTCTCCGATCCGACCCAAGCCTACATCAGCCGCTATGCATTAGGGCGTGATTACCATAAATTGGTTCGCAACCAATTAAAAAAGCTGGGGCAACGTATAGAACAAGAAGTCGGTGAGTTTGGCTATCGCCCATTTGTTGATTCCGCCCCTATTCTAGAGCGTCCTCTTGCTCAAAAAGCCGGTCTAGGGTGGACAGGCAAACATTCGCTGATCCTCGATAAAGAATGTGGGTCTTGGTTTTTTCTTGGTGAGCTGTTGATTGACCTTCCATTGCCTATTGATACTCCTAGCATAGATGAATGTGGAAACTGCACAGCATGCATAACATCTTGTCCTACTGAAGCTATTGTCGAAGATGGCATCATCGATGCGAGAAAGTGCATCTCGTATTTAACCATCGAGTACGATGGCATCATTCCCGAAGCTTTCCGAAAAGCAATGGGGAATCGCATCTACGGCTGCGATGACTGTCAATTAGTTTGTCCGTGGAATCGCTTCGCGGCACTGACTGAGCGTGAAGACTTTCATCGTCGCCCTAGCATTGAACAACCTGACTTGGTTACCCTCTTTTTGTGGGATGAAAAGACATTCCTAAAAAATATGGAAGGCTCTGCTATTCGACGTATTGGATACTTACAGTGGTTACGCAACCTGTCGATTGCGATGGGAAATGCACCTTATAAAACAGAGATTGTAGACGCCTTACAATCTCGAACTGGATTAAGCGAAACTCTCGACGTACATATTCAATGGGCGTTGCAGCAGCAAGTCTCTCAAATCCCATCACAAGCAACACCAGAACAGAAACAAAAAAGGTTAATTCGAATCATCCAGAAAGGGCTACCAAGGGACGCATAATGCGTGCCGTTTTCAGGCAACTCTTAGTTGATATTGGTCTAAAAACTAAAATGTGGAAAAAAGACAGATGTAGTGCTTGTTTTCTTACAGCTACAGAAGTTAATCACAGTGGAGATAAATGACCGGGATCAAAAAACAAGCACTTAATGATCTCTTTCGATGCTTTGCGATCTAACGCAAAACATCGCATTTCCCTTTAAATACATAGCATTAGCTGTATTTTTCATTTTTGAAAGAAAGTTAAATCACATAAATGATCTTTCAAAATTCCCACTTATACAATACAAAAAATCAGGTTACCCACCAAGTTATCCACAGAAGCGATAATGTGGATAAGTCTGTTAATGAATGGTGATATCATCGACCAGATGGTGCATACGACGAAAGCATTCACGTAAAAGCGACAGCATACGTGGATTTAACGTACAAAAACCGCTAATAAAAGCAGTGGTATTTTTTATGAGGGATTATGCTTCACAGCATGAGAAAAGAGCATGATTCAATTCATGAATCAGAGGAATTGGTTGCGGGGGCCGGATTTGAACCGACGACCTTCGGGTTATGAGCCCGACGAGCTACCAAGCTGCTCCACCCCG
>NZ_JBNJOI010000031.1:0-15222 GCF_050113675.1 Vibrio sp. TRT 21S02
TAAACTTGGCTTTAGTGTTTAAGGTGCAGTGGTTTAGGTCGGGTGTTTAGCGTTGTTCGCACCTTAATGCGGCGTTAGCAGCCAGAAGTAATAAGGAGCCATAAATGGAATTAAAGTATCGTTCAGCTGATTTTGAAGATTTGGAAAGTCTTGTAGCTTTGCTCTCAAATGACCCACTTGGTAGTAAAAGAGAAGATGCATCTGTTCCGTTGAATAGTGGGTATCTTGAAGCGTTCGCAGCAATTGTAAGAGATCCAAATAACGAATTACTTGTTGTTGAGCTGGAAAACTCTCTAGTTGGGATGCTTCAAATTACTTTTATTCCTTACCTAACGCATATTGGTAGTTGGCGTTGTCTTATCGAAGGTGTTCGAATCCATAGTGACTATCGTGGACAAGGTTTCGGTGAGCAAATGTTCGCACATGCCATCGAATTGGCAAAGAATAAAGGCTGTACAATCGTTCAGCTAACAAGTGACAAGCAGCGTCCTGATGCAATCAGGTTCTATGAGAAACTTGGATTTAAAGCAACACATGAAGGGTTTAAACTCGCGTTGTAAGTTGCTGCTAACAAAGCATTTAAGAGTGATTCCCAACGCTTGGCATTTTTCACTCCATCGTTGGGTTTCGTGTTTATGGTGGTCTGGTTATGTTTCGTGGTAGCGTTGCTCACACCTTAATGCGGCGTTAGCTGTAAAATGAGATTAGAGTATAACTATGGAAGTTAATTACAAAAATTACGATGCAAAGTCGTTGCTTGAAGCGTTGGGTGGTATCGACGCTGAAGCTTATCCGGAGAATTATAAATCTTTAACAAGTGAAATCTCGCTTAGAAGTGACGAGATACAGGAATACTATGATCAGCTAGCAAATGCTAAGAACCTAAGGTGGCATAAATTATTGACGCTCATCGGTGTGAATCAATTGCTTGTTGCAGCAATAACCTTAGTTATACTCGTTCTTTCAATTTCAGGAATGACTGCACTTCAACTACTTAGTTCGTGTTTTGTTATTCTTGTAAATGCATTATCGGGTCTAGTTTTATACAAACGAATGACACGCTATTACATGTTGCCTTATTTGAACGTAGGGCTTCAAATTTTTGCATTTGGGCTTGGTGGAGTGTACTTCAATTATTATGGTGTTGGGGGTGTTTTCCTCACTTTAGACTGGGTAAGCGATACATATAACTGGTTTTCAGCATCTTTCAACGTTGGTGGTTCATTGCTAGAGTTTTCAAATCAACATAGTTTAGGGTTCGTTCGAGTCGATTTATTAGCCATGTTTTATATTTGGGTGATCCGAAAGTCTTTATCACGAAGCAGCAGCTAACAAGGCGTTTAAGGCGGATTCACAACGCTTGGCGATTTCAGTTCAAGTCAGCTTAAGTGTTTAAAGTGCAAGGGGGGTGGGTTTGGTGGTAGGCGTTGTTCACCACTTAACGCGGCGTTATACAAAATGGAGAAATTAGACCATGGAAAAGGTTGATTGGCATAAAAATGATATTGATGACGGTACAGTCATTACAGATAGTTACAAGACAACTCAAAACGTTCGTCGTTATTTTAAATCCAAATTTGGTGAGCAATTTAAATTCGACCGAGACTTCATGCAATGGATGAAAAATTCGGTGGGTTTAACAATGGGTGACGCTTCTCAAGAGTGGATTAGGCGTCAAGATTCAAAGTAAGTCGCGCGAAATTTTGTATAACAAACTGTTCAAGCAGATTCGGCACGCGTGGCATTTATGGTTTGCAGTGATTTTTGTGTTTACGGAGTAGTGCAGAGGCATTTGTATTGCGTGCCTCACTACTTAACAGGGCGTTAGGCGACGGGCAGGAAAGTTCTTTGTTCTCATCTTCTTAGTTTTCTTTGTTCTCATCTTCTTAGTTTTCTTTGAGCATTCGTTTTTCTAAGTCGGCAATTTAGCATTGTCGGCTCAACTTCTTGGATCTCTCCAGCCGTAAAACATGCCAAAGTCCGTGGGTTGCCTCATTGGTTTTCACAGTCGGTTGGTTGTGAGTATCACTGGCTCAAAGTGTGGCAAGGGCAAGTTAATTGTAGTTTTCGAATTTGCGGTTAGTTTGCAGTTTTGGGCTTTTCGGGTTCAAAACCTACTTTGTTGCTGAAGGTCTGCATTTTGTGGTCGCTGGAATTTGGGCTGAAACATAGTGACTTTATGGTTCTTGAATCACAAAAAATCAGTGGGTGTTTGGTTGCTTATTTGGTTTCGGGTAATCTGCTTTCAAAACAACTTAAACACTGGTGGGAAACTTCGCCTAACAAGGCGTTTAAGGCGGATTCACAACGCTTGGCGATCTCAGTTTAAACTGAATTTCGTGTTTAAGGTGCAATGGTTTAGGTTTGGTGGTTTGCGTTGTTCACCACTTAACGCGGCGTTATGTGTCCGAGTACCCCACACGTTTAGATAATCAATATTTGAGTAGTATTAGATGAAAAAAATATATTTATTAGATAGAAATGCGTTATCAGAGATAAAAAAAAGTGCTGATGGTGTCAATGTTGATTTGAAAAAGCTAAGCAAGCTGAAAAGCCTTGATAAAAAGGGAAACTTCATTAGTGGCATGCTATCAGTTAGAGAAGGGCAAAGTAAGAAATTGGAGACTTGTGAGCAGATCGAACTTTCAATTGAAAAGGACTTACCGTATCTCGAACGATTTTATAAAAAAGCAAGAACTGATGGTGGTTTTTTTGTTGAAAACAAAGAGTTTACAGGAAAATGCTTCGGGCATGTTGAAGGGAAGGAACTTAATTGGGATATATACATCAAGTTTATGAAATATGTTCAAGGAATTCTATACCAGCCCGTAAAACGTGCTAAGCGTCTCGAATGCGCGAGAAATATTATTTTGGAATCCAAATCGCTTGGTGTACCCAAAGGTCATTTAATTGTCGTATGTGCTTTAGCTAGTTTATATGGCAATCACTCAGCTATAAAAATCTTAAAATCCAAACCAAACATGTCAAAACAAGAAGCTGATGAAGCTGCGTATAATAGCCTGAGTGATTTGATATGTTTGACCAGAGTACTCTATGTTCAAGCCCATGTTGGCACAAACTATTTTGTTAAATTTTTGACATTTGATATTGCTTTGAGTGAATTCTTTAAGTCTCTAGAAATCAACTGGTTCTCTCCAATTGATAACGGAGTTGATACTGGAGTATCAACAAATATTACTTTTAGTAAAAAGCTATTCTTAGAAATTCAAGATCTAGAATTTGAAAAACTATCACATATTATTACCAACACATAACAAACTGTTCAAGAGGGATTCGCAACGCGTGGCATTTTTACTATGCGTTGGTTTAAGTGATTAAGGCGGTATGCGGTGGCTTCGGTATTGCGTTGCTCACCCCTTAACAGGGCGTTATAAGCCTTAATTGGATAATGGTAAATATGGAAACAGAGAGACTTAAACTACTACCTCCTTCAATGGAGTATCAACCTTTGATGCTCGAAGCGATATTGGAAAGTCAAAACGAACTTGGTGTCTACCTTCCGTGGGTTCCATATGCCTTAACAGAAGCTGGTTCCATTGAAACTACGCAACAAGCTATCAATAACTTTGAGAATTTTGAAGGTGAGTTACGCTATTCAATCATAGAAAAAAGTACAGGGCACTTTCTTGGTGCAATAGGGTTAATCATCCGTGATAAAACGGTTCCGTACTTTGAAATTGGTTATTGGTTACGTAGTTCAAGTGTTGGGAATGGGTTCATCTCTGAAGCAGTGAAAGCACTAGAGTCATATGCGTTTAATGAGCTTAACGCTAACCGCGTTGAAATTAAAGCAGCCGAACACAACTTGAAAAGTCGAACGGTAGCTGAGCGTTGCGGGTATGTTTTTGAAGGTATTTTACGTAATAACCGAAGATTGCCGTCAGGCGATTTGAGTAGCACGGCAGTTTATTCGAAAACAGGCATATAACAAGGCGTTTAAGGCGGACTCACAACGCTTTGCGAACTCAGTTTAAGTTGAGTTTAGTGTTTAAGGTACAATCGGTTAGGCTTGGTGACTGGCGTTGTTCACCACTTAACGCGGCGTTAGGCAACAGTCGGTACTTTTTGAATATCGAGGAATAAATGGGTAATTGCAGTAAACCAGAATATATTTTTGATTTAAGCGAAGGTGCGCGTTCCCCACTAGAAGCATTGTCTTGGCTATCTGTAGTGCCTAGTGGTATTGGTTTCCATGAATCGCAGAGGCTTCGAAAACCCCTAGGAATATATAATACGTCTTTGCAACGTATCTGCTCTAAATTAGATAAATGCTGCGTTAAACTACAAACGTATTTTGAGCACTCGAATACAATCAATGGGCTTGCAACTGCATCAGATCTTCAAGCTGAACTCCTAGATTACATAGAATTATCTTTGTATTCAGCAGCAGAGCACGTAGACGATATTGAAAGTATTGCTTCTGGCTTCTTCTCTTCCACTAAAGAGTGTAAGAAGTCACCTCACGTTAAAAAGCTAAACGCTGAAGTTAAAGAATTTAAGAGATTCATATCATCTGCTGTTAATGCAATTAAACACCAACAATCAAGGATTAGGTTCTATTCAGTTGATATTAGGCATGAACAACGAGTGTTTTGTTTACACGGCTATTTTATTGAAGGCGTAACCAACGGTGCAGTGGGCCCCTGTAGTATTCTACATGGACAGAATAACAAAATCTTTTCTATAACTAGCCTCATTTGGGAAGTGATTTGTTTCGTGCTCAATAGTTCACGAAGCCTTGCGAATTACCTATCGGGAATTCTTGACGTGCCAGAATCAAACGATGTGCATGAATTTCTATTATTAAATAAAGTTGTAAAGTCTGCAGTTAAGTTGCCCTTATATACTTTCGACGACCAACACCCATTTGCAAAAACTCGGCTGATTTTGCGCACAGACAAACCGGAGGAATTGCACTCTAAATACTATGGTTCTCTTGGATGTAAGTGGTCTAACTCTAGTGACCTCGTAATACTACAAGATCAAGTAGGTTATGTTGGTGATGGGGTGACTAAGACATTCGATATAGCAGTTCCAAAAAATCTGGGACTAACACACTGGACATAGTTGCCTAACAAGCAATTTAAGAGGGATTCACAACGCTTGGCATTTTTGCTTCTACTTCAAATTTAGTGTTTATGGCACAATGCTTTAGGTTGGGTGGAGGCGTTGCTCACCCCTTAATTGGGCGTTATGTTTACTTGTATTTCAAAGACTTAAATGTCTTAGGCTCTAGTTCTTTGTCCCTTTGGCAACTCGTCCCTAGTAGACTCAGCAAATCCGCATTGTCGGTCTAAGTTCTTGAATCTCTGAGCCCGTAAAACATGCCAATGTTCGCGGGTTGCTTCATTGTCAGATCTTGGTGGTTGGCTTCTTGTTTAACTGGCTCAAAGTCGCTTTAGGGTTCTTCGCCAGTCAGCATTTCAGTTTGGCAGTTGCCTCGGCAATTTGCCATTGTTTTGTGCTTTGGTTGGAAAGACAGGGCGCTTGTTGGAGCTTAGTTGGGTTGCCTCATTGGGCAGGGAAGTGGAATTACTTGTTTCTAGTTGGTCGCCTTTGGCGGTCAAGTTGGTTCTTGCCTTGTGGTTCAGTTCAGAAAATTAGTCAGAAACGGCAGTTCTTTCTCAAGTAAATCATGTGTTTGTGGTAAAACATAACAAACAATTCAACAGTGATTCGCAACGCTTGGCGCTCTCACTTCGATTTGAATTTAGTGTTTATGGCGCAGTGGTTTAGTTCAGTGCTTGCGCTGCTCACACGTTAATTGGGCGTTATGCGACTGTAAGGAAAATTATCTCATCTATCGTTTTCGTTCTCTTTGGCCTCCCATTTTTCGGTGTCGGCAACTCAGCATTATCGGCTCAATTTAATGAATCTCTTAGACCGTAAAACATGCCAAGATTCGAGGGTTGCCTCATTGGCTTTCCGAGCCGGAGCGTGGGAGTTTAGCTGGGTTCAAAGTGTGGAAAGAGCAAGGCTAACGATACTTAGTATTTGTTGAACGTTCGTCGCTGCTGGTTTAGGTGGTTTAAAAGCAACATTGTTGCTGAAAGGCCGCATTTCGTGGTTGTCGGGATTTTGGCTGTAACATAGTGACTCTGCTGTTTCTTGAATCACAAAAAGTGTTTGGTTTGTTTGTGGTTTTTTGTGCTTAAGGTAGTCTTCATTTGGTCAAGTTGGCTTATGCGCGCAAATTCGCATAACAAGGCATTTAAGGGTGACTCACAACGCTTGGCGATTTCAGTTTAAACTTGGTTTTAGTGTTTAAGGTGCAGTGGTTTAGGTTAGGTGTTTTAGCGTTGTTCGCACCTTAATGCGGCGTTAGGTTTTTGATTGGGCTTGGTCACCCATCTGCCAGATGAGCGTTGACTTGGTTGTCTACTCATTGCTCTAATCAAACAATGGCTAAGATGTAAGGTATTGAAATGGAAGTTATACAAAAAAAAGGCAAAAATAAATTCACGTTCAATTTCGGAGACGACCGGTTGAATTACGGTTATGAGCAAGCGTCGGGTAAAGGTGATGTAGATCTTTACTACGGTGACTTGCCACGTAAAAGTTCTGAGATCATTGAGCAAAATGAATGGCTGAGAAATGTAGGCATTCTTTGGATTGTAATTGGTATTTTTCAAAGTGCATATGGCAGCTTTACGCGTGAAGCGTTTTATTTCGATCCAATGTGGATCTTAATCGGTGGAGCTTGTTTAATTTGGGCTGTTGTATCAAAAATTACCTACTCAGTTTATAAAACTGAAGAGGTTAATCTACTCATAATCCAAGATAAACAGCATGATGCGGTAGTTGATGCACTGATGACTCGACGTAAAGAGCAACTTTTAGGTTGGTATTCAGATATTAATATGGAGAATGAGTTAGCTAATGAAATTAACAAGTTCAAATGGTTAGCTGAGCAAGAAGTATTAAGCGAAGAAGAATCAAAGCAAAAGATAGAAGAAGTAAAATATTACCATCAAGAGCAAGGTGATACAGAAAGAGTTCTTAACTAGTCATAAACCTAACAAGGCATTTAAGAGTGATTCCCAACGCTTGGCATTTTTCATTCCATCGTTGGGTTTCGTGTTTACAGTGGTAAGGTTTAGGTCTGTGGTCGCGTTGCTCACACCTTAATGCGGCGTTAGGCGACGGACAGGAAAGTTCTTTGTTCTCATCTTCTTAGTTCTCTTTGAGCATTCGTTTTTCTAAGCCGGCAATTTGGTATTGTCGGCTCAAATTCTTGAATCTCTCCAGCCGTAAAATATGCCAAATTTCGTGGGTTGCCTCATTGGTTTTCAGTGTTGGATGGCGGTGAGTTCGACTTGCTCAAAGTGTGGCAAAGGCAAGTCAATTGAGGCTTTCGATTTCGTTGCTAGTTTGTCGCTTTGGCATTTTCGGGTTCAAAACCTGCTTTGTTGTTGAAGGTCAGCATTTCGTGGTCGTTGGAGCCTAGGCTGAAAAATAGTGGCTTTTATGGTTCTTGAATCACAAAAAGTCAGTGGGTGTTTGGTTGCTTATTTTGTTTCGGGTAATCTGCTTTCAAACCAACTTAAAGACTGGTGGGAAACTTCGCCTAACAAGGCGTTTAAGGCGGATTTACAACGCTTGGCGATTTTAGTTCATGTTAGCTTAAGTGTTTAAGGTACAATGGTTTAGGTCAGGTGGTAGCGTTGCTCACCACTTAACGCGGCGTTAGGCGCAGTCAGAAATTTCTTGGTTCAAATCTCTAATTTCTCTTTGGCCATTTGTTCCAGTTTTTCGGCAATTTGGCCTTATCTACCCAAGTTCTTGAATCACTCAACCTGTAAAACATGTCAAAGTTTGCGGGTTGCCTCATTCAGTTTTGTAGTCGGTTTGTTGCTAGTTTCTTGGGCTCAAATCGCTTCAAGTACGTCTGTTGTCGAAATGGGTTTATTGGCTGAAATTCCGCACTGAAAGTTAGTCTTTCCAAATTCCATATGTATGCGCTGATTTGCCAATTTCTTTGGTGTTTTAGTTGCAGTGGGTTTCAGAGACTTAGCCGCTTTAGCATTTAGGTATTATTAAATTTCAGTGAGTTACTAAAATTTGATGTTCCCAAAAGGTGGTTTTCTAAATCCAATTTTAACTATTTGCGTGAAGCGCCTAACAAAGCATTTAAGAGTGACTCACAACGCTTGGCGATCTCAGTTTAAACTGGGGGTTAGTGTTTAAGGTGCAGCGGTTTGGGTTAGGTGTTTAGCGTTGTTCGCACCTTAATGCGGCGTTATACGAATAAGGAAAGTTCAGAATATGGAAATCAAAATAGACGATCTATCGGGTGGTGAAGTCATTGAATTACTCAAAGAGCACTTGGCTGATATGTATGCAACTTCGCCTCCGGAAAGTGTTCATGCTCTAGATGTCGATGCACTTAAATCACCAGATATTACATTCTTCAGCGGTTGGGTTAACGGTGAATTACAAGGTTGTCTGGCTATCAAGCAACTCAATCCCCATCATATTGAATTGAAATCAATGAGAACTTCTAGTTCCTCCCGAAAGTCCGGTGTTGCAACTAAGCTGTTAACTCATGCTTTGAATACTGCTATCGACAAGGGATACCGCAAAGTTAGCCTTGAAACCGGTACTCAACAATTCTTCCAACCAGCTCGAAATCTGTATGAGAAATTCGGGTTTATCTATTGTGAACCATTTGCCAACTATGAACTCGATCCACATAGTCACTTTATGACACGGGAATTGGTGGAAAAATTCGTATAACAAAGCGTTTAAGACAGATTCCCAACGCTCGGCATTTTCAGTTTGGGTCAGCTTTAGTGTTTAAGGTGGCAAGGTTTTAGGTAGGGTGGTGGCGTTGTTCACCCCTTAATTGGGCGTTATAACGCAGGAGAGCTATGAGTACACAAGACTTATCAAAGATGGGTTCTGCTAGAGTATCTATTAAGACTTTAGGCGGGGTTAACTGTGTGCTCAAGCAAGGCGCATCAGAAGTGGAGATACATTTTTACCAATCAGCTGCACCGAAATTAAAGGGGATAAACACTCCAAGATTGTTAAAAATAGACAGAAACCATCTATACATAGAACATATTCCAAATCGTATATCACTCAAAGACTTACGGACTAAGTCTGATTTATTTTCTCAATTGGCAGCCCTTCATTGTTCTGAATATACTCCGACTTTTGAAGTTAAGAAGCATGAATGGACAGCCTTCGCTACTGACGAAGCCCTTAAAATATTGAATCTTCCCCATGTTGTGGAATCTTCAATAAAACGGATACAGTCACTCTCCGATAGTATCTTTGAATCCAAGGTGCTGATATCTGGTGATACTAATGACGGTAACTGGGGAACACGAGATAGCGGAGAGCTAGTGTTGTTCGACTGGGAACGTTTTGGTCAAGGTAGCCCAGCTATTGATTTGGCACCTCTAGTTAGCGGTCTTGGTAGCATCGCTGAATACAAGGAAATTGTTACCCAATACATCAAATACAACCCAGCACTATCCAAAACCGAGCTACTTGAGCATCTTATTATCGCTAAGTGCTGGATAGTTATAGAAGTTGTAAACATCTTAAATAGCCGAAACAACCCAGAACAAGAAAAGTACATAAATTGGTATAGGGCTAACATTCCCAAGTGGTTAGCTTCGGTGGAAGATGCGTTATAACAATAAATTCAAGCAGATTCGTAACGCTTGGCATTTTTGCTTTGAATCAGCTTCAGTGTTTACGGCACAATGGTTGAGGTAGGTGGTAGCGTTGCTCACTACTTAATTGGGCGTTAGCAGTTCAAGGAGAACAAAATGATCGAAAGGAAGCGGGGTGTTTATCAAGGTCGAAATAAGTCCTCAGCATATAAAGACTTGGTATGGACGGTAGCAACATCATCAGACACTTCTCTGGATATAGTTGGTCAAACTAAACTGACGCTAGAAACGATAGACAAAAACCTTGAAGAATTGGGGTCTAATAAAACTCAAATAGTCAGTGCGCAGGTGTTTATCGCCAATATGCCAGATAAACCTAAAATGGATAAAGTTTGGTGCGAGTGGTTGGGTGAAAATCCAGAACACTGGCCTCAACGAGCGTGCCTAGGTGTCGCGTTAGAAGGTGACGTACTTATCGAAGTGACAGTAACAGCGGTAAGACGTTAGAACACTGCTAACAATAAATTTAAGAGTGATTCACAACGCTCGGCGCTTTCACTTCAAGCCAGTTTAGTGTTTATGGCACAATACTTTAGGTGAGGTGTTAGCGTTGTTCACACCTTAATTTGGCGTTATGTACTTTCTCGAAAATTAACCTAGCCAACGTATGAAATTAGGTCGTAAACTTAGCTTAATTAAAGGGTTAGGTGATAGATATGGCATTTTCAGAAATTGAGCAACAGCGTTATAGAAAGGTAGTGGAGAAGTACCTTGATTCTTGTCGGCCGCCAGAAGAGATCCGCAACCAACTTGATATTGGGTATCGGTTAGAGGGGCAAGTCATCGAAATCTTCGAGATACGTCCTAAGTGGAATGATCCATCCGAAAAAATGGAGTGCCCAGTAGCCAAAGTCAAATATTATAAGTCGCGTGATGCGTGGAAAATTTACTGGATGAAATCCGACCAAAAATGGCATTCGTATGAGCCAATTCCAGAGATTCAACTTCTAGAAGCTTTCTTGGAAATATTGGAAGACGATACTTATGGGTGTTTCTGGGGATAGAACCAACCACGTACATAACAAGCAATTTAAGAGGGATTCACAACGCTTGGCACTTTTGCTTCTACTTCAGTTTTAGTGTTTATGGCACAATGCTTTAGGTTTGGGGGGAGGCGTTGTTCACCCCTTAATTGGGCGTTATGCCAGTCGCTTTACTTATATTGAAATTTAATTGTTTTTATCTGTGGAAAGGGAATTACTATGTTTAGAAAGGCACTAATTATTGTATTGATGTCAATTTCAGGTTGTAGCACCATAAGCTACACAGAGCCTACAGAAGGGCCTTTAGCAAAAGTACGATTTTCTACGGATTTTAAAAATGTAGTGGTTATCTGGGGGTATCAAGACTCAAACTGTACTGGGGAGTCTGAATGGATGAGGTTAAGAAATGGTTCTTTAATGAATAGTTCACCTAAGTCTTTAGGTATCCCCCTTAGCGAAGGTCTACACGAAAATTCGTATAAAGAGTTCTTGATGTCATCTAATATAGAGCACGTTTTCATGTTTAAAAGTATTCATGTAAATGGGGCGACCGAGTATAGTTGTGCAGTGCCAGTGAAAATGAAATTCAATAAAGATGAAATGTATGAAGTGAGTTATCAACATACTGATCTAGCTTGCAGTGCAGAGGTTAGCCGTATCCACAAAACGTCTGAAGGAAATATTACGCGAGATGCGATAACAGTCTTTAGTAACTATGCGTACGGGTTTGGTGAGCAATGCAAGGAAGCTTTTAAAAAGTGGAGATTATATTGATATCGGAAGCGAGGCATAACAAGGCGTTCAAGGTGGATTCACAACGCTTGGTGATTTCAGTTCCAGTCAGGTTAAGTGTGTAACGTACAATGGTTTAAGTTTGGTGGTTGGCGTTGTTCACCACTTAACGCGGCGTTAGGCGACGGCAGAAAATTTCTTTGTTCTCATCTGCTTATATCTCTCTAGCCACTCGTCATTTTAAGTCGGCAATTCGGCATTGTCGGCTCAAATTCTTGAATATCTTTAACCGTTAAACATGCCAAAGTTCGTGGGTCGCCTCATTGGTTTTTAGTGCAGGTTGCCGTTGAGTTTCACTGGCTCAAAGTGTGGCAAGGGCAAGTTAATAGAGGCTCTGGCTTTGGCTGTGATTTCGTAGCTTTTGGTTTTTCGGGTTTAAAAGCTACTTTGTCGCTGAAAGGTCGCATTTCGTGGTTGTGGGCAAATGGGCTGAAACATGATGAGTTTTGTGGTTCTTGAATCGCAAAAAGTGCGTGTGTATTTTGTTGGCAAAAGGGTTTCAGGTAATCTGCTTTCAAAACCACTTAAACACAGGTGAGAAACTTCGCCTAACAAGGCGTTTAAGGCGGACTCACAACGCTTTGCGTTCTCAGTTTAAGTTGAATTTAGTGTTTAAGGTGTAGTGGTTTAGGTTTGGTGGTTGGCGTTGTTCACCACTTAACGCGGCGTTATACGATTTATGGTGATATTGTGGAAAATTTTGAAGAAAATGTCGTTTCGTTTCTCAAACATAATGAGAAAAAAGTACTGGTTATCAAAGGTAAATGGGGAGTAGGGAAAACTTTTAAATGGAATGAAATCGTCAAGAGGCATTTCAGTTCGTTTGGTTTTTCTAACTATTCCTATGTATCGCTGTTTGGCTTGGATGGATTAAAAGAATTACAATCTGGCGTTTTCTATAATGCTTGTCCAATGAATCCTGATAGCAAGTCATCTACGATCAAATCGAACCTCAAGAAAGTTGGAAACATAGCAAAAAATATTCCTCAAGTATCAAAGTATGCAAATGCTATGTCTGCTATTGAAAACTCGTTAGTGAACGATTATTTGATTTGTATCGATGATTTAGAAAGGAAATCTGAAAAATTATCAATGTCCACTTTACTTGGTTATGTCTCGAACTTGAGTGAATCTAGTAATTGCAAAGTTATCTTAATATTCAACGATGATACTCTTAGTGATAAAGACAAAGTGGAAATCGATCGGTATCGTGAGAAAGTCATCGACTTGGAGTTAGAATACTCTCCTAACCCCATCAACAATATAGATATTGAGTTTAGTAGTCATCTTTGTAGAGATTTGGTCTGCAAGATATTTAAATCTGAGGATTTAAATAACATTAGAATAATTAAGCATATAAAGTGGAATATTGATGGATTGATGAGTTTCATTGAATCTTCAGAAGAAGCTGTTAAAGATGATCTGCTTTCCACTATAGCGATACTTACGTATGTTCATCATGAACCGAGTATTAATATTAGAGCTAATGAAATTGAACGTGTATTTAGTTACTTATCCGATAAAGAAGAGTCTGATATAAAGCTTCAAAAGCGTATATCTGCGTTAGGGTATATTTATTATGCAGATCACGAAGCAGAAATTATCAATTATATTGAAGATGGTTGGATGGATGAAGATGTATTTGTTAAAAATATTTCCAAACTAAATCAAAGACAAGTTGAGAGTAATATTTCTTCAAGGTTAACTGAAGTGTGGGGTTTCTATAACAATAATTTCTTGTCCACGAGTGAGGATGTGATAAATGGTTTAGAGGGATTCCTTCAAGAACATTTGGGCTCAATATCCGTTAGGGAGTTGCATCCTATACTAGATACATTGAGGGAGCTAAAAGAAGATTTTGATAGAAGCGTGTGGGTTGATAAGTTTGTTGCTTTAAAGTTGGATAGTGATAACTCTGCTTTATTAAAGCAGCTAAAACAGATCACAACCAATCAAGAACTACTTGAACAAATCATTAGTAAAGAGAAAGATATTAATCAACATCATTCAATCTACGCTGTATTATCTAAAATTGTTAAGAATCGCGGTTGGAATCCCGAAGATGAAGAGTATTTAAGTAATCATAGTGTCGATGAAATATACGAGTTCTTAGTTAGTGACGATAATCATGACCTAATGCAAGTAGTTCGCGAGAGTACAGGGATCTTTAGTTATAGTGAGGGCGATAAACCAAGGGATATCTTTGGAAGAAACCTACATCAAGCATTAATTAGGGTATCTGAAAGAAGCAAGCTCGATCGCTACAGAATTAGTCATTTCTTTGGTATTGAGCTTGGGGATTAAATCGTATAACAAACTGTTTAAGAGTGATTCGCAACGCGTGGCATTTTTACTATGCGTTAGTTTTAGTGTTTAAGGTGGTATGCGGGAGCAACGGTATTGCGTTGCTCACACCTTAACAGGGCGTTAGGCATCAGGAGTGGTATGAATCCAGTTTTCGAAGAATTAAATAAGTACGAAGCACTTTATTCCAAAGAGTGCTCGGAAAGGAAGCCATTTAACGATCGAATTCGTTACGCATCTGAAAGATGGATTGATAAACCTGCGTCTGATTTACCCGAGATTAAAATTAATTGGGATCTGTCTAAAAGTAGTCAACGACATAGTTTAGATCGATTTACTAAAGAGCAATTTTTAGAAGAATACCCAAATGGTTTTGCTGTCGGGCATTTGAGGTTAGAAGAGCTTGATCGGTGTTTACACAGTTTCAGCTATCGCGAAAAAGACAACATTTGGGATGGAGGCTCTAAAAGTAAGTTGGCATTTTTAATTCAATACGCTCTGGAGGGACATCCAGTTTCACCAATTTTAGTGAAGCCAATCTCTGAACAGGGCGTAATACTATTTGGTGGACACCATCGTTATGCTTTAGCGAAAGCAACTGACTCGGATATAGTACCAATTTGTGTTGAGTGGCAAAACGTAGAAGATATTAGTGGGTTGCTCGATGTGACGTGGATAGATGCCTAACAAACTGTTTAAGAGTGATTCGCAACGCGTGGCATTTTTACCATGCGTTGAATTTAGTGTTTAAGGTGGTATGCAGCAGCTTTAGTATTGCGTTGCTCACACCTTAACAGGGCGTTAGGCGACGGGCAGAAAAGTTCTTTGTTCTCATCTTCTTAGTTTTCTCTGAGCATTCGTTTTTCTATGTCGGCAATTGAGCATTGTCGGCTCGAATTCTTGAATATCTCCAACCGTAAAACATGCAAGAGTTCGTGGGTTGCCTCATTCATTCTTGGTGCTGGTTGGTGGCGAGTTTTGCTGGTTCAAAGTGTGGCAAGGGCAAGTTAATAGAGGCTCTTGCTTTTGCTGTCATTTCGTAGCTTTTGGTTTTTCAAGTTCAAAAGCTACTTTGTTGCTGAAAGCTTGAATTTCGTGGTTGTTGAAACCTTGGCTGAAACATAGTGACTTTTGTGGTTCTTGAATCGCAAAAAGTCTGTGTGCATTTGGTTGGTAATAGGGTTTCAGGTAACCTGCTTTCAAAGTCACTTAAACACAGGTGGGAAACTTCGCCTAACAAGGCGTTTAAGGCGGACTCACAACGCTTTGCGATCTCGGCTTAAGTTGAATTTAGTATTTAAGGTACAGTGGTTTAGGTGTGGTGGTTAGCGTTGTTCACCACTTAACGCGGCGTTAGGTGCAGTATGAAATTTCTTGGTTCAAATCTCCAATTTCTCTTTAGCCATTTGTTCTAGTTTTTCGGCAATTTGGCTTTA
>NZ_JBNJOI010000032.1:0-14397 GCF_050113675.1 Vibrio sp. TRT 21S02
TAAACTTGGTTTTAGTGTTTAAGGCGCAGTGATTTAGGTTAGGTGCTAAGCGTTGTTCGCACCTTAATGCGGCGTTATGTTTACTTGCATTTCAGAGGCTTAAAGGTCTTAGGCTCTAGTTCTTTGCCCCTCTGGCAATTCGTCCCTAGTAGACTCAGCAAATCCGCATTGTCGGTCTAAGTTCTTGAATTTCTCAGCCCGTAAAACATGTCAATGTTCGCGGGTTGCTTCATTGTCAGGTCGTGGCGGTTGGGTTCTGGTTTAACTGGCTCAAAGTCGCTTCTAGGTTCTTAGTCAATCGGCATTTCGGCTTGGCAGTTGCCTCGGCAATTTGCCATTGTCTTGCGCTTTGGTTGGAAAGAAAGGGTGCTTGTTGAAACGAAGTCAGGTTGCCTCATTGGGCAGGGAAGTGGAATTACAGGTTTTGGGTTAATCGCCTTTGGTGGCCAAGTTGGTTCTTACCTTGTGGTTTGCTTCAGAAAACTAGTTAGAAATAGCAGTTCTTTCTCAAGTAAATCATATGTTTGTGGTAAAACATAACAAGCAATTTAAGAGGGATTCACAACGCTTGGCATTTTTGCTTCTACTTCAAATTTAGTGTTTATGGCACAATGCTTTAGGTTTGGGTGGAGGCGTTGTTCACCCCTTAATTGGGCGTTATATGCTTTAGGGAAGAAGATGGCTGAGTACAACTGGAGATGCTTGGTTTGCAAGCAAGGTGTTGATAAGAAACACGATAAGTGTGACAAGTGCGGGTATCCAGCAGGAGCAAGTTCTTATGAAGTTGATGCTCGAAAATTTTTACTAGAACAGTACTCATCCGACTTAAAGTGTCCCAAGTGCTGCAAGTCCAAATTAGATGTGAAGTTTAGTAAAGATCCGGAAGCCTACTATTACAGAATTTACCCAGTCAGAGGTCGGGCTGTCTTTTTCGAAATCCTATACGTCATCATTTATTGCCGGAAGTGCAGTTTTAAACAAGAATTCGAATATGGGGTTCCTATTCTTAGGAAGCTCTATCGTTTGATAACTCGAAGTGATATCAAGTGGGACTGGTTGAAACGCATATAACAATAAATTTAAGAGTGATTCACAACGCTCGGCGCTTTCACTTCAAGCCAGTTTAGTGTTTATGGCACAATGCTTTAGGTAGGGTGGTTAGCGTTGTTCACACCTTAATTTGGCGTTATGTTTACTTGTATTTCAAAAGCTTAAAGGTCTTGGGTTCTAGTTCTCTGTCCCTTTGGCAATTCGTCCCTAGTAGACTCAGCAAATCCGCATTGTCGGTCTAAGTCCTTGAACCACTCAGCCCGTAAAACATGCCAATGTTCGCGGGTTGCTTCATTGTCAGGTCGTGGCGGTCGGCTTATCATTTTATTGGTTCAAAGTCGCTTTCAGGTTCTTAACCAAGCAGCATTTTAGCTTGGCAGTAGCCTCGGCAATTCACTATTGTTTTGCGCTTTGGTTGGAAAGACAGGGCGTTTGTTGAAGCTTAGTCGGGTTGCCTCATTGGGCTGGGAAGTGGAATTACACGTTTTAGGTTGGTCGCCTTTGGCGGTCAAGTTGGTTCTAGCCTTGTGGTTTGCTTCAGAAAACTAGTTGTAAATAGCAGTTCTTTCTCAAGTAAATCATGTGTTTGTGGTAAAACATAACAAACAATTCAACAGTGATTCGCAACGCTTGGCGCTCTCACTTCGGGTTGAGTTTAGTGTTTACGGCGCAGTGTTCAAGTTCAGTGTATGCGCTGCTCACACGTTAATTGGGCGTTAGTTGCTAGGTGAAAAAGTAGCTTTTGGGAGATAATCAAGTTGGTTCAAACATACGGTTCTGAAGAAACCAAAGCGTTCTGTTGTAATTGCAAAAAGGTGACGCTTCATAAGTATGAAAGCTTCTCTAAATCGGATGAAACCACGGAAACAGAAGCTAAAGGTTTCTTTTCTGGCCTATTCGCCGCAATAGCGAGTGCGCTAATGGAAGGTGAGCCTACAGGTGATTACAAGTGCACGGTCTGCGGTACAAACTTACATACACCAGACTACCTAGATTAAAGTTGGTAGTACTCAGCAGGTGGTAGGTTACACAACTAACAAGCAATTTAAGAGGGATTCACAACGCTTGGCACTTTTGCTTCTACTTCAAATTTAGTGTTTATGGCACAATGTTTTAGGTTGGGTGGTAGCGTTGTTCACCCCTTAATTGGGCGTTAGCCGTCAAAGCACATAATTAGGAAAGGAGCCCTAAATTGAAAATTGCATTAGTCACAGGTGGCTCAAAAGGTATCGGTTTGTATTCAGTTCTTCGGCTCGTGAAGCAGGGATATAAAGTTATTACGTGCTCGCGTTCGAAGAAGACTTGGCTTGATGTAATGCAAAAATATCCGGAGTTAAAATCTGTTGATTACCAGTCAGTTGACATTGCGGATGAGCAACAATTAGACGGTTTATTTGCTCACATTGCAGCTCACTACGGAAAATTGGATGTGGCGGTAAATAACGCTTCTCCGGCACTTGCTTCTAGAGGTCATCTGCCTCAAGTCGATGTACCACTTCTCAAAGAAACTCTTCATGTGGATTTTTTGTGCCAAGCCTTGTGCTTGAGGTCTGAGCTGAAACTGATGGAGGCAGGTGCATCCATAGTAAATGTAAGTTCCGTTAATGGTCTTAGACCAACACCCAATGCGTCAATGTATAGTGCTGCTAAACACGCCCTTGAGGGGCTGACTAGATCTGTTGCCCTAGAAAGCATTAAATCTGGAATTCGAATCAATGCAGTTGCTCCTGGTGTAACGTGGACTCCCCGATGGGAAGAAAGGCAACTTGAAAACTCTAATATCCGCGCTGATGTTTCTGACATAGTACCAATCAATCGTTTTGGGGAAATCGACGAAATCGTCAATGCAATTGAGTTTTTATTATCAGATAAAGCTAGCTATATAGTAGGTCACACGTTGGTAGTTGATGGTGGGCTATCGTTGGCATGAGCGGCTAACAAGGCGTTCAAGTGGGATTCATGCCGCGTGGCATTTTTGGTTTGCGGTGAGTTTTGGTGGTGAAGGTGGTCTGCGGAAAGTTGGTTTGTGCGGCATTCACCCCTTAACGCAGCGTTATGTTTACGGAGGATGTGTGGCAATCTGGCAGTTTTCAGTTGTGTTAATTCCTGCTTCTTGGGCAGAAGAAAACAGTTATAGTTCGTCTTCACTTTACGGCGATGAAGGGTACGATACAGCTTGTGCGTGGAAAGGCAGACAGCCAGTATTTGATTTTACGGTGGTATTTGACGACATTCTTCCTTCATCAAAGTCATGGGACAGAGAGTTGTTGGTTTGGGGAAATGAAAAGGAGCATGATATTCAGGTATGGTATGACGGAGAAGCTGTAGAGAGTATGCATATACGACTGGATCTGAATTACGAATTACATGAAATCATTAACAAGGTAATAAAAGCGGCAATAGCTCTTGATTGTGTTTTATTTTTACCTGAATTTAAGTCTGTAGTGATGGCTAGCGAATTTGAGTTAAAACATGCCATTAAAAAATCTAACGCAGCTAAGTTTATTCGTGATACGAAAGTTTTCTTCAATAACATTAGGGAAAAAACATAACAAAGCATTTAAGAGTGACTCACAACGCTTGGCGATCTCAGTTTAAACTTGGCTCTAGTGTTTAAGGTGCAATAGTTTCAGTTAGGTGATAAGCGTTGTTCGCACCTTAATGCGGCGTTATGTGGCATCAATACAGTGTTCTTCTTACCTACTATGATTAAGGTACGTGTTTTAATCAGATGAGACCTTAGACATGGAAAATCAAGGAAAAGAATCAGAAGAGCTAAATAGCCCTCAAAGCTTGAAACATCGTATTTTTTCAGAAGTAAGAAAATTGAATGTTGGTTATGATAATCCAGAGAAAGACATGGCTCTCAAAGCACCAATTGAAATCGGAGGCGTGAAGTTTTATATAGTTGCCTTTGAAGGGGCAGATAATAAGTGGCACGAAAACTATGTATTGGAGTTTGGTACAGGTAAACTGAAATGCTATCAAAATATCCAACAAGCACTGCCTGAACTAGTTAAAAAAACCAGTTTATTGGCTATCATTCATACGAAATTTCAAACGGTAGCTTTCTCTTTATTGACGGTTATATTGGTTATAACGGTTTGTATATTATCCCTCCTAGGAAAAATTGAAGGAGAGAGTATTGTTGCATTAACTACGTTGGCATTTGGTTACATTGCTGGTAAAAGTCAGCCTAAAAACTAAATATGGTTTATGGATGCAACACCACATAACAAAGCATTTAAGAGTGATTCTCAACGCTTGGCATTTTTCATTCCATCGTTGAGTTCAGTGTTTACGGTGGTAAGGTTTCATTTCGTGGTTGCGTTGTTCACACCTTAATGCGGCGTTATGTGTATGATGATTCGGAGATAGAATGACGTATATCTATGACTGGTTTAGCTTCCCACAATATTTTTCGGTCTCTTGTCCTAAATGCGGCGCAGAAACAAGAGCTAACGAATTACCAAACCTTAAGAATGTAAATAATCAGGTTGTTCGTTATAAACCCGAAGTAGTTAGCGGGTCGTTTAAATGCGAAGTATCGTGCTTGAAGTGTGGTTATCAAAGTGACTCTACTAACATTCACTGGGCTGATGATGCATATTGGCGATTTGATGTAAGAGGTAAAGTACTTTGGGCATGGTCAAAAGAGCATGCTCTTACTATACGGGATTATCTCGCATCAACTGATCGTCGCGAAGACGAGTTTGGAATATATAGAATCTCATTACTGCATCTTCCGAAACATTTTAAATTATCGAAACATAGGACTGCGGCGGTGAAATCCATAAACAATGTCATTGCCCAATACACATAACAAACTGCTCAAGAGGGATTCGCAACGCGTGGCATTTTTACTATGCGTTGATCTTAGTGATTAAGGTGGTTTGCAGCGGCTTCAGTATTGCGTTGCTCACCCCTTAGCAGGGCGTTAGGCTTCAAATGGAGTACATATGAGAGTTTATCATTTCATGGCAAAGAAATATGCCATAGAAAATTTGGAAAAATCGAGACTAAAAATAGCAACGTTGGATAACTTGAATGACCCATTTGAGTTCTTTCCTAATGTAACCAATACATCTAATGAAGCTCTCGCTGACTTTAGGCATCATTTTGATGGGATTTTAGGTGTTTTGTGTTTTAGTAAACGGTTAGGGCATCCTGTTCAGTGGGCTCATTACGCTGATAATCACAGTGGTATCTGCTTTGAGTTTGAGATTCCTAAAAAGTATTTAAGCAAAATTAAATATGTAAGCTCTCCTATGAAAATTAGTCGTAACCGTGATGATTGGAAAAATAAGATACCTGCGGCAACTCTATGCAAATATAAAGGTTGGAGATATGAGAGAGAATATCGTCTTCCATTGGATCTAAGATCGGACGAAATTCAACAAGATGACAATGGGTTACTTTTTATGCCTTTCTCTGATGAGCTAAAACTAGTAAATGCTTATAGTGGTCTAAAGTGTGATTTAACCGAAGAAGAGCGTGCAATTTTTCTAAAGCATGAAATTCCAATTACCAAAATGGTACAAAGACCTAAATCATATACTTTGGTGCCAGAAGCCTAACAAACTGTTTAAGAGTGATTCGCAACGCGTGGCATTTTTACTATGCGTTAGGTTTAGTGGTTAAGGTGGTATGCGGTGGCATCGGTATTGCGTTGCTCACACCTTAACAGGGCGTTATAAGCCATGGAGGGAAAATGGAGTTTTACAATTGGATTGTTGTTCTTTTGGGAATTAGTTTTATTAACGTATGTGGCTCTGTCTATGTCGCAACAAGGAGTGAATTAAATTCATTTCAAAAAGTAGCGCAAATCATAATTATCTGGTTAATCCCTGTTATCGCAGCAATTGGGCTATACGTATTTCATCGTTCGCAAAGCGTATCACATGGTCCATCTACAGAATTTGGTGGTGGGGTAAATCCAAATCTAAAAATCAAAACAACTGGTGAACGAGACGAGCCATAAGTCATTGGGAAATGGCTTATAACAAGGCGTTTAAGGCGGATTCACAACGCTTGGCGGTTTCAGTTCCAGTCAGGTTTAGTGTTTAAGGTACAATGGTTTAGGTTTGGTGGTTGGCGTTGTTCACCACTTAACGCGGCGTTAGAGCTCTCGAAAAATTTTCAATTAAGGAGTGTGGTTTGAATATTATTGGATGTTTGTTGTTAATAGTCTCAGTTTTCCTTTTTGGTTTAAAAGGAATGGTTGCTGAAATGGGTATAGCTGTTGCGGCGAGTGCTGTATTTCTCGCTTTCGCAAATCTTGATAAATTTTCCAAATTTAAAGGTGCAGGATTTGAAGCTGAGCTAAGAGAAGTTGTTACGGAAGCAAACGCAACAATAGAACATTTAAAATCAGTTACTGCCCCCTTACTTGTAACAAGCATTGATTTGATGACCAAGGATGGTCGTTGGTCTGATGGTGAAGGCATAAATAAATGTCACGACCAATTTGATAAATTGGTGAGCTTAGAGTCTGAGATTGGTGTAACTGATTCAGCATTAGATCTAGCTAAACAAAAATATATCCGAATTCATGCTTGGGACATGATCGCAGAATTAGCCAAAAATATCGAGCGTGCAGGAGAAGCTAAGTTTACAACTTTGACTGCAAGTAAAGTTGGTCGCCATAGCTTTGAAAAAACGCCTGATTTAACTGTGTTTAAAGAGTTACTTGTGAGTATTGAGCTAGATAGTAAGCAGCAAGAGCAGCTTAAGAAAGTTGAAGACTACTACTTTAAATACAAGCTCTAACAATAAATTCAAGCAGATTCGCAACGCTTGGCATTTTCGGTTTGAATCAGTTTATGTGTTTACGGCACAATGCTTTAGGTAGGTGGCAGCGTTGCTCACTACTTAATTTGGCGTTAGGCGACGGGCAGAAAAGTTCTTTGTTCTCATCTTCTCATATCTCTCTAGCTATTCGTCGTTTTAAGTCGGCAATTTGGTATTGTCGGCTCAAATTCTTGAACCTCTCCAGCCGTAAAACATGCCAAAGTTCGTGGGTTGCCTCATTGGTTTTCAGTGTAGGTTGGCGGTGAGTTTCACTGGCTTAAAGTGTGGACAGGGCAAGTCAATTGTAGCTTTCGTTTTTGTTATTAGCTCGTAGCTATTAGTTTATCAGGTTCAAAAGCTACTTAGTCGCTGCAAATTCGTATTTCGTGGTTGTTGGAATCTTGGCTGAAACATAGTGAGTTTTGTGATTCTTGAATCGCAAAAAGTACGTGTGCATTTTGTTGGCTATAGTGTTTCAGGTAATCTGCTTTCAAAGCCACTTAAACACGGGTGAGAAACTTCGCCTAACAAGGCGTTTAAGACGGACTCACAACGCTTTGCGCTCTCAGTTTAAGTTGAATTTAGTGTTTAAGGTACAATGGTTTAAGTTTGGTGGTTGGCGTTGTTCACCACTTAACGCGGCGTTAGGCGCAGTAAGAAATTTCTTGGTTCAAATCTCTAATTTCTCTTTGGCTATTTGTTCCAGTTTTTCGGCAATTTGGCTTTGTCTTCTCAAGTTCTTGAATCACTCAACCTGTAAAACATGTCAAAGTTTGTGGGGTGCCTCATTCAGTTTTGTAGCCAGTTTGTTGTTAGTTTCTTGGGCTCAAATCGCTTCAAGTTTGTCTGTTGTCGAAATGGGTCTATTGGCTGAAATTTTGCACTGAAAGTTAGCCTTTCCAAATTCCATATGTATGCGCTTATTTGCCAATTTCTTTGGTGTTTTGGTTGCAGTGGGTTTCAGAGACTTAGCCGCTTTAGCATTTGGGTATTATTAAATTTCAGTGAGTTACTAAAATTAAATGTTCCCAAAAGGTGGTTTTGTAAATCCCATTTTAACTATTTGCGTGAAGCGCCTAACAAAGCATTTAAGAGCGACTCACAACGCTTGGCGATTTCAGTTTAAACTTGGCTTTAGTGTTTAAGGTGCAGTGGTTTAGGTTAGGTGTTTAGCGTTGTTCGCACCTTAATGCGGCGTTAGGGCTAAATTTGCTAGTTAAAAGGAATGTAAATGGATAAAACATTTTTGAAGGGCACGGCAATACTACTTATTTTAATAGCTACTATAGCTGGGTGTGCAAATAAACCTCAAAAATCCAAATTAGTAAAGTATGGCCAGATCTATACCCAACTCATTCAAAATCAGTTGGATACTTCTAAAATGTTTCAAGGGGAAAAATGCAAGCTGCAATTTTCATTAAACTCTAGCGGCCAAGTTATATCGCTTGCCTCATCTGGTCATGAAAACTTATGTAAAGCTAGTGAGGATGCTGTAAAAAAAGTTGGGGCATATCCTTTGCCAAAGGACAAGGAAGTTGCTGCTCAACTACAGCAAATAACACTTACAATTAAGCCCTAACAAAGCATTTAAGAGTGACTCACAACGCTTGGCGATCTCAGTTTAAACTTGTTTTTAGTGTTTAAGGTGCAGTGGTTTAGGTTGGGTGTTTAGCGTTGCTCGCACCTTAATGTGGCGTTAGAAGACCTAATATAGAGCTTTATATCAAAAGAAAGGAAAGGAAGATGTTAAAAAAGATAGCAATGATATTGTTTGTGCTAATTACAGCTAGTGGTTGTGCGACGCAAAGTAACCACATGGTTAAAGTAGCGCCTGAAAATGCCATTACGAAACCTGAAGAAGGAAAAGCATTAGTTCATTTTATGAGGCCCTCTAGTTTTGGTGGTGCAATACAGTCAACAGTCTATGATGACTCTAACTATATAGGCACTGTTTCTGCTAAAACGCGACTTGCATATCAAGCTGAACCTGGAAAACATATGTTTATGGTAATTGGTGAAAATGCAGACTTTCTTGAGGCTGAGCTTTTGGCAGATAAAATCTACTATATTTTAGTATCTGCAAGAATGGGAGTCTGGAAGGCAAGATTTAGTTTGAATCCGGCAAGTGGAGAGGTTCCTCAGGAACAAATTGATAACTGGTTTAATAGTACATCTGAAGTTGTTGTGAATGAGTCTGGACTTAATTGGGCGAAAGAGAAAGAAAAGGAAATTGAGTCATTGAGGTCTAAGTACTTGCCTAAATGGCAACAAAAAGATGAAGAAGATAAACAACGAATAAAAGCCGAAAGCGGAATCTAATCTGTCTTCTAACAAAGCATTTAAGAGTGACTCACAACGCTTGGCAATTTCAGTTTAAACTTGGTTTTAGTGTTTAAGGTACAGTGGTTTAGGTTAAGTGTTTAGCGTTGTTCACACCTTAATGCGGCGTTATAACTCAAGAAGGAAAATAGAGATTGAATGTTGTTGATACTTATAAAAAAAGTGTTTCGACGTTAAATAATGAACAAGCTGCGTACATACTTGGGATATTCTTCTTACTTGTCCTTGGGCTTCTTAACTCAATTATTCCGTTCCCGTCTTATTGGGTGGGGTTCGGTTTTTTCGTATATGGGCTTGCCGTTTGGATTCATCAAACCGCCAAAACTTTAAGTTCTGTTTTGTATGCGCGAGCTTTGGGAGCTCTTTTGCTATTGGGTGTAACGACGTTTAACTTGGCATTCGCGTCATCGAGTGTGCATAGTATTCTAGAAGTACCAACAAGCGCTTTTCGCTATACAACAACGTTAGTCTCAGTAATGTTAATGCCTTTGTCTATCTCTCTTATGCTCGCATTCATTGCAATCCCCTTGATACCTATAGCAATGTTAAATTCGATACTTTCGCTGCAAAATGTTTCAGCTAAAAACCTTTTGAGCTTAAAGATGTTTAGCTCAACAAAAGAGTTATCGATAACTTTAATGTTCGGGAGAGTATTTGCTTGTATTACCATATTTTATATCGCTAGCTCTTTTTTAAGCGATAATACGTGGTATAGCGATAGGATTGATGGTATTACCAAAAGTTTTGCCTATAGTTTCGAAATGGAGCAGCACAGTTATTGCAAGTTAGAACAAAATCAGAAAGTTGCTTACCTTAATAATGAGTTAGTGATTATCGGTACTGAGAATGATGGCTCTTATTTGTTTTCAATCTCTCGCTGTGAAGTAGAGTTATAACAAAGCGTTTAAGAGTGATTCTCAACGCTTGGCATTTTCAGTTTGAATCAACTTCAGTGTTTACGGCACAATGAGTTAGGTTGGGGTGGTCGCGTTGTTCACACCTTAACGCGGCGTTATGTGCCACTGTACTTTAGCGCAAAAAATGTAAGGAGAATGTATGTTTATCGTGTCTTTGACTTATCAGGTGCCTCTAGAGAAAGTCGATGTTTTTATTCCTGAGCATGTCGCTTATCTCAATGAACAATATGCAAAAGGTCACTTTGTTTTATCTGGGCGCAAAGAGCCAAGAACTGGTGGTGTAATTATTTCTACCATTAGTGACCGAAACAAGCTTAATGACGTACTGGCTGAAGACCCTTTTCATCGAGAAGGCTTAGCAAGCTATGAAGTAACAGAAATCGTGCCAACTAAGGCGTCAGAAAAGCTAGAATTCCTAGTTTAGTATCTGGTACATAACAAACTGTTCAAGAGGGATTCGCAACGCGTGGCATTTTTACTTTGCGTTGGTTTTAGTGTTTAAGGTGTTATGCGGTGACTTCGGTATTGCGTTGCTCACCCCTTAACAGGGCGTTAGTTTCTCCGGTATCAAAATTGACCTGCAGCTCTTCAGAGGTTTTTTCCAAGACTTCAAATTTTCATAAGTGTCTTTGATGGTTCATTATACTGTCATTTCTACTTTATTTGTTCTTCGACATTGCATTTGTAACTGTGTTTATATACAGTTCTCTTGGTTAAAAGCGAGAGTTGAACAAATGAATATCGAGAATGAGACAGAAAAGCAGATTGAGCCAGTGATCAATTTAAAAGATGGAGTTTTTTTTGGGAGCTTTGGGTTAGCCTTGTCACTAATAACGGCTGTAACTGATCAAATCGATTTACCGGTGTATCTGGAAAGAGGTTTCTTATCATCGCTGTTTTTCGACCATATTCCATTTAATAGTATTGCAACTCTTCTGCTCTTAATGACTGCCATGGTTTGTATCTCAGTAGCTATAAGTAGGAAGAAAGGATCAGACAAAGAGGTACTAGTCCATATTTCAAACAGAGTTTCTCAACTATGCTCCCCAGCGTTTTTTATTGTTGTTGGGCAAGCAATCGGAATTGTTATAGTTGGCGTATTCTCATCGAACTCAGCATACTATGGTTATGCAATCACGTTTTTAGTTTTTGCATTTCTTATTTTCATCATGTCAGGTATGTCTAATGTAATTACCAGTCAATATGATTTAGCTCACCGAAAGCTATCTCCAAAAGTGGCTTTTGCAGGTGCAGCTATTCTATTACTTGCAACGCTTTTTCAGTTTGTACTCGACCGTAGTCCGATTACTGTTGAAGTCCCCTTTTCGGTTTCAGATTATGAAATACTTGAAACGTTAGCTGATAAACAAGGTGTTGAAGTAGAAGCACTCATTAAGCAGTTGGCTGTTGAAGGGTACAAAACTAACAAACAATTTAAGAGTGATTCCTAACGCTTGGGATTTTTGGTTCTAAATTTGAGTTCAGTGTTTATGGTGTTAAGGTTGAATTTCGTGGTAGCGTTACTCACACCTTAATTGGGCGTTATGTGCTTTGGGAGAAAATGGACATGGATATTCCCGATAGATTCAAAAATGTAAGATACGTTTCATCCCGCATTCCAGGTTGCAAAGATGATTCCGACTTAACGCTTGGAGCTAACTGTCAGGTCTTTGCGTATAATCTGCTCAGAGACTTCGGTCTAAATCCACCTAACTACCGTTCTAGTGAACTGTGGAATGACTCAGAGTTCAGTGAGGTGGTCACTGAGTTTAAGCCGCTAGATATCATGTTGTACAACGAGTCTGCTGACTCATACGGAGCACACGTTGGAGTGTACGCCGGTAATGGACTCGTCTACCATCTGTCTTTGTCCAATGGCTTACCCAAGTTTGAGCGCCATTTAGACTTACTTCAACAAAGTAAGTATCGGTTTTTTATTGGTGCCAAGCGTATAAAGCAGTTTGGTGCATAACGTAAGCACGCACATAACAAACTGTTCAAGAGGGATTCGCAACGCGTGGCATTTTCACTATGCGTTGCGTTTGGTGTTTAAGGTGGTATGCGGCGGCATATGTATTGCGTTGCTCACCCCTTAACAGGGCGTTAGGTGCTTAGGAGGTAAAATGAAACTCAATAATCTTGATCGACAAATTAGTATGTTGTGTCCAACTTGTGGTTGTAAAGACTTCAATTTTGATGAACATGATGAAAACGGGCTTGTTACTTGTATTCAGTGTGAACGCCAGTTGACTCGTGCAGATCTTGTCGCAGAAAATTCTGAATTCATCGCAGAAACTCAAAACGAGATTGCTAAAGAAGCACAAAAGCAAATTGAAGCTGAAATGAAAAAAATGCTTAAAAATGCATTCAAAGGAAACAAGAATATAAAAATTAGATAGGGGCATTAGCTGTATGGATTTTGGTGACGGTATCGCACTTGTGGCTTTGGGGCTTTCTGGGTACGCAACATGGCGAACGATTCAATTTAACAAGAGACAAGACTCTCTAGTTGAAACTCAGAATAAGCTTAATAAATTGCTTTTAGCTAAGGAAACCGAAGAAGTGATCGATGATCGTAAAGCCGATTTAGGTGCATCGATCATTAAGTTGGGGAATCATAAGTATCGGTTGAAAATTTGGAACAAAGGAAATGCCGAAGCCAAAAATGTAACGGTAGAGTTCCCAGACGGCAACGAACTAGTTCCAGAATCTGAGTTGCAGAGCAAACTTCCTTATGAGTCGCTCGAAAAGCATGCATCCATTGAGTTATTGGCAGCTGTACATATGCAAACACCAAGAAAGCACAAGTTGAAACTTGGCTGGTCTGACGAACACAGAAATAAAAACGAAAAAATCGTATATCCAACACTTTAGAACGCACCTAACAAACTGTTTAAGAGTGATTCGCAACGCGTGGCATTTTTACTATGCGTTGGTTTCAGTGATTAAGGTGGTATGCGGAAGCATCGGTATTGCGTTGCTCACACCTTAACAGGGCGTTATGTGCTTAGAGGGAAAATGGCATTGATTAGAGAAATGGATATCTCAGATTACTCTCAAGTTATTGAGCTATGGTCTGAAACAGAAGCTATGTTGCTACGTGATGCAGACTCCAGAGAAAACATAGGTAAATACTTAGAACGTAACCCCAATCTCAGCTTTGTCGCTGTAGATGATGACACTATTGTAGGTGCAATTTTAGTGGGTACAGATGGTCGTCGAGGTTACGTGCAACATTTGGCTGTAAACTCGAATTGTCGAGGTAAAG
This sequence comes from Vibrio sp. TRT 21S02, assembly GCF_050113675.1. Classification (NCBI taxonomy): domain Bacteria; kingdom Pseudomonadati; phylum Pseudomonadota; class Gammaproteobacteria; order Vibrionales; family Vibrionaceae; genus Vibrio; species Vibrio sp. TRT 21S02. The sequence continues at coordinate 13,366 of NZ_JBNJOI010000032.1, forward strand.
GCATTGGTGCCAAACTAATATCCTCAGCGGTCGATGCATTATCTAAAATTGGTATAGCTAAAACTCACTTATTTGTCGCCAATGAAAACCTGAATGCTCAATATTTCTATGAAAAACTAGGTTGGTTTCCACGTGATGAAGTGCGTATGTTTTCCTTTAACTCGTCTTGCAGTGGTAATGTTTAGTACGCACATAACAAACAATTCAACAGTGATTCGCAACGCTTGGCGCTCTCACTTCGGGTTGAGTTTAGTGTTTACGGCGCAGTGTTCAAGTTCAGTGTCTGCGCTGCTCACACGTTAATTGGGCGTTAGGGTAATTATGAACCAAATAGCTAAATATATTATAGGCATCTTACTTATATTTGGAGTTAGTGAAGTGATGGCTCAAAAAGAATCAAGGATTGATGTAAATCAGGCAGTTGAAAATCCAGCTCTAGTTGCTGCAATGGATCGTGTTGCTCGGGAAGGGTCAGATGCGGCTAAAGATGAGCTTCTAAAGCAGCTTTTGCAGGCAAATTATTTAGCCGCGGTGTTTACTGATGGTCTAAAGTTATCGTCTGATGACAGCAATCAGCGAACATTAGAAAAAGGTAGTACTTTTGGTGTTTTATCTGCCGAAAGTGCGGGCAAAAATTACTTGGTTTTATTCACAGACTGGAATGCTTTAAGTCAATATACGGAGCAAAAGGTTTCAGGGTGGATCTTGCCTAGCAAAGACGTATGGTTATTCGCACTTGAGAGCAGTACCTATGATGGCGTTGTGATTAACCCAGCTCATAATGCGCTTCCTATAGAGCGGTCCATGCTCGAATATCTATCACACCACGCAAGTCAATTACCCTAACAAAGCATTTAAGAGTGATTCGCCACGCTTGGCATTTTTGGTTTGGCTTAGTTCAGTGATTTTGATGGTCAAATTGAGTTTTGTGGATGTGTGGCTCACACCTTAATGCGGCGTTATACAAACGGAGGCGATTTTGAGTTCAGATAAGCTAGATTTAGAGAATCTCCCTCTCCAAAGTGAGTTGGT
>NZ_JBNJOI010000033.1:0-13261 GCF_050113675.1 Vibrio sp. TRT 21S02
TAAACTTGGCTTTAGTGTTTAAGGTGCAGTGGTTTAGGTCGGGTGTTTAGCGTTGTTCGCACCTTAATGCGGCGTTATGTTTAATTTAAATTCAAAGGCTTAAAGTTCTTAGGCTCTAGTTCTTTGTCCCTCTGGCAGTTCGTCCCTAGTAGACTCAGCAAATCCGCATTGTCGGTCTAAGTTCTTGAATCTCTCAGCCCGTAAAACATGCCAATGTTCGTGGGTTGCTTCATTGTCAGGTTGTGGCGGTTGGCTTCTTGTCTAACGGGCTTAAAGTCGCTTCTAGGTTCTGAGCCAATCAGCATTTCAGTTTGGCAGTTGCCTCGGCAATTCAGCATTGTCTTGCGCTTTGGTTGGAAAGATAGGGCGCTAGTTGTTTCTTGGTCGGGTTGCCTCATTGGGCAGGGAAGTGGAATTACTTGTTTCTAGTTGGTCGCATTTGGCGGCCAAGTTGGTTCTTACATTGTGGTTTAGTTCAGAAAACTAGTTAGAAACAGCAGTTCTTTCTCAAGTAAATCATGTGTTTATGGTAAAACATAACAAACAATTCAACAGTGATTCGCAACGCTTAGCGCTCTCACTTCGGGTTGAGTTAAGTGTTTACGGCGCAGTTTTTGGGTTCAGTGCTTGCGCTGCTCACACGTTAATTGGGCGTTATGCGAGTTGAACCCACCATCAATAGGTGGGTTTTACATTTTAGTTAAAGCGGTATTTAACTCCCAAGCTAACGCTATCTTCCTCTACGTTAACTTCGCCAGATTTCATCCCAAACAAGTGGTTGTAGTTACTCTGAACTTGAAGCTTTTCATTTACGTTGTATCCAATAGACATGCCTACCTCGGGACCGAAATCTGATTTGTGGTATGAGTTATCAGAGTAATCCGCATATGTAATTCCGGCTTCAGGTGAAATGTAGAAATTAGAAGATTGGAGCGGTATTGGCTTTTCTATAGCTAGGGTGTAATAACTGTAGTCGATCGAGTCATCTGACAGCGTTGCTGCAGCACCTTTGATGTTTCCCCAAGGTAATTCAGAGGACGCTTGAAATCTTGGGCCATTTACGTGAGCGGTAGTGTTACCAACCTTAATGTTACTGAACTCGTAACTTAGCCCAGCAGTACTTGATACTGGTTGAGCATAGGATAGTGTTGGTAATAGGCAGGTGATAGCAAGTGAAAGTAGAGTTATTTTTTTCATATTTGGGGCTCCTTTACAATGGATTTACCCTATAAAAAAACACTGTTCATATGAAGCTGTATTTTTACAACTTTAGTTGTCAGAATTGTCTGATAGTTTTTGGGAGGCACTCGCATAACAATAAATTTAAGCAGATTCGCAACGCTTGGCACTTTCGGTTTGAATCGGCTTTAGTGTTTACGGCACAATGGTTTAGGTTAGGTGGTAGCGTTGCTCACTACTTAATTTGGCGTTATATTTTTTGTTTTATTGGAGTGGATAATTACATGGCAGAACCAATGGTCACGGTTGGAATCGGAGCAATTGCGGCTTATATCGGCAAAGATGGGATCCAGAAAATATTAGGTCCTACTGCTGACTATTTAGGCAATGGCTTAAGAGATTTTACGCAGAAGCGGGTTGAAAATGTCGGGCGTATTTTTCAAAAGGCCGAAAGTAAACTTGGTAACAAGGAAAATGCCGAGGGAAGTGTGCCTCCAAAAGTGTTAAAGGCAATCGTAAATGACGGTTCATACAATGACGACGAAGTTGCACTCGAATATCTTGGCGGCGTGCTTGCTTCTTCAAAAACTGAGTTTGGTCGTGATGATCGCGGTGCCAGAATGGCACGCATTGTGGACGATATGTCAACTTATCAACTTCGAACTCATTACTTGATCTATTCATCTATCAAACACCTTTTTAAAGGGCAGGGGTATGAGTTCAATATGGACGATAGACCTAAAATGGAAATCTATGTCGAGTACCCTTTTTTCGCTCAGGCTATGGAGTTCACCCCTGATGAAAGGCGAAAAGCCAGCACTTTGTTACGTCATATTCTGTTTGGTTTAGAGAATGATGGTTTGATCGGTCCTGACTTCCAGTATGGTCCAAAAGAACATATGGTTAAGCGCGCTTCAGGTGCACAATATGATGGTTTTGTATGTCAGCCATCAGCTCTAGGAGCAGAGCTATTCTTATGGGCATTTGGAGAAGGCGATAAAGACCTAGGGTACATATTTGACGATGAATTCTCGCCACAAGTTGAGGGATTACCATTATTGGTACCTCAAACACTGACCGTGAAACAAATATAACAAACTGTTCAAGAGTGATTCGCAACGCGTGGCATTTTTTCTATGCGTTGGTTTTAGTGTTTAAGGTGGTGTGCGGCGGCTTTTATATTGCGTTGCTCACACCTTAACAGGGCGTTAGCTTTTTAGTAGCAAACTATCAGAATTTACGATTTTAATTCCAGTGTATGATACTGTGATGTCTGTATTTTGGCTGCGTATAATGGAATTATTCTTATGATGCTTGTTAACTATTTGAATGAAAACTTCATTACTTTGGAAGAACTGGCGAGCGTAACGAAAATCGACCAACAAGAGATTAGAGCTTATCAAACAGAGAAGCTGATGCCACTGGCATCATACAAGTTAGATGTTGCACTCAACTGTAGTTCATTTACTGGTGCTCACAGTGAGAATTATCTCATGGAGTACTATGCAAAAGGCTATATTTCTTGGTTAAGTACAGCTCACACATTAAAAAGTGAAGAGCGCGTATTCGAGGAGTTCTCTAATCGTTATAGCAGGGCACTTGCTGTTTTAAAAGGTTCAAAATGTGAGGTTGCTACCCCAGGGTTGAACGAAATAATCATGGAAGACTGGGAGCATTTTCTACAAGGCACTTATGGGCTTTGCACTCAAACGGGGCTTCCGGAAGATATAGCAGCGAAAGGATTCGCGGTTGAACAAATCAAAGCCCTGTTAGAACGTGATGTACTTGATAGTAACGAAATAAAGCGCCTCGAGTACTTTGTTAACCTATTGGATAACGCTAGTTCACCTTTTGCCCCACATGAAAGGCTAAATAGTTCAAGGCATCGTTTAGTTAATGAAGTTCGACGAAAATATAAGCTTCAAAGCTAACAAAGCATTTAAGAGTGATTCCCAACGCTTGGCATTTTCAGTTCAAGGTTGGGTTTCGTGTCTATGGCGCAATGGTTTAGGTTTGGTGGCTGCGTTGCTCACACCTTAATGCGGCGTTAGTTGCATTGAAAATCACAATGGTTAGTTTCAATCTTTAGAGTGTATAAATGAGTAATCGAGCATACTTAATTTTTTGCATCGTAGTAATTGGGTTATTTACGGCTGTGAGTGTATTAAAAAAAGTCAGGGACTGTGCACTCCGTTGAATGTGTAGAAACAGGGAAATCAGAAATATCTGTTGCGCTTACGGTATCTAATGGTGATAGACAAGGCACATTTCATTTCGGTTTGAAAGACTATTTGTGTCGTGACTCGCTCTCTTTTTTTCAACCTGGAAGCAATGTGAATATTAAGTTCAAATCACTAAATGGTTGGTTTCACAATGTTGAAAAAATTAGTTTAGATGGTAAAGATATGCGTTTGCGTGGTAGCTAGCTGTCAACTTACCTTGTGTGTGATATGCAACTAACAAGGCATTTAAGAGTGACTCACAACGCTTGGCGATCTCAGTTTAAATTTGGTTTTAGTGTTTAAGGTGCAGTGGTTTAGGTTGGGAGTTTAGCGTTGCTCGCACCTTAATGCGGCGTTAAGCATCAGGAGGTAATATTGAGTTACGAGATAAATAATTGGTCGGATCTTGAAGGGCGCTATAATCATTCAATATTGTTAGGCAATGGTGCTTCAATTAGCATCAATAGATCATTTTCCTACGCTTCTTTAAAAGAACATGCGATTGAGCATGGGTTACTTTCTGAGGAAGTCGAAAAACTCTTTGAGCATTTCGAAACCGACGATTTTGAACTGATATTACGGTTGGTTTGGCAAGCCAATAAAGTTAATGCGGCGCTCAGTATAAAAGATAAAGCAACAAAAAAAGCGTATGAGCATGTAAGGCAGTGTCTGATCGAAGCTGTTCGAAGCATACACCCTGAATACAGTGAAGTTGAAGATGATTTAGATGCAATAGGTTCTTTCCTTAGTCGCTTTAAAACGGTCTTATCTCTTAATTACGACCTAACACTTTACTGGGTAATTATGAAATCTAATCGTGCTGACGATGGACACCGATTTAAAGACTGCTTTATAAGCGGTGAGTTTGACGAGGATTGGTCAAGGTTTAGAGAGTCTCTGAATCGAAGAGATAGGCGTACCACACTTGTATTTTATCCTCATGGAAATTTGGCACTTGCCCGCAATGTTGTGGAGGAGGAAGTTAAATTAGATAGTCGTTCTAGTATCGATCTTCTCAGAAGCATTCTTAGTAAGTGGGAAACTGGTAACTATATACCTCTATTTGTAAGTGAAGGGGTAACTACTCAAAAAGTTAGAGCGATACAAAATAGTCATTATCTATACACTACATACAGAGAAGTATTGCCAGATCTCGGAAAAAGTTTGGTGATATATGGGTGGGGCTTAGGTGAGCATGATGTGCATATCATCGAGAGAATTAAAGTTTCAAAAGTTAAGCGAATTGCAGTGTCCGTTTATGGCAATGATCAAGCATATTGCCGTAGAGTTTCGGAAATAATACTCGATACATTTGGTAGAGATTTTGAAATAGACTTCTTTGATAGCCAAAGTTCGGGGTGTTGGAATAATGATGCTTAACAAAGCATTTAAGAGTGATTCGCAACGCTTGGCAGTTTCGCTTCGCTCAAGTATAGCCAAGCGTCGCTCACACCTTAATGCGGCGTTATGTGCTCAGCAAAATATCTCAGGGAGGAGATAATGAAGAGTCTAGACAAAGAATTTTCCAAATGGGAGTTAGAGCGGGAAAAAGGATATATAAGGTTTATTATCCGTATCTCACTTCCTGCGATAATTGGTGTGATGGTAGGTCGGTGTATTGCGCTTATATTTCTTTTTGAAACTGTTTGGGGTTGGGACAAAGTTAACGAAATCTTGATTAGCGGTTTTTGGGCAGGTGTTGGGGCTGTTCCGTTGAGCTTCATAATTTGGAGGTCACGTGAGAAAAAGTATCATGCTCATATAGCTAGCTTGAAAAGTAATAAATAACAAAAGCTTAGTGTTTGATTTTGTTTTGAACAGTTAGATAGTGCTGAGAATGTTAGAGTCTGGTTATCGGAAAGAGAATAGTCAACAATGCACATAACAAAGCATTCAAGCAGATTCACAACGCTCGGCATTTTTGGTTTGGTTGAGCTTTGGTGATTACGGTGGCAAAGTTAAGTTTCGTGGTGGTGCGTTGTTCACTACTTAATGCGGCGTTAGTTGCCAATGAAGGAAAAAGTAACTAAATCAGCAAGTTTAGGGCTAATTTCAGTGTTTTTGGGCTATGTTTTCGTGTTTCACCTTCTAGCTTCTCGAATCGGTGATAGTGTTGTTTTGGTTGGTGTTTCGCTGGATTTTCTGTTTCAGAAACTAATTTGCTCGTTGAAATTCTGCTCTGTTACTTAGTCTTTCCAAAGGTGTTCTTTGGGGTTCAAAGTCCGTTTTCGGGGGGCGTTGTAAATTCCAAGTGGTTTCAGTGACAGTCGCTTTGAAACTGCGCCTGATTTGAGCTTATCAAGTCAGGAAAGGGGAGTGTTGGCAAAGTGTCAATGAGCTTCAAACCCAAGGCCTAAGGCAGGCAACTAACAAACAATTTAAGCAGATTCGCAACGCTCTGCATTTTAGGTTTGAATCAGCATCAGTGTTTACGGCACAATGGTTTGGTTGGGTGGTAGCGTTGCTCACTACTTAATTGGGCGTTATGTTTACTTGAAATTCAAAGGCTTAACGGTCTTAGGCTCTAGTTCTTTGTCCCTTAAGCAATTCGACCCTAGTAGACTCAGCAAATCCGCATTGTCGGCCTAAGTTCTTGAATCACTCCGCCCGTAAAACATGCCAATGTTCGCGGGTTGCTTCATTGTCAGGTCGTGGCGGTCAGCTTTTCATTTTACTGGCTCAAAGTCGCTTTTAGGTTCTAAGCCAATTAGCATTTTGGCTTGGCAGTTGCCTCGGCAATTCAGCATTGTTTTGCGCTTTGGTTGGAAAGATAGGGTGCTTGTTGTTTCTTGGTCGGGTTGCCTCATTGGGTAGGGAAGTGGAATTACTGGTTTTAGGTTAATCGCCTTTGGTGGCCAATTTGGTTCTAGCCTTGTGGTTTAGCTCAGAAAACCAGTGAGAAATGGCAGTTCTTTCTCAAGTAAATCATGTATTTGTGGTAAAACATAACAAACAGTTCAAGCAGATTCGTAACGCTCGGCGAATTTACTATGCGACGTGTTTGGTGTTTTAGGCGGTTTGCAGAGGCTTGGTCAGTGCGTTACTCACTACTTAACTGGGCGTTATGTGAATGGAGTCAATATAACAAATGGAATACCAAGTCGTTAAAGAATATCAAGATGCACCAGACTCACCTATTCATGTAGTAAAAGGTGAAAAATTGCAGTTTGTGGAAGAATCAAATCCGGAAGGTGATTGGCCTAATTGGGTCTTTTGTCGCGGAACAAGTAAAGAAGGTTGGGTTCCAAAGCAAATTCTAGCTATCGATAGTGAACAAGTAACAGTTCTTAAAGACTATATTGCTAAAGAGCATACGCTTACAGTTGGTGAAACCTTATTTAAGGAATATGAGCTCAATGGTTGGATCTGGTGCTCAAAGTTAGGGGAAGGAAGCGAGTTGGCATGGGCTCCTTTAAATCATTTGTGCGCTGTGTAAATTCACATAACAAGGCGTTTAAGGCGGATTCACAACGCTTGGCGGTTTTGGTTTAAGTCAGCTTAAGTGTTTAAGGTACAATGGTTTAGGTTTGGTGGTTGGCGTTGTTCACCACTTAACGCGGCGTTAGGCGCAGTAAGAAGTTTCTTGGTTCAAATCTCTAATTTTTCTTTGGTCATTTGTCTTAGTTTATCGGCAATTTAGCTTTATCTTCCCAAGTTCTTGAATCACTTAACCCGTAAAATATGTCAAAGTTTGTGAGTTGCCTCATTCGGTTGTCTAGTCGGCTTTCTGTTAGTTTCTTGGGCTCAAATCGCTTCAATTTTACCTGTCTTCGAAATGCGTTTATTGGCTGAAATTTCGCTCTGAAAGTTAGCCTTTTCAAATTCCATTTTTATGCGCTGATTTGCCAATTTCTTTGGTTTTTTGGTTGCAGTGGGTTTCAGAAACTTAGCCGCTTTAGCATTTGGGTTTTAATCAAATTCAGTGGCTTACGTGCGTTTTGCTTTTCCAAAAGGTGCTTTCTAAAATCAATTTTAACTATTTGCGTGAAGCGCCTAACAAAGCATTTAAGAGTGACTCACAACGCTTGGTGATTTCAGTTTAAACTTGGCTTTAGTGTTTAAGGTGTAATGGTTTAGGCTAGGTGCTTTAGCGTCGTTCGCACCTTAATGCGGCGTTATAAAACAAGGGGGTTCACATGACTAAAAAGACGGTTGAAGTTGTTACCACAAATGGTGAAGTAGTGTACGCAGGCGGAGAGCCGGTAACTGTCACTATTGATGACGCAATTGATGCAGTTGAAAAAGTCGAAGAGATTCCATCTGAAGCTAAAGATGCCATCAAAGACTTTGTAACTGAGAACTGGGATAGGTTGGTAGAGTCGTACTTAGATATTGAAATACCGACGGATTTACTAGAGCGTTTTTCAGATTTTGCCCACTATATTGAAGTGTTGTTTAAGTTCTTGGGGCTGTAGAAAAAGTTTTATAACAAGCAATTTAAGAGGGATTCACAACGCTCGGCACTTCCACTTCAAGCAAGTTTAGTGTTTATGGCACAATGCGTTAGGTAAGGTGGTAGCGTTGTTCACCCCTTAATTGGGCGTTATGTGATTGGGGAAAACATGGAAAAATTAGCGCACGATATCTGGATATTCAACGGTAACCCGGTGCAGTTTCTAGGGTTACCTTTTTCTACTCGAATGACGGTTGTTCGGTTATCTAATGGTGAACTTTGGGTTCACAGCCCGATTGAATTATCAGAAGCGATTATTGATCAAATTAGTAGTCTAGGTAATGTGAGATATTTGATAGCGCCTAATCACTTACACCATCTATTCCTGCCTGAGTGGTTGGCTGTTTATCCCAATGCGAAAGTCTATGGCACGAATGAAGTTATAAAAAAGCGCAATGATTTATCTTTTAATGGTTCTTTGAACCATCAACAAAGTTGGGCTTGGGGATCAGATATCGATCAAGAATTATTTTCAGGTTCACCATTGATGGAAGAATGCGTGTTTTTCCATAAAGCTTCTAATGTACTTATAGTAACAGACTTAGTTGAAAACTTTTCTGGTAGTGATTTCAATTATTGGCAAAGAGCAGTTGCGAAAGGTGTTGGGATTCTCGCTCCCAACGGGAAAATGCCTTTAGATTGGCGCCTAAGTTTTATGTTCGGTAAATCGGATGCTCGTAAACACCTTGATCGTCTACTGGCATGGAAACCTCAAATTTTAGTCATGTCTCATGGCGAAATTGTCAAAGAAAATACAGACAAGTTCTTAGAACGTGCATTCAAATGGTTAATATGAGCAGTGGTGAAAAATCACATAACAAAGCATTTAAGAGTGACTCACAACGCTTAGCGATCTCAGTTTAAACTTGGTTTTAGTGTTTAGCGTTGTTCGCACCTTAATGCGGCGTTAGGCGAATAACGAGTATGGAGTTTATAAATCATTTATGGAAAACATTGAAAATACGTTAATCACTTTGCGTGAGTTCGTATCTGAAATAGAGGGAAATGATTTCTTAAGAAATCATGATGAGCGATTCGGTGGACTAAGGAAACAAGTTGAAAAAAAATCAATGAAACTAAAACCACCGTTGAATGTGGTATCAAAAAGATTGTATTACATTGCAGATAATACTTTTTATTGTATAGAGCTATTTAACTATAAGTTCAGTCTCTTAGCCCAAGGGATTATACATGCGATAGAAACAGAAAATCCGTTGTCTCTTGCTAACAATACACGCTCACTATTAGAGCAACTCGCGGTCTTTATCTATCTTGTTAACCACGTCTCAACGATGTTGGAGGATTTGAAAGATCAGGGCAGTATCGAAAAAATTGACAAGATAATATCTAAGTCAGAAAAAGTTATAAATCGGGTATATTCTGGAGAGGGCAAAAATAAAGCGAAGTCCAAAGATGATGAGGCCATACATGTTAACGATGCTATCAAAGAATTAAGTAAAGAGGTTCTCGATGTAAGTGAGACATACGATTACCTATGTGAATTTGTACATCCTAACTATGGAAGTAATGTTTTAGTTTCTTCAGGGGAATTAGGAAAAGGTCAAATTGAGAAAAAAGGGCTTAATTCAAGAAATATTCAGAGTATTATTATGTGTAGTTCCTCTATATTTGAGTTCCTTAGTACAAGAAAGATCTTTCATCCAGTTATTACATGGAATGTAAACCACTTAGTTGAGCTATGTTTTCAAAAAGGAGCAAAGATAACAAATGTGTTTTCTGAAAAAAAACCTGTAGCTAGTGGTGACGGAAAAACAAAGGAAACAGCGCTTCACTTTAAAAAGGCAAGAACAAGTCAAGAAGCAATGAAGCTACAATATAAATATTTAGAAGAAATTGGCTTTTCAATAAACCCATCAAAGAGACAAAATGGTGGGATAAAAGATGGTTATGTATTTGATTTGTGGAGTACACACCTTGGTGAAATTTGGTTTAAGACTCCCATTTATCAAGGGTTATAGCAAAATTCGCCTAACAATCTGTTTAAGAGTGATTCGCAACGCTTGGCACTTTTGGTTCGAATCAACTTTAGTGTTTACGGCACAATGGTTTAGGCTAGGTGGTAGCGTTGCTCACTACTTAATTTGGCGTTATAAGCACAGGTCAGGAGACTATATGGTACATATGTGCGCAAAATTAGCGCGTTTAGAACCCGGTGTAATTGATGAACCTTTGGGTGTTGATGATCTAATTTTGCATTCAGTTCATCAACGAGCTTATGTTGAATCTATCAACTCTATTCTTGATGAAAAAATTAAGAGTTCATATCTTGTCCAAAGCATCATTGTAGGCTCAACATACTCAATAATAATGAGCATTATGAAAGCATATGACCGACAAACGAGAAAAGAAGAAATAAATACACTTCGTAACTTATTGACCTCAATTGAAAAAAATGAAATGTCGACAAGGTTTTTGTCTGAGTTCGATACCGAAAATACTAATAGTGTTTTTGAACCACTAAAGGCGTATCGCGATAAATCTCTTGCTCATAATGAGAAATTGGTTCCCATAAAATGGTCACAAGTAGATAGTGCGCTCGTAATGTTGGTAACAGTTTGGTCATATGTGGAGCGTTATTCTGACTCTCGCATAATGTTTCCATTCTATGATTTTGAAACGGTTTCTACAGGCTTAGATCGGCTATTATCGTCCAATGATTTTATAGCTGCTAAGCAAGGTTGGGATTCCTATATGTCTGAAATTAAATCGGCTTATGAAAATGGAAAGTGCTTATAACAAGCAATTTAAGAGGGATTCACAACGCTTGGCATTTTTGCTTCTACTTCAAATTAAGTGTTTATGGCACAATGCTTTAGGTGTGGCTGGAGGCGTTGTTCACCCCTTAATTGGGCGTTATGTATTTTCGAGCATTATCACGCACTTGTGTATTTTCTACCTCCTTATGCATTTAATTGAGTTACTATGATTCCGTATGTATAAGGAGTATGAATATGAATAAATTACTTTTGTTGCCTAGTCTGCTGATTAGCTTTGGTATGCAGGCAGCAAGCTTAGATAGTCTCAAGAGTGTACCAGCTAGCCAATATGACTTAGGTAAATTGCAGCTAGAGCTGTCGGCATATTTGTTTACCGATAAACTTAAAGATGAGCGAATTGACGGAACAAGTTTCAAAGTTGAAAGGTTTGAAGTCGAAGAGTCTGATAACAAGCTCCTTCTAGTCAGTAACTTGGTAGGTAAAGCGAAAGACATTAGTGATTCTCAGTGCAATACCCTTCTTGGAGGGTTAACCAAGAGTATCTATTTCTCAAACCTTCCTAAGCAAATTTGGCCGGGCCTACCTGAAAAAGAGTATGTGGAGTTATCTGAAGAGGTTAAATTATCTATTAAGCTTATTTCAAAAGAAAACTCTAACTTCACTGTTCAGTGTTAGTACATACATAACAATAAATTTAAGAGTGATTCACAACGCTTGGCGCCCTCACTTCAAGCCAGTTTAGTGTTTATGGCACAATGTGTCAGCGTTGTTCACACCTTAATTTGGCGTTATAACCTAAGAGGGAAAAATGGAACTTAGAGCTTTTGAAAAGGAAGACTATGACTTGCTTATTGGTTGGATTGATTCAGATGAATTAAATTATCAATGGGGTGGTCCGAACTTCGAGTTTCCATTGACTTCAGTTCAAATTAGTAAGCATTGTTCTCAACCAGAAGTTTTTCCTTTTGTCTTTGTTGTTTCAGGTCAGAATGCTGGTTATGTTGAACTCTTCAAGGTATCTGAATCACACTTCAGAATTTGTCGTGTATTTGTCTCAGGTAGCTATAGAGGGCAAGGAGTCTCCAAGTTGATGCTTGGCCAGTTAATCGCCCTAGCGAAAGAAGAGTTCAAGGCTAATTTGTTGTCTCTGGCGGTATTTGAACGAAATGTGGTAGCTAAAAATTGCTATGAATCGTTGGGTTTTTCAGTGACATCAATTGAAAATGATACTAGGTCTTTTGACGGTGAGGTTTGGGGTCTTATACGTATGGAAAGGCGGTTATAACAAGGCATTTAAGAGTGACTCGCAACGCTTGGCGATTTCAGTTTAAATTTAGCTTTAGTGTTTAAGGTGGAGTGGTTTGGGTTTGGAGATTTAGCGTTGTTCGCACCTTAATGCGGCGTTATGTTCTAGGAGGAGTTTCATGTTCGGGAAAATATTTGGCAGTAATAAAGATAAAGCACCGAAAGAAAACGAAGTCCGGATAGTTCTTCCTGAAGAATCTTATACTTTACTTGAGTGGAAAAAAGATGATTTACCATGCGTTGGCATGTTGAACTCTGGACTCATTGGTTTTGAGCATCGCGAAATTTTTGGCTGGCATCTTTCTGTAATAATTGATTTTGATGACTTAGCCGAGCATGGAATGCCTTCGGAAGATGAGCAAGCTATCGTTGACCCATTTTGTGATCAATTGGACGAAGAGATTAAAGCGGGTGGTAACGCGCTCTTTCTTGTGAGAGAAACATGGAATAACACTCGTCGCGTAGTATGGCGAGTATATGACCCTGAAGTTGCGCATCAACATCTTCAGTACATAGTTGACCATTATCGTTATCCGCGACAATTTGATTGGCACATGGAACAAGATCTAGAGTGGGAGCAAGCTGATTGGTACTTCAAGCAGTTACGAACATAACAAACTGTTTAAGAGTGATTCGCAACGCGTGGCATTTTTGCTATGCGTTGCGTCTAGTGATTAAGATGGCATGCGGGAGCATCGGTATTGCGTTGCTCACACCTTAACAGGGCGTTAGCTGGATGGTTATAACTATGAAAAATTATTTCAGTATTTTAGTTCTTTTGGTTGCAGTAGAAGCGTATGGAGGAAACATTACAATGTGGCCAGACTTAACTTCGATAAAGTATGTGTCTGATAGGGTCGCGAACGAGAAAGATGTTGGTGATGGATCTGCGGTGTTTTTACTTCAATCAGAAGGGAAAAGTATAGGGAGCCCTATACCTATTGAAATTCCCCAGTATGCTTTCCACACTAACTTAGAAACAGGTGAAAAGAGAAGTGTTGTAGTTATACAAGCGGAAGAAGCGAATGGCCAAAAAGTTGTGGGCGCAATAGATATTCAGTCTAATGGTTTTATGGTTGGTTTATTGTTTGAGTTTGATTTGCTAGGTACAAAACCACCTCGATAGCAATCAGCAGCTAACAAGCAATTCAAGCTGATTCGCAACGCTCGGCACTTTCGGTTTCAACTGGTTTGGTGATTACGGTGAAGTGTTTGGGTGTGGTGGTAGCGTTGCTCACAACTTAATTGGGCGTTATAATTTTTAATTAGGAAACACACTTTGAAACGTTCTATTTTGTCCATATTTGGAATCCTGTTAATTACTGGTTGCTCAAGTGCGCCAGTTTCTAAAGATATACCTCAAT
>NZ_JBNJOI010000034.1:0-11827 GCF_050113675.1 Vibrio sp. TRT 21S02
GTGCCATAAACACTAAATTTGAAGTAGAAGCAAAAATGCCAAGCGTTGTGAATCCCTCTTAAATTGCTTGTTATGCGTAATTTTTGACGTGCTTTGTCATTGCTGTTTCCGAAACAGACAACCCGTCGATTCTATATTGATCCTTGAACTCTCCAACAACATTAAACCCTGATTTTAGGTAGAGGTTCTTTGCTGGAAAATTCTCTGATAATACACAAAGATCAAGCCAGTCAATTTCGGCTTTTTCTTGGCAGAAATTTATAACCGCATCAATGAGTCGTTGACCAATACCTTGCTTCCGGCAGGAAACATCTACGCCCATACCAAGTAGAACTCGATGAGAACGGCTATCATCACCGTGATGGCGGAGATCAATATGACCTTTGATACTTCCATAGGTGTCTTTTACAACCCAAAGCTTTCTCCAACCTAAATCGCCAAACTGATGGGAAAAGCCTTGGACAAACTTATCTTTTGTTGCTTCTGGAATTTCACTTTGCTCTCTGGACATTGGCTGGAAAAGAGGAACTTCTCCATTACCATTTTCAGACAGCTGATTTTCAAGATACGCAAAGAATGAATCTAAATCCGATTTTTCCGCTTCTACTACTTCCATCTAGTACTCCGTAGTCCATCGATTACGCATAACGCCGCGTTAAGTGGTGAGCAACGCTTCCACATTACCTGAGCACTTCACCGTAATCACCAAACTAATTGAAACTGAAAACGCCGAGCGTTGCGAATCAGCTTGAATTGCTTGTTATACGATTTTACTCACCCCAATCTTCTGTATACTCTTTTGTGAGCAGAGGGATGATACTTGGTTCCATATCATTACGTAAATTTGCCACATATGAGAGCAATTTTAGCGACATACTTTCAAATACCTCTAGCTGTTCGAGGTTTAAACAAACCGAACTTCTATTTCTAACAGGTTGAAGCATTTGCGTTTCGCCAAAGCTATGAATGACAAACTTTATATCAATAGCCTGAGAATCTGAATGTGCTATGAGCTGATTCCGGCGTTGGATTAGAAATTTATGTAGACTCAGTTCCTCAGACGACAACACTTTCAAAGCAGAATTTGTTAAATAGGGGACTTTGGACTTGTTTCGAGAGTCATTGCCAGAGAATGGTTTGCAATAGGAGATTATCATTGCATTCGTTAACGCTGACAGTACAAGAAAGTTGTTGTCGATGTCAGAATAAAGATTACTTTTCTCAATATGAGAGACAATATCATGCGCCTCTTTAAAGTCTGCAAATGAGATAGCAATGCGCTTAAACTGTCTCAACAACCCATCATTCTTTCTATTCACCAAAACCTCTAGTTTTCCGAATCGTATAACGCCCTGTTAAGGTGTGAGCAACGCAATACCAATGCCGCCGCATACCACCTTAAACACTAAAACCAACGCACAGTAAAAATGCCACGCATTGCGAATCACTCTTAAACAGTTTGTTAAATTCACTTTTTAGACGTGTTCCGGAAAGTATCAGCGAACTGCTCTAGTACCGCTTTGTACTCGACGTTTGTCATTGAATCCACTTTAGAAATGTCTGGCAATTTGTTGGGATCCATTTTAGATATTTTCCCAGCCTTGCTTTGAAAGTTAACTTCTTCAGTAAGCGCAAAACGGGCTAATTCTAAATTGCGTTGAGCCCTTGCCTGATCTATTACATTGTTTGGGCACAAAATGCTGCCATCTGTGGACACTCCTACATATAACGAATTGTTTTTGTAGTCATTACGTAAGTCTGAAGATGCCTTTACTGACTGCATTGCATCATTGTAAACCTGCTCATTTCCACCAATAAAGCACAATGCTGCATTGTTTATGGTTTCTTGGTTCAATTTGGATTTATGCTCTCTGAGACGTTTCATAGTTTGTTTCCAATCAACGTCAATCCCAGCAATCAATCTACGACCAGCTCCGTATAGAATTTGGCATTTTGCTAATTCTTCTCTCGCTATATGAGACAATGTGTAAGATCGTGCATACGCCTTTTTCTTCATAAGTAGCTCTGATTCTCGGATAAGCCCTCTTGCGTTAGTTACTAACGCTGTCATGTACTCGTCAATTTGATTGATATTTAGCGACATTTTCTGCCTCCGTGAATTTAACGCCCTGTTAAGGTGTGAGCAACGCAATGCCGATGCCACCGCAAACCACCTTAAACACTAAACGCAACGCATAGTAAAAATGCCACGCGTTGCGAATCACTCTTAAACAGTTTGTTATATTTTTATTGTTTGACAGACTTTATTAGCTTACCAAGTTGCTCAACACCATCAAAAGTAGATGGTATATGATCAGCGTTGGGAGCTATCCCTGAAAATATTATGCTTTCAAATTTATCCAAAGAATCTTTGTCTTGTTTCTTCATATCACCTGCATACTCAGAATAGTTATGTATGAAGCGACAAAGGGTCATTCTAAGATCTATTTGTAGCAATTGAGACTGTAAGGATTTGTAATTAGCCAGAAGAACTCGAAAGTAATATACCAGAATAACGACAAGTGAAACTGTAGGTAGAGCGACCAACATCATTATCCTCGTCAATTCAGCACCTTTTTCAATATTCGCTAGCACATATGACACTTCGAAAATGAGGGGTAATAGAATGAGAATAGATACTAGCCTTAGCCACAATAGGACGTTCTTAATTTCTTTCTTTTTCTGCTCTGCTAGATTGTTAAAACCATCACTCAACCCAACGAAATTGAAAGCATCTTTATATGTATCAAGAGATTGCTTTAAATTAGATGCTCGATCTTCTCTTTCTTTGAGCTCCTTGTCCCATGATTTTTTTGTATCTTCGAAGCTTGACTTAGCCAAGTGTAGTTTGCGGACACTTTCGACAGCAGGACTATTGGCGATTTCCTTTAAGATAGCAATAGGCATTTCACTAATTGCGAAATGAATATCAGATTGCCCCTCATCGGAAAAACTTGTTGAGTTCTCAGTACAAAAGCGTCTAGCCCTCTCTAAATCTCTATGAATGTCATTTGGAGTGGACAAATGAAACTCTAAAAGGAACCTGAACAACAACCCCATCGCGCTATCTAATTCTTCCTTATCCAAACTTGCAGTTCTCTCCCCCAAAAAATGAACTAGATGCTCCCCAACCCAACCAATGTTTATTTGGCAACGCGAATCCCACAAGTCAGGGCTACTTATTATAGCCTTGCAGACAACAAGCAGGTGTTTGCTGCGGTTGCTTTCAAAGTCTGACTCGTAAGTTAACCCATCAACTCTATTGATGAACTTAGAAATTACTCGTTGAGTTGTTTCATTTTCAAAAAACTGGTTCATAAAACTCCATTAAAAATATAACGCCCTGTTAAGGGGTGAGCAACGCAATACCGAAGCCGCTGCATACCACCTTAATCACTTAAACCAACGCACAGTAAAAATGCCACGCGTTGCGAATCCCTCTTGAACAGTTTGTTAGGTGTATGCCTCCGAGACTTCTGAAACTGAAAAGCTCATAGCCAAAAAGGAAATTCCTGAACCAGACTCATAGTTATGAACCTCTATTTGAGCTTGAGCCCATTGACGGCCACTGATATCTATAATCGCTGTACCACCAAGATGCCCACTGAAGCCTTTTTCAATTTCTAGGTTAGACACACCTTCAAACTTGAAGCTTTTGAACATGCCATTCCTGTCGTGAGACACCATTTCAATTGAGCTCAACGAAGAGTCCCAAGGGTCGACATTATACTTAAACTCAACCAAATCATTATTTGCAAAGTCTGCAAAAATCACTTTTTCTGACAATTTGACCTCCTGACACCTAACGCCGCATTAAGGTGCGAACAACGCTAAAACACCTAACCTAAACCATCGCACCTTAAACACTAAACCCAAGTTTAAACTGAGATCGCCAAGCGTTGTGAGTCACTCTTAAATGCTTTGTTATGTGTGACTTGCGCTTTGCCAAAATGCTCGAATAATTGGATATACACTTAACTCCGAGTGATATGTTTGTATAACTTATGTTTAAATATCCTATTGAAATACCCATTTTCTTTCTCTACTACTCGTAATGAACTTGAACAAGTAGGGAGAAACATTGTTGAAATAGAGATGACTGATGACAATAATGCCAAAACTAATACATACATCCCATTTTGTTTTGATTCAGAATTGGGGTCCTGTACCACGCCGAAGTGACTGGCTGTCTTAAACCAGTTAGATTTCGATATATTATAGACCTTGCTATTAATTAGTTCTCTTTGAAAACTAGACATACGTTTTATATAGCCTCCTTGCTCAAGGAAAGTATTAAATTTCTCATTCTCTTTAGAGAGTGCAAATTTAGACCTTTCAAGAATACTACTTGGTGTATATTCAGTACCAACATAGTACACATCTGACGAAAAAAAGTAGATATCAGGCATACCCTCCAAATTTCCACCTCGGAAGTACTTTATATTGTATTGTAATGGTCCTCTGTTCGACCGCTTTGTCGTCAGATAGTAAAAAGCTTCCATATTGCTCGGTAAACGTTTGATACTATCAACGTAAAAGTATTCTTCGTTTGGATATTTCTTAATGTCAGATATCTGGGCTATCCCTATCGGGTTCTGTGTATATAATTCAATCGCATCTGCGGCTAACAACGAACAAACAACACCAACCACTATCGGGAAAAATACTTGAGGTCTTTTCTTAATCCCTTCGCTAGTTTGTTTTTCTGAAACATCTGGCAACCTACATACAGTTAACCTAAAAAGAGTGAAGTAAACGATAACAATCACGCTCATACATATGGCAAAGCTCAAACCGTTAGGGTGCCTAAATTCATCAGCTAAATACAGTAAAAAAGAACACAATGATATTATCGTTGTATTTAGAAAAATATAAGGAATAATAAAGTATATTACTTGCTTTTCATTTATTGATTTCATTTTACCTGCGATTCTAAAGTTACACATAACGCCGCATTAAGGTGCGAACAACGCTAAACACCCAACCTAAACCACTGCACCTTAAACACTAAAACCAAGTTTAAACTGAAATCGCCAAGCGTTGTGAGTCACTCTTAAATGCTTTGTTAGGCGTATTTACGGAACATAAACCATATCAACATTAACAACAAAACTATTGTCTGATTCAGTAACTTGTGCACTCAGTACTAAATCACTCCTGCCTTCTGACTCAGTCCACAAATCAATTAAAACATCCCAATGGTTACCCATCCACATACAAATAGACGATTCCCAAGTTTCATCAGGAAGCTCTATCAACAACTCACCGTAATCATCAATGAACTCTTCAATTTGAGTTGAGGTTTCACTTGTAACAGGAGCTAGACCTTCTAAGCCACTGCTTATTGTGTAATCACGCTCTACAAATGATTTTACAATACTGCAAAATATTGGACGCCAAATCGAAGGGATGGGTTGTTGAATATCCTTACCTTTTGTAACTTCAAATTCAGACATAGAATTCCTATAAATAACCAAAAAATGATTTACGCCTAACGCCGCATTAAGGTGTGAGCAACGCTACCACGAAACTTAACCATACCACCGTAAACACAAAAACCAACGATGGAATGAAAAATGCCAAGCGTTGGGAATCACTCTTAAATGCTTTGTTATATTTTGGTTTGCACCAAGTGTAAGCCTAGAAAATCTGTCAGGGCTCGATTATTTTTCAAGAAACCGTACATTTTTTTCGTGTTGTCGAGCATATTTAATTTCGCTTTGGGTACTTTTCCCGATATACCCACCCACATTTAAAACGAAAATTTCATCAGAAATATCTATTTTGCGTTTATGCAGCTCACCTAACATTCGTTGCTCTTCTTCTGTCAGAACGAAATGCTCATCACGCTCCAAGCCACCAACGCTTAGAACAATATTTCCAGCCATGGTTTCATTAAAGTTAGCATCCAAAAATGCCTGCTTAAATCTTATACTTCCACATAGAGTTACCACTATTGGCTTCACTAGGCCTCCATCCATGATTCTAGCTCTGAAATTGATAAAAAATATAACGCCCTGTTAAGGTGTGAGCAACGCAATACAAAGGCCGCCGCATACCACCTTAAACACTAAACGCAACGCATAGTAAAGTTGCCACGCGTTGCGAATCACTCTTAAACAGTTTGTTATGTTAAAACCCTGATAGTAGGCTGATGACTGTTTTCTCGTACTTCTTATGCAAAGTATCGCTAAATTTGTCTAAGTTATCAGGGAATACATCATAACCACCTAACTCTTTAAGCTCACCAACAAATGAATGATAATAATAACTTATGCATACATATGCTTTATCCAAGTCTGGAATTTTTACTTGAGGATCTGGATCTATATGGGCAACTCGCTTATCCCGAAACGCTTTCATTTCTTCCCAATATGCTTTCCAGCCATCATTATCAAGTTCTAAGCGTCGCAATAAATCTTCTTTGAATTGATCACCATCTGTACTCACATTACGAAAATGCAAAACATCGTTGTGATGTCCAAAAGCATGACTCCAATTAAATACAGCCATACATATAAAATTATTATGTATATACGTATGAACCAAGTCGGGAAATTCATTTCTCCTTTCTGTTAGGCGCAAGTAATATACATACTGACGTACAAAATCAACACAATTGGACAATGCCCTTTCTAGCAAAATGGAACGTTCCATAATTCTCCTTTAACATAACGCCAAATTAAGGTGTGAACAACGCTACCACCTTAGCTAAACCATTGTGCCATAAACACTAAACTTACTTGAAGCGACGGCGCCAAGCGTTGTGAATCACTCTTAAATTTATTGTTATGTGTATAATCCTAAATGCTTTTCGATAAAGGCTAAGTCAGCGTCAAAGAAGTCACCACGAGGAATATCGGTAGGAATAAACCAGTAGAAAGTCTGCTTCCGTTCTGGGTCTACGGCTGCTGGCTCTTGGTTCGGTAGAGCCTCTAAAACTACATAACTTATTTCACCACCATAGCAATTTTGAGCAGTGTGATTACCTAGAACCCTAAGACCGCTTAAACCTGTTTCTTCCCATAGTTCCCGTATAGCGGCTTGCTCACCACTTTCACCAGAATCTACCGAACCGCCTGGAAATTCAAAAACCATACCTTTACTACGCCGGTAGCGGTTCTGAATAAGAACTTTACCTTGTTTCACCACTACAGCCATTGATAGATTTTTCAAACTGTACTCCTTTCCAAGCGGATACACATAACGCCCTGTTAAGGTGTGAGCAACGCAATACCGAAGCCCCTGCATACCACCTTAAACACTAAACGCAACGCATAGCAAAAATGCCAAGTGTTGCGAATCACTCTTAAACAGATTGTTAGGCAGTTGGGACTAATTGTTGAAATCACATGGACATTTTCCAGTTCTTAAGTCAACTTTACCGCCACATATTCCACACTCAACAAACATATCATCAATGATTTCGATAAATCTTAGTTCTTTATCAAGATTTATTTCAGGCATGATTGGTAATTCATTTCCAGCTTTTAAAGCTAAATATTTGGCATGGTTTATATTTAGAAGACCCCTTCGAAAACGCTTCACAGCATCGGCTTGGGACTCTTCATCAGAATTAGCGAGAGCCTTAACTAAGACACCAAATAAATACGTAATTTGAGTTGTGCATGCTGACTCAATAACATTATCAAAAGACTCCATAATATGCTCCTTATGTACTTAGCTAACATTCATGTACATAGAGCTTAGTAGTCAATCAACAGGTCAACTTTTGAATTGAAGAATAACCTGATTTAAGTCAATTTCATAGTTGCTGCCTAACGCCGCGTTAAGTGGTGAACAACGCAACCACCAAACTTAAACCATTGCACCTTAAACACTAAATTCAACTTAAACTGAAAGCGCAAAGCGTTGTGAGTCCGCCTTAAACGCCTTGTTAGGCGAAGTTTCTCACCAGTGTTTACGTGACTTTGAAATCAGGTTACCTGAAACCCTATTGCCAACCAAATGCACACAGACTTTTTGCGATTCAAGAACCACAAAAGCCACTATGTTTCAGCCATGGTTTCAACAACCACGAAATGCGAATTTGCAGCGACTAAGTAGCTTTTGAACCTGAGAAACTAACAGCTACAAGCTAATAGCAAAAACGAAAGCTACAATTGACCTGCCCTGTCCACACTTTAAGCCAGTGAAACTCACCACCAACCAGCGACAAGAACCAATGAGGCAACCCACGAACTTTGGCATGTTTTACGGTTGGAGAGATTCAAGAATTTAAACCGTCAGTGCTGAGTTGCCGACATAGAAAAGCGAAAGGTTAAAGAGAACTAAGAAGATGAGAACAAAGAACTTTCTGCCCGTCGCCTAACGCCCAATTAACGTGTGAGCAGCGCAGACACTGAACTTAACCACTGCGCCGTAAACACCAAACTCAACCCGAAGTGAGAACGCCAAGCGTTGCGAATCACTGTTGAATTGTTTGTTATGTTTTACCACAAACACATGATTTACTTGAGAAAGAACTGCTATTTCAAGCCAGTTTTCTGAACCAAACCACAAGGCAAGAACCAACTTGGCCGCCAAAAGCGACTACCCCAAAACCAGTAATTCCACTTCCCTGCCCAATGAGGCAACCCGACAAAGCTCCAACAAGCGCCCTTTCTTTCCAACCAAAGCGCAAAACAATTTTGAATTGCCGAGGCAACTGCCAAGCTGAAATGCTGCTTGGTTATGAACCTGAAAGCGACTTAAAACCAGTTACACAAACAGCCAACTACCACGACCTGACAATGAAGCAACCCGCGAACATTGGCATGTTTTACGGGCTGAGAGATTCAAGAACTTAGACCGACAATGCGGATTTGCTGAGTCTACTAGAGACGAATTGCCATAGGGACAAAGAACTAGAGCCTAAGAACTTTAAGCCTTTGAATTTCAAGTAAACATAACGCCGCATTAAGGTGTGACGCGCGCTTGCCATACTGTGAGCGAAGCGAAACTGGCAAGCGTAAGGAATCGCTCTTAAATGCTTTGTTAAGTGCGTGTCCACGGCGCCCCATTAAAGAACTTTAGCTTTAACCCTATGCTTTCTGCTTCCTGTATTTCAGTGTACATCTCATCGAACAGGTTAGGCATCGCATAATTACCAAACTGTATACGATTCATTAGGATGATAACCAGTTCTTCATTTTCTAATGGGATAAGCTCGTGAAATAGATAGTTGTAAAAACTGTACACTGCTTTCAGAACTTCAAAAGCACTATGATTGCTCCAAAACATTGAACATTTGGGTATTTTAACTTGCTTATGCAATTTACCTTCAAGATCCATTGGTAAGATCCAGTTTTCATTGCCATCTTGAGGCTCGCCAATATCAGTTTTAATTTTGGTACCTTTTTGATGCACAAATTGATTTCGAATTTGAAGGAGCTCTTTGATTTTTTGAACAACATTATTTCCGTAATCTAAACCAGAAAGTTTGTGCTCAACACGTAGGAAAATATCTATTTTTGACAAAGCCGGCATCCGATCTAAATCGTTTAGTGTCTGCGATGAGATTTCAATTTGCTGCAATAAAACGTTGGCACAGCTCTCAATTGATAGCACTGAAGCACATATAGAAGAACGAGCAAAGCGGTTACACCTATAACTACAACCCTCATTTTCTTTAGACTGATGATGTTGAATTAATGCATCACACAGCAAATCAAAAAAACCAACATGCATGAATTGAGCTGGAACTCTCATTTATGACACCTCTAATTACCGCACATAAGCACTTAACGCCGCGTTAAGTGGTGAACAACGCCAACCACCAAACTTAAACCATTGTACCTTAAACACTTAACCCAACCTGAACTGAAATCACTAAGCGTTGTGAATCCGCCTTAAACGCCTTGTTAGTATTCAGTTCCTCAGAACGGAATATCGTCATCAAAGTTCATACCAGCCGGTTTCTGTTGTGGCTGCCCCCAAATAGGTTGTTGAGGCTGTGGTAGAACTTGCTTAGCTAGACACTTGCTGCAACCTTTTGACGTATCTTTGCTCATATCTTGTTTCTTTAGATAGGAGCCACAACTACTACACTCTGGTACTTTGAATAGCTCAGTACCACAGCCACCACAGAAACGGGTTTCGGCTATCGGGTACCCACACGTACATTGATAGGTGAGTTTGTCACCACAGGAAGTACAATGAATATCAATGCAGTTTTCTGTAAAATTAGCTCCCCTGTAGTACCCATTTGGTGACCATTGCGCATCTGGACATTTCAAATTCGAGCAAAGTGCTTTGCTTGGCGTGTTTATTGCGAAATGCCCAGCGCCAGAAATACTTTTTAGCTCCCTCAAAATGTCATCGACATTTTGATAGCGATTGTTGGCGTCATACTCTGAAGCCTTATTAATTAAGTTTCGTAAAGCATAAGGAACTGATAGCTCTGGCTTGTCCAACGCTTTGGGCGTTGGTGTGCCCGTAAGCAATTTGCAGAGTGTTAGCCCCAAAGAGTAAATATCAGAACGGCAATCAACGTTTTTCATATCCACGCTTTGCTCTGGGGACATGTACTCCACCGAGCCTAGGTGGTCTCCAGTTCGAGTTGCTCTTGTAAAGTTTGGGTTTCCAGAAGGCGCAAAGCCAATTGAAAAATCGATCAGATAAGCGTGACCAGTTGACGATAGCATGATGTTTGAGGGCTTTATGTCTCTATGAATAATTCCCTTTGAATGCACAAGTGACAGAGCATCAAGAATCTGAGTTGCAATTGTGATGACCTGTCGCTGCTCAATTACACCGTGCTTTTGGACATAATCTTCCAAATTTGTACCATCGATATACTCCATAACGATGTATGGAACCGAATCATGCTCACATTTAACTTCGCCATGAGTAATGACATACGGAATCGCTGGATGTTGCGCCTCTGAAAGAATGAACGCTTCCCTCTTAAACTTTTTCTTTAGCTCGGAGTTGTTTCGATTAAATACACTATCGAAGAACTTTACGGCAACGAACCTTTCCAAGGAGCTTTGCTTGGCTTTCTTGGTTTTACCAGAAAGTCCACTTCCAATATCCTCGAGCAAGTCAAAGCCTTGTCGCTTTAGATGAATTGAATATTCGTCCAACATTTACCTCTGAACTTTATAAGAATACTAACGCCGCGTTAAGTGGTGAACAACGCCAACCACCAAACCTAAACCATTGCACCTTAAACACTTAAGCTGACTTAAACCAAAACCGCAAAGCGTTGTGAGTCCGCCTTAAACGCCTTGTTAGGCGAAGTTTCCCGCCCGTGTTTAAGTGGTTTTGAAAACAGATTACCTGAAACCCTATAGCCAACCAAATGCACACATACTTTTTGCGATTCAAGAACCACAAACTCACTGTGTTTCAGCCAAAATCCCAACTACTACGAAATACGAATTTGCAGCGACTAAGTAGCTTTTGAACCTGAGAAACTAACAGCTACGGGCTAGTAGCAGAAACGAAAGCTACGATTGACTTGGCCTTACCACACTTTGAACCAGTGAAACTCGCGACCTACCGACACTGAAAACCAATGAGGCAACCCACGAATTTTGGCATGTTTTACGGTTGGAGATATTCAAGAATTTGAGCCGACAGCGCTTAATTGCCGACTTAGAAAAGCAAAGGCTCAAAGAGAACTAAGAAGATGAGAACAAAGACTTTTCTGCCCGTCGCCTAACGCCGCGTTAAGTGGTGAACAACGCCAACCACCACGCCTAAACCATTATACCTTAAACACTTAACCCGACTAAAACTGAAACCGCAAAGCGTTGTGAGTCCGCCTTAAACGCCTTGTTATGAGCCTGATTTTAAGTACACGCCTTCCTGACGGAATTGT
>NZ_JBNJOI010000035.1:0-11479 GCF_050113675.1 Vibrio sp. TRT 21S02
GTTCGGGTTTAGTTCTGTGTTTATGGCGATCCAATTTAGTGTCGTGGTCGCGTGCTTCACACCTTAATTGGGCGTTATGAGCATCATTTTACTGTGAATAAACTCGCATTGCTTATCGAACCTTACCTTAGCTCTCTAGTTTTGATGAACAATGATAAACGGAGGTTCTATGATGCGTGAAATCGAGTTTATCGCTCATTCTCGAGCGCTTTCTTATTGTCTATCGTCCGTTTTCGGTGGTGTGGCAGTTTTGCTGACAGTGGACTTTGTTTTTTCTATGGAGCAAAGTGCAATTACTTATGGCTTTGTGCTTGTAGGCGCTGCAATTCAATATTTCTCCACTAAGCGTAAGTGTGATAGCAATCTGACAGCGGATGATGATGAGGTGTATTTATTTAGCATTCCGGCTGCATTGAGGTATCAGAAGTCACTAACAGGCCGGCCTTATATTCGTGTTACATCCTTGACTCAAAAGGGTTATCACAGGGTGAAGGTTTTTAAATCTTGGGTTTCTGAACAGGACTGGCAGTTCATGCTGTCCAGATGCACATAACAATAAATTTAAGCAGATTCGCAACGCTTGGCATTTTGGGTTTGAATCGGCTTAAGTGTTTACGGCACAATTGTTTAGCTTAGGTGGCAGCGTTGCTCACAACTTAATTGGGCGTTAGGCGTCAAATCGAAGTAAGAGGTATAAATGACACAGAAAAGAACAGAATTGAGAGAGCTTTTACTAACATCTGAATCTAGGATCAAGTCATTGTCGCAAACGCTAGAAAGCGACAAAGATAGAGCAATGCTAGCACTCTGGAATAAGTTAATTAAAAACAGCTTAGCTATTCTCATGCTTGTCGACGGAGACTTGAAAGATGAAGCGATTTCAATACAAAGACTTGCGCTAGAACATTTGTTTAACTTATTTGCACTGGCTCGAAATGATAGCTTCTATGATGAGTTTATAAATGGCTCTCAATTTTCCGTGGTAAAAGGAATGAAAGCCCTTCATTCAAGCATCGAGAAGCGCGATGAAGATTCTTTGACTCCAGAGGGTAGATCTGATCTAGAAGCTGCAATGAAGCAAGCTGAAGATAACCCAATTATTTCTTTGGGTTACAGTATTTATAATGCAGCAAATAAGTCTGAGTTAGGTCCACTTTATGACTCACTGTATCGAGCTTGGTCTGTCTCGTATGCTCATTCAACAGCCATTTCGATTTTGCGTGAAGTGTCTGACACGGAGGATGAAATACTGAATGAGACATGTGGATTTTTGAAGTTTGCATATAGTTTGAGTTCTGAGGTTTGGGGAGAGTAAGCGCCTAACAAAGCATTTAAGAGTGATTCACAACGCTTGGCATTTTTCATTCCATCGTTGGGTTTTGTGTTTACGGTGGCATGGTTAAGTTTCGTGGTTGCGTTGCTCACACCTTAATGCGGCGTTATGTGTTTTGAGGAAAAAATGAAACTAGAACTTATTAAAATTGCTACGAATGTAAGAGAACTGCTTCAGCAAGTTATTGATGAAGCTGACTTTGTTGATGTTGAGCTACAGGGTTTTCCATCAGGCTCTTGTGAAATATCTAGTGTAATGCTTGGACTAATCCTTCAGGACATAGGTCATCAAGTTGTTCTTAAAGTCGCAAAACGTCCAATCCCAAATGATACGAACACTTATAATCATGTATGGCTGTACGTTGATAATCGCTTTACGGTAGACATAACAGCTGATCAGTTTGAAGACTGCAACGATATGGTAGTCGTATCTGAACAATCAGACTTTCATGAAACATTTGAGATTTATCGGACTGATAAGGTCTCCAAGTCAGTATTAAAAGGTGGAGTATCACAAGGCTACATGCAGGAATTTGAAAAGGTAGTGGGCTTGTTGAAACACACATAACAAAGCATTTAAGAGTGATTCCCAACGCTTGGCATTTTTCATTCCATCGTTGGGCTTTGTGTTTACGGTGGTATGGTTACGTTTCGTGGTAGCGTTGCTCACACCTTAATGCGGCGTTAAGTGGCTAAGTGCAAACTATGGAGATTTTCGTGTTTGATTTAATAAATAAATTTTTACAGCAATCAGATTTGCTAATTGAATTGGGTAAGGACCAAATACAAATCAAATCATTTTCTTCAGATATCGTATTTCAAGATTCTCCCTATATTGCTGTAGAGACGACGGGTGAAGGTCAGACTATTAAGGCTATTGGCTCAAAAGCCAAACTCTTGTCCTCGAACAGTGTTGAAGTATCCAATCCATTTGAATCGATTGCATTGGAGCGAATTGATACTTATCGCGGGAAGCGAGTTATGGAGCTTTTCATTTTTGAAATGCATAAGTTGGCCAAATTTCGTCTTTCGCCACGTATAGTTGTACATCCTCAAGAACTATCAGGATGCATGTCTCAAGAGTTCGTAAAAACCCTTCTACAGTTGGTAACAGAAGTTGGTGCCAGAGATGTAGTTGTGTATGAAGGAAGTCGAATAGATCACCTTACTGAAAGTTTTAAGTCTGTCAAAAATAGGTGTAGCGCCACTTAACAAGGCGTTTAAGGCAGATTCCCAACGCTTGGCGTTTGGCATTCAAAGTTGGTTTTAGTGTTTACGGTGTAAGGTTTTAGGTAAGGTGGCTGGCGTTGCTCACTACTTAACGCGGCGTTAGCTGAAACGAGGATTACAATGGATTACTGGATTCACTACTTATTCAAAGAACACTCTGAAAGTGAACTTAAGGATTGGGCGTCACGATTACAGTTCTTTCGCTATCGTAGAGCATATGGTGGTCATGCAAATGATGGAGATTCTCTTGATGTTGCTCTCAAGTATGACTCTACGAAAATGCTAGTGGATATACTTAGACATCTGGGCATTGAGCCGACCGTTTATTCTGAGAAACCACAACAACCGACACCTAACACTAGTTATACTTATGAAGAGTACTGCTCATTCCCAAGATTGATTTCTGGAACAAAATGGATCGAGCAACCTAGTTATTGCAATATAGACGGGATAAAAGTACATATAAGTTGCGAACGAGAGATTATTACGATATCGCTAAATCATCGAGACAAATACACCGTCACAACTGAGGATATAGAGTGTGCCGAAAAGTTGGAAAGTAAACTGGGTAAATTAAAGCAGCATATAGTAGACCCGCCAACAGATACGAAACATTATGTGTGTCCTAAATATTACCCCGACATCTTCAGCTAACAAAGCATTTAAGAGTGACTCACAACGCTTGGCGATCTCAGTTTAAACTTGGTTTTAGTGTTTAAGGTGCAGTGGTTTAGGTTCAGTGGTTTAGCGTTGTTCACACCTTAATGCGGCGTTATGTGCTAGAGAGTTGGAGGCGAATATGAGCCAGAAAATTAGAATTCATGGCGATGAGTGGGACCTACAACATTTACAGGAAGATATTGATTGGGCGCGGGCTCAAAAGTGGCAACTCAGAAAATACTTCAAACAAGATGACCATACGCATTGTGTAATTTGTTTTTGGACAATCTTCAATACAGATGATAATGAGTCAGGTATGGCATATCTATGCAAGCCCAATATATGGTTGTGTAAAGAGTGTTTTGCTAAGTTCATCTCTCAGAGTTAGATGCACTAATCGTGAGCTAGGGTAATCCGCACATAACAAGGCGTTTAAGGCGGATTCACAACGCTCGGCATTCTGAGTCTTAGTCAGCTTTAGTGTATACGGCACAATACTTTAAGTATGGTGGTAGCGTTGCTCACCACTTAACGCGGCGTTAGGCACCAGCAGAGTTACGCGTAGGATAATAGTTATATGAAGACACTCGAATTTGTAGCATCAATAATAGATTCCCTTGCATGGCCAGTAACAGTATTTCTTTGCATCCTGATCTTGAAAGAACCTATGGGTAAGTTACTTGGCCGCGTATCTAAGTTTAAGTATGGTGAAATAGAAGCTGAGTTCCAAGAGCGACTAGAAAAACTAGTCGCGTTTGAACAAAGTGAGGAAATTAAGGTAAATGCTGATACTGCTGAGGCATCCGTGTACCTTGAAGACTTGGCGGAAACATCGCCCAGAGCTGCGGTATTGGAAGCATGGTTGAAAGTACAAAAGGCAACTAGCGCCTTTTGTACTGCTAAAGGATTTCCTCAGAATGTTTCTCATCAAGGTCTATTTAAACTTGCTAGAGAAAGAAACTTAGATATCGACGCATTTAAAACAGTTCATCAAGAGCTTCGTTTATTGCGAAATAAGGCAGTGCATGCGAGTGATTCAGATATTACTCCTGCAACAGCTCGACAATATATAAAGAATGCTAACTTCTTAGCAGACGAGTTCACGATGAGGGCAAATGGTGCCTAACAAACTGTTTAAGAGTGATTCGCAACGTGTGGCATTTTTACTATGCGTTGGTTTCTGTGTTTATGGTGCTATACGGGAGCTTCGGTATTGCGTTGCTCACACCTTAACAGGGCGTTATGTTGCTACTGAGGTTCTATGCTTAGAATGAGCTCAGAATTAAGGAAAAACTCTCGTGAAAATAGTATTGGAATCGGAGTTAGTTTGCCCGAAGTGTGGACATAAAAGCAGGGAAGTAATGCCCACAGATTCATGTCTCTACTTCTATGAATGTAAAGGGTGTGGTGAACTACTCAAGCCTAAGGCTGGCGATTGTTGTGTATTTTGCTCTTATGGGAGCGTCCCTTGTCCACCAATCCAAGAGCAGGGCAAGTGTTGTAGCTAGTCAGTTGAACGCTATTTCTACACTGAAGAAAATCAACATAACAAGCAATTTAAGAGGGATTCCCAACGCTTGGCATTTTTGCTTCTACTTCAAGTTTAGTGTTTATGGCACAATGCTTTAAGTTGGGTGGTAGCGTTGCTCACCCCTTAATTGGGCGTTAGGCCGGCGAAATGGAGTGTTATGACTACTTTTATTAAAAACGTAAATGAGTTAGAGGCTCATTTTTCAAAGTATAAGAAGGGTTACTTATATCGCGGACAGGTAAAGCATTTTGTGGACTCTAAAGGACGCACAAATATTCCTACATCTTTCAGCAGACATGGCTGTATTCCTGATGTTATGTTCAAGTGGACTCATTATGCTAAAGCGATGATTCGTGGTTACTCTGGCGTCGACTACTTTGATATAGACTTAGAGTTGTCTCAAGCAATATTGCAACATTATGGTTGGAGATCATTCTATGTAGATTTAACTAAGTCTTCTTCAATAGCATGTTGGTTTGCATCAAATGCATATGAAGAATCTAAGTCTATTCATATGAGTGAAGACATACATGAGAACCCTGTATGGCTGGTTCACAAAGATGCCAAATATAGTCAATCTAAAGGAAACGGTCATATCTATATAATCGATTGTTTAGCATTAGAGACCTTGGGTATTAAAATTCATGATCTCACTTTAATGCAGGGCAATGAAGGAAAGCTTAGATTCGATGCTCAACAAGCGTGTTTAGTTGGGAACTTGAATGACCGGCTGCCTCCTCAAGTTATTGCGTCACACATTGAAGTTCCGAGCAGTGTGTTGAAAGACTATTGTGACAAAAATTCAATACACGATGTCTCGGATGTATTCCCATCAAGCGATAAAGACTTTGTATTAAAAACACTTTTAAGTTTGCCGTGGGAAAAAATGAATGTCGATAGCCCGATATCTACGTTTCGAAGAGGCTTAGAAATCCCAGATTATGAAGATAACTTTATAAAACATCTTCCTCCAAATGTTACTCTATACGAAAATTTCTGGGTTTCTGATAATAGAAATGATTCGGACAATCCATTTAAGGGACTGACTTTTTATAAACTCCCGCAAATCTCATATTATGCTAATACCAATGAAGAATTTGATTTAGGTCTTGTTAGTGACGCTCTCAAAAGACATGGTGACTTTGTTGTTGAGATGGATGGCTTAGTGAAAATAGTGGAGGCGCAAGAGGAATATATTTATGAGAAAGGAATACATGTTTCAGTTGATGAAGATGGGCATATTTCGGTATCTGGGTTAGTTGTCTCTCATCCAAGTAATGTTGTTGCTGGTGTGGGCACTAATGTTGGCTGGGTCTACAAAAATAATCATAATGTCTGGAAGCGAGTCGACCATCAAAACGAGTGCCCTTGTAATAATTCACTTAGACATCAGTTGCAATTTTCATTACTCAGAATGCTTAATGAAGCGATAAAGAATAAAGAGTTTATTATCGAGAATAACTGTTGTTACAGGCATAAGAGTGTCCCACCGGCCTAACAAGGCGTTTAAGGCGGATTCACAACGCTTGGCGGTTTTGGTTCAAGTTAGCTTAAGTGTTTAAGGTACAATGGTTTAAGTATAGTGGTTGGCGTTGTTCACCACTTAACGCGGCGTTATATATCTTTTTGAGGTTCATTCATTAAAATGAAAGATGTTGAAAAAACGGTGAGACGAAGCCGAAAATTTGTAGTGTTTATTTTCGTGGTTACTGTCAGTGCCTATTTATTATGGTTTTATTTTATCCAAAAACAAGGCTTAAGTGCTGATGCTAGTGTATGGGGCGCTTTTGGTGATTTTGTTGGTGGTATTCTTAACCCTCTCATTGCGTACTCGGCATTCTATTGGCTGACGGTTTCAGTATTGATACAAAAACAAGAATTATCTGATACAAAGCAAGCCCTAATTGAATCAAGCTTAGCCCAGAAAGAGCAGGTTGAATTCGCCAGAATAGCTGCCAAAGTCGATGTACTAAAGCTTCGATTAAATAAAATTAACATGCAGTTAAGTGCTCAGACCGATTATCGTAATCATCTTTTAAGCAATGGATTACAAAATAGTAGCGTCAAGGTGGTATTTAATCTAGACGGTGATGCCGTTAACCCAAAGAATGAATTTAAACCTTGCAATGAGAGAATTGAATCCTTAGCTAAGCAGCAAGATATTTTAATTAATGAAATTCAGAAGCTTACGGATATACAAGATATATAACAAGCAATTTAAGAGGGATTCACAACGCTCGGCATTTTTGCTTCTACTTCAAATTTAGTGTTTATGGCACAATGCATTAGGTTTGGGTGAAGGCGTTGTTCACCCCTTAATTGGGCGTTATACAATTTAGAGGTAGAAATGACTATTGGTGCGTTATTTGTGTTTGCTTTGGTGTTACTAGCGGGTATTGATGCAATCTCGTCTATTAAATCAGGCAAGAAACTAGATGATGAATCAAGCAATTTGTTATCTTCTTTTTTGGCACTCTTTGTCATGCCAGCAGTTTCAGGTTTCACCGCTATTTCTCTGTTAACTAAGGGCTATGTAAGAGATCATCTGTTGATCTATTTTATAGTGTGGGGACTGCTTTGGTTTGTAGGGCTTTGGATTATAAGTAAAGTTGTCGATTTGCTAGTTCGAGCGTACCGTAAACCAAATGTATAACAAGCAATTTAAGAGGGATTCACAACGCTTGGCACTTTTGCTTCTACTTCAGTTTTAGTGTTTATGGCACAATGCTTTAGGTTTGGGTGGAGGCGTTGTTCACCCCTTAATTGGGCGTTATGTAGCACAAGGAGTTTTCATTTCTATCAATAATTTACTCGAAAAATCACTCATTTTGTCACGTAGTGAAAAATAGTGGGGAAATGACAATAAAAGTCAGTGCAAAGCTGATGAAAGTCCGCATAAAATTAAAGGGTATAACTCTCCCTTTTAGGTCTAGTAATGACTGATACTACTCAATATCAACATTTGAACGTTTTTCTCGCTTATGAAAAGCACCGTACAGCATCGCTCCACAAGTTCTTAAAAGCTAATGCCGACTATGAGACATACAATCTCAAACCTTCTTTAGAAATAGAGGGGGCTCTTTTCGTTAAAAAGTCTGAACCTAATCCTCCAAGTTGGGCTAGATTTGCTAAGTCCCTTACTATCAAACCAATTGAAGAGCTCCAAAATCGTTCAAGTTCTGCCGCCCTAATAATAAGGAGCTCAAAAGCAGTGATGGCTATCACTTTTGGGTATGGTCGTCATTTGCTTGATATGGACTTTTTTGTTACCGACTTTGGTATAAAAACAGCTTTAAATACACTAAATCACGATACGCTTCGTAGCGTTGATGTTGTCACATTGGACGAACAAGGTGTTCAGAAAAAAGCACAAGCGTCACGCTCTAGTAGTGTTGATGTTTTTGGAATCGATATATCAAAAGACTTATTAAAAGGGGTAACAGGTTCACCTAAATCCGGTGTTGGTCTATTTAATATATCTGGGAGCGGCTCTACCTTTTCGTTTGGAAAAGAAATAGCGATTAAAGAGTTGCCAAAGTTGGTGGATCAAATATACGCCCATTATAAAAGTAGCGACTATAAAAAGTCATTTTCTTGGGTCGATAATATAAGAAGACTGCAAGAGAAAGCTGATACTGAACCATTGAACAAAGAGCTCCTTAAAGAGCTTCAAAAAAATACACCTAATATCGTGATATCGATACCTGAGATGTTAAACTGGGATGACGTCACTGGTTTTAGTTTTACTAGAAGTAAAGGGGTTGTAAAGCCGGTCATAGACAGCCTTGATTACTATTCAAGCTTAGATAAAAGCAGTCTTTCGGTAGACTCCTTGAAAAGGGATCGGTTATTTGTCTTTAAATCTAAGGAAGATGATACAGAATATAAGGTATATGACTGTTTATACTTTGAAATAAAAAAGGCAAAAAACACTTATATCTTATTCGCCGGTGTATGGTACGAGATTGCTGAGCATTTTGTTTCTTCAATCAATGAAACTCTTAAAAAAATACAAGTGACCTCCCTAAGTTTCCCTAAAGTTTATACTTGGGAAGAAACAAACGGAAAGGGCAAAGTCGTTGAAAAAATTGAAACTGAAGGTGATTACAATATAAGGGCGGCTAAGGAAAAAAACTACTATGTCCTAGACCAAAAGCTTGTCAAAAGCAGCAGGGCAACAACGCCTGTTGAACTTTGCGATCTGCTGACAAAAAACAGTCAATTTGTTCATGTTAAGCACCGTAAAGGTGGGTCTGCTGGTCTCAGTCACCTTTTTGCCCAAGGGAATGTTGCGGCGGAAATTATGTTAGGAGATAAGGATTTTAGAGTCGCGGCTAGGGATGTTATTCGTAAGAAAGTTTCTAAAGACGTTGTTAATGTTGTTCCTGTGAACAAGTTAGATAGTTCGAAAGTAGAGATTGTGTTTTTAATTCTTGGCGAGGATTCGAGCACACTGAAAGACAATTTGCCTTTTTTCAGTAAAGTTAACCTAACAAAAACTTATGAGAACCTGAGTCAGAAAAATTTCACAGTCACTATTGCCGGAGTTGGCAAAGTGGAGAAAAGCAAAACATAAGTGCTACATAACAATCTGTTTAAGAGTGATTCGCAACGCTTGGCGATTTCAGTTTAAACTTGGCTTTAGTGTTTAAGGTGTAATGGTTTAGGCTAGGTGCTTTAGCGTCGTTCGCACCTTAATGCGGCGTTAGTGCTTATCTATTGACGATGAACGGAGTTTGTTATGGCTAGACCGAAAACCAAGGAAGAGTTAATTCTTCAAGCTCATGATAGTTTTATAAAGCTATTTCGATATATCGATTCAATGCCTGAAAATGTGTTAAATACTGAATTTGATTTCTCCAATGACAAAGGCAAAAAGGAATTACATTGGGGCCGCGACCGAAACCTTCGAGATGTATTGATACATCTGTACGAATGGCATCAGTTGTTACTGAAATGGATTAATTCGAACATGGTGGGACAGAAAGCCAGCTTTCTCCCTGAACCATACAACTGGAAAACATACGGTCAAATGAACATTGAATTTTGGGAGAGGCACCAAGAAACAGAATTGTTGGCAGCAAAGCATTT
Source organism: Vibrio sp. TRT 21S02 (assembly GCF_050113675.1). Lineage (NCBI taxonomy): Bacteria > Pseudomonadati > Pseudomonadota > Gammaproteobacteria > Vibrionales > Vibrionaceae > Vibrio > Vibrio sp. TRT 21S02. Next base: position 9,845 of record NZ_JBNJOI010000035.1, read on the forward strand.
GCTTCAGGAAAGTCATGAAGCGGCGCTAGAGTTGACTAAAAGCTTTACTAATGAGGAGCTTTTTACTAAACAGTATTTCAATTGGACCGGCACAACAACTTTAGGAAGCTACTGTGTATCTGTGATGCCAAGCCACTATGATTGGGCGTTAAAAAAACTCCGAGCTCATGCAAAAATGCATTCGTAAAAAGTACGCACTAACAAAGCATTTAAGAGTGACTCACAACGCTTGGCGATTTCAGTTTAAACTTAGTTTTAGTGTTTATGGCACAATGGTTTAGGTAAGGTGGTAGCGTTGTTCGCACCTTAATGCGGCGTTATGTTTCCCATAAGGCAAATTGGTTAGTGGTTAAATGGACTTATAGGTTAAATCGATGTTTAATATATTTTTAAATCAATAACTAAAGTGATAAGTCGTTAGAAGGTTAAAAGAAATATGAAGTTGATTAGGTCATTGTTGATTCTGAGTGTTGGTGGATATTTATCTGGCTGTAGCATTATTTTGGGAGAGCCTAGTGAAAGGGTCAGTGGTTTTACTGATTTTGAACTTTGTACAGAGCTTGCTGATAACACATTTAAATATCGTCCTGAGTGGGTCTGGGCTCTTTCAGATGAAATTAAGAAAAGAGAACTGGATAGTTCAGAGTGGTGTGAAAATACCTACAAATCGCGGATGGAACGACACCTTAGAAAAATAAAAGCTACTCCAATCCCATTTGCAGATGCGCTTTACAATATGAAATAGATAACTCAAACATAACAAAGCATTTAAGAGTGACTCACAACGCTTAGCGATCTCAGTTTAAACTTGGTTTTAATGTTTAAGATGCAATGGTTTAGGTTAGGTGGTTTAGCGCTGTTCGCACCTTAATGCGGCGTTAGGGCTACAAGGAAATTATGGCACTCTATTTTATTATCGAAAACGAAGACCTAATTAATCAGCGGATTAAAATCGGAATAAGCAAAGATCCGGTTAAGCGTCTAAAGGCTTTGCAAACGGGAAACTCGAGAAGACTTGCATTAATGGGCTGGATTGACAGTGGTACTGATCGTGAGCTTGAAAGGCAACTGCACCAGAAGTACAGAGAGCAGCGTGTAATTGGGGAATGGTTCGAAATAAACCATGAAGTTGTACTCGACTTATTAAAAGCGCATAGCCACTGCAGTTATATCGCAAAACAATCTAACGCAGGTGAATTGATAGGTTATGACAGGCATGGAATCCCCGAATATGAAGATACGTGGGAGTGGGGAACACTCGATAATTCAGATTATTGCCCTGAGTGCGGTAGTAGCCTAGGACTTAGTTACAATGAAAACTATGGCGGTGAACGCTGTTTAAAGTGTGGTTTCACCGTGTAGTTGCAGCCCTAACAATCTGTTTAAGAGTGATTCGCAACGCTTGGCATTTTTGCTATGCGTTGCGTTTAGTGTATAAGGTGGTATGCGGGAGCTTCGGTATTGCGTTGCTCACACCTTAACAGGGCGTTATGTTTACTTGTATTTCAACGGCTTAAATGTCTTAGGCTCTAGTTCTTTGTCCCTTTGGCAATTCGTTCCTAGTAGACTCAGCAAATCCGCATTGTCGGCCTAAGTTCTTGAATCACTCAGCCCGTAAAACATGCCAATGTTCGC
>NZ_JBNJOI010000036.1:0-11113 GCF_050113675.1 Vibrio sp. TRT 21S02
GCGTTGGTTTTAGTGTTTAAGGCGGTATGCGGCGACTTCGGTATTGCGTTGCTCACCCCTTAACAGGGCGTTATGTTCTAGAGGGATTATGGGACTAAAAAGGATTAATCACTACGTTGAAGTTCTACCCAAGATGTTTGTTGGTTGGCGGATGGGTGAAGACCTCGAAACGTTATCTGAGCTGCCTAATGGTGTCTTGTGTATTAACTTGCTCGATGGAACAGTTTCACATTCGATTGCTGGCGAGCTAGAACTGTATATTTCCAATGAGCTATCAGCTTGGTTTAGAAGTGAAGTTATAAAGGAAAATATTGACTTATCAACATTATTGAAAGCTTCTTTAACAGTTGAAGTAGATACGGATAAAGTAAAAACTATTAAAAAACGTGTAGTGTTGTTTAATTTTGACTGCATAGCTCATATAGCGACAGTGCATAAGGTCTATGAAAGTAGACTCATGGAAGTAACTAGGTGGCACACGAGGCTACGAATATAACAAAGCATTTAAGAGTGATTCGCAACGCTTGGCGTTTTCGCTTCGCTCAAGTATAGCCAAGCGTTGCTCACACCTTAATGCGGCGTTAGAAATATTATTTAACTTCACTATTAAAGTTGTAGGTGATTTTTATGAAAATTGGTCGAAATGAAAAATGCTGGTGCGGCTCTGATAAAAAGTATAAGCATTGCCATTATGGAAGAGAGAGTCAAAAGGCTGTCACAAAAGGCGACGCTATAGCGCACTCAAACAAAATTGCTCAGCGTAAGTGTTGTTATGTCCCTGATGAACTCAAAGGGGATTGTAGTAAAAACATCATAAATGCTCATACTATCTCCAAAAGCAGTAGTTTGATTTCCATTGCTGATGAAACAAATCATGTTTTGGGTTTGAAAATTAATCTATCTAACCTTTTTAAGAACAACGGAAAGCTTGTCCCAGAAAAAATTGGTGTCAACCAAGCGTCTACCTTCAAAGGCTTTTGCTCTCATCATGACAAATCTCTATTTGCTTGCGTTGAAGATCGCCACTTCACTAACGACGAAGAGCAGTGTTTTGCTTTGATGTATCGCTCTGTTGCAAAAGAGCTATATGCCAAAGAGGGTAGCCTCGTTAGCTCAGAACTGTTGAAGCAAGGTGATAAGGGTAAACAACCTATTGACCAATTATTTATTCAAAAGTTTGCGTCAGACAATCAATTGGGGGTCAAAACGGCAATCAAAGAATTGTCAGAATTTAAGAGTAAACTTGATTCACAACTTCTTGGTCAGACAACTAATGACATGTGTCATTTGATACTTAGTTCATCCAAGCCAATTCCAGTTGTTGTTTCCTCAATTGTTGCGCCTGTATCGGACTTTGATGGTAATTTGATACAAGACTTAGGTGACTTAAAGGTTGTACCTCAGTACTTGGTGTTCAACTCATTTTCTAGTGATGGAAAAGGCTATGCGGTTTTGAGTTGGTTTAAGGGTGAATCAATCGTACAAGATTTCATCGGTACCTTATTGACTGGTTCGCAAGAAGAGCTCTTTTCAAAATTAGTTCGGTTCTTTTATGGTGTTGCAGAAAATACTTTCACGTCTCCTAGTTGGTGGGATAGTTTGTCTTCTTCTCACAAGGAAAAAGTGGAGAGCTTAATAATGAGCGGGGTCAATCCTTTTGAGCTAGAGCCAAAATCCTTACTTGTCGATGATGGCATTGGCTTTTCTGGGTGGGAAGTTGAAAGTATAACGAAAATCAATTTCTAACAAGCAATTTAAGAGGGATTCACAACGCTTGGCACTTTTGCTTCTACTTCAGTTTTAGTGTTTATGGCACAATGTTTTAGGTTTGGGAGAAGGCGCTGTTCACCCCTTAATTGGGCGTTAGCCGACAACCGGAAACTTGAGTTATGGAGAACAAAGTGAACGTAAGGAAAGCGATCAAGGAAGACTCCAGTAAGTTGCTAGAACTTATTGGACACAAAGCTGAGTTTGACCGAAGTATGAAAGGATTCGACGGTGAAATCTCCACGACTAAAGAAAAGATAGAACGAACCTTATTTGGTGACTATCCGTTTGCCCACGCTTTGCTATTGGAAGTCGATGGTGAAGTTCAGGGTTTCGCCTTGTTTCATTATCGTTATTCATCCTTTCGCGGTGAACCGTCTATTTGGCTTGATGATCTTCTAGTTGTTAGTAATCATCGGTCAAAGGGATACGGTGCAGAACTTATGCATACTTTGAAAACGGAAGCTCAAAAGTCGTTAACTTCTCATATTTCTTGGACAGCTAGTCCACATAACACCAAAGCACACGAGTTTTACAAAAAGTTAGGCGCAGAAGTTGAACGGATGGATGGTCAGCGTCCGTATTTCCGTTGGGCAATGTACGGCTAACAATAAATTTAAGAGTGATTCACAACGCTTGGCGCTTTCACTTCAGTCTAGTTTTGTGTCTATGGCACAATGGTTTATCTAAGGTGTTAGCGTTGTTCACACCTTAATTTGGCGTTATGAAGCTTATCCAACTTTGAGGATATTAAATGAGTTTAGAATCTGCATTTACAACGATTTTTGCGGCTATCGGCAGTTCAGCTGCCTTAGGCGTCGTAGCAAAGTTGTTTGCAAATACGATAGCTACAGGAGTGATCAAAAAATATGAGTTGGTCAACCAAGCTAAACTGGAGTCCCAAAGAGCTGAATACCAGAAAGAAATTGAAAGCCTAAAATCTCAACTTTCTCAGCTTCAAAAAGAGCACGAAGTTACATTTACAAGTCTCTACAAAAAGCGGGAAGACTGCATTACTGAATTATATCGACTAATGCTGAGTTGCCTGAGTTTAGCTGATAAAAAGCTGGAAGATTTTAGTATCAATCTCGAAACCGATTTTCGTGCGCTAAATGACTATTTCGACCATCATAGACTTTATTTTCCCAAAGATATTGCTCTAGAAATTAATAAAGTCATGAATCTAGGTTATACATTAGTCCATGAAAAGTCAGAAGAAAAATACGAGCAGCAGCTACAATTTTTGTGCGTAAAGGTCTTTGATCAAATGGAAGATTTGTTCCGAGACATGCTGAAAGCTGAGAACCATAGGTAACAGCTTCATAACAAAGCATTTAAGAGTGATTCGCAACGCTTGGCAGTTTCGCTTCGCTCAAGTATAGCCAAGCGCCGCTCACACCTTAATGCGGCGTTATATGCCATCGGAGTAATAAGGAAAATCATGCAATTGGAACTAGATGGTTACTATCTGCGTTCACTGAATGTGGAAGATGGGGAAGTATTTTACAAATGGTCTTGTGACCGTGAAGTTACACTCTATAGCCTTTCTTCGTATGCGTATCCTCAATCAAAATCAGATATCGAAAAATGGCTTTTATCCATAAATTCAAGCGTTAAAAATGTGTCTTTCGGCATATGCAATAAAGAGAATGATCAGCTAATTGGTTATGCAGGTATATCCGGGATCAGTTCTCTAAATCGTAGTGGCGAATACTTTATTCTTATTGGAGAAAAAAGTTATTGGGGTAAGGGGGTTGGTACCTCAGTCACGAAAGTCGTAACAGATTACGCGATAAGGACTCTTGGTTTACATAGAGTTCAGCTTACAGCAAGCTCTCTTAACTACGGCGCAATTAAGGCTTATGAAAACGCAGGTTATCAACATGAGGGTGTGATGCGCCAATCAGGTTTTCGTAATGGTGAATTTGTCGATAAAGTACTAATGTCAGTCCTGTCTACAGAATGGGCAGGCATATAACAAAGCATTTAAGAGTGACTCACAACGCTTGGCGATTTCAGTTTAAACTTGGTTTCAGTGTTTAAGGTGCAATGGTTTGGGTTAGGTGCTTGGCGTTGCTCACACCTTAATGCGGCGTTATAAGCTAATACAAAATTTTGAATCTGAGAGGTCCCATGAGTTGCAATGAAGTAGGGCGAGACCTATTTATAGGCTCTGCTAGAGAGCAGTTAATCTCTGAGTTAGAACTAGCGCTCAAGAAAGCAAAAGATCCTGAAAGTTCGTTGGTTAAGTTCAATGTGTTAGATTATGAAGTCGAATATTACTTTGATGAAATGGGATCAGATGTAGAAAAGGTATACAAAAAAGATTTTAATCAACGACACATTCTACAAACGATTGGTGATCAACGTTATTTTATTGAACCTAAAGGTACTCATTTTTTTATCTCTCGTTACAACAATTCTGAAGAACGTTTGGAAAGGTTAAATCGCCACGATGATTGGGAATTCGCATCATGGTATGGAAAAAAGTTTCGATCAGCCACTGAATTAGTTGAGTATTTTCTGATACATATAGACCCTTCAGCTAACAGGAGCGCATTGAAAAAACGTGTTTATGAGACATTTGGTTACTCTTGAGCATCGCTTATAACAAAGCATTTAAGAGTGATTCTCAACGCTTGGCATTTTTCATTCCATTGTTGAGTTCAGTGTTTACGGTGGTAAGGTCAGGTTCAGTGGTCGCGTTGTTCACACCTTAATGCGGCGTTATGTTTACTTGTATTTCAATGGCTTAAATGTCTTTGGTTCAAGTTCTTTGTCCCTCTGGCAGCTCGTTCCTAGTAGACTCAGCAAATCCGCATTGTCGGTCTAAGTTCTTGAATCTCTCAGCCCGTAAAACATGCGAATTTTCGTGGGTTGCTTCATTGTCAGGTCGTGGCGGTTGGCTTATTGTTTAACTGGTTTAAAGTCGCTTTCAGGTTCAGTACCAATTAGCATTTCAACTTGGCAGTTGCCTCGGCAATTCAGTATTGTTTTGCGCTTTGGCTGGAAAGAAAGAGCACTTGTTGGTGCTTAGTCGGGTTGCCTCATTGGGCAGGGAAGTGGAATTACAGGTTTTAGGTTGGTCGCCTTTGACGGCCAAGTTTGTTCTATCCTGTGGTTTGGTTCAGAAAACTAGTCAGAAATGGTAGTTCTTTCTCAAGTAAATCAAGTGTTTGTGGTAAAACATAACAAACAATTCAACAGTGATTCGCAACGCTTGGCGCTTTCACTTCGGGTTGAGTTTAGTGTTTACGGCGCAATGTTTAAGTTCAGTGTATGCGCTGCTCACACGTTAATTGGGCGTTATGTTTACTTGTAATTCAAAGGCTTAAAGGTCTTAGGCTTTAGTTCTTTGCCCCTCTGGCAATTCGTCCCTAGTAGACTCAGCAAATCCGCATTGTCGGGCTAAGTTCTTGAATCACTTAGCCCGTAAAACATGCCAATGTTCGCGGGTTGCTTCATTGTCAGGTCGTGGTGGTTGGCTTTTCATTTTACTGGCTCTAAGTCGCTTTTAGGTTTTTAACCAAGCAGCATTTCAGCTTGGCAGTTGCCTCGGCAATTCAGCATTGTTTGGCGCTTTGGTTGGAAAGGTAGGGCATTTGTTGTTTCTTAGTCGGGTTGCCTCATTAGGCAGGGAAGTGGAATTACACGTTTTAGGTTGGTCACCTTTGGCGGTCAAGTTGGTTTCAGCCTTGTGGCTTGCTTCAGAAAACTAGTTAGAAATAGCAGTTCTTTCTCAATTAAGTCAGTGACTTGTGGTAAAACATAACAAACAATTCAACAGTGATTCGCAACGCTTGGCGCTCTCACTTCCGGTTGAATTTAGTGTTTACGGCGCAGCCTTCAAGTTCAGTGTATGCGCTGCTCACACGTTAATTGGGCGTTATATGCACGGGAGAGTTCAGTGGAAGAAAGAGTCCGGAAAAGGGAAGTAAAAGTCTGCCCTGTAGTGCTCAGAAAGTCAGGAAACTATCGTGAGTTAATGCTGTTTGAACATCCATTAGCTGATGTTCAACTTGTTAAAGGAACACTAGAGTCGTCGGACATTTCTATCGAAAGTGCAGCTTTGAGAGAGCTGGAAGAAGAATCTGGGTTATCTAGTGTATCGAGCACTCACTATCTCGGCTGCTGGGAAAGCGGTTTTCAAAATCAACTGTGGCATTTTGTGCTTTGCGAAATAGACCAAGAACTACCGAATAGCTGGAGTTTCTTTACTCAAGATGACGGTGGGCATGAGTTTAGTTTCTTCTGGCATAAAGTAGGAAGTAAGCCCGATTTTAAGTGCCATAAAGTATTCTTTGACGCCATAAAGCAAGTCGAAATTCTGTGCATATAACAAACAATTTAAGAGGGATTCCCAACGCTTGGCATTTTTGCTTCTACTTCAAGTTTAGTGTTTATGGCACAATGCTTTAGGTTAGGGTGGAGGCGTTGTTCACCCCTTAATTGGGCGTTATATTGTTTTTGGAGTTCAGCGTTTGGAAATTGATGAAATAATAGCTTTAACTCGGGAAATTATCTCGGATCATTCTTGTAATGTTGACAATGATGAAGAGCTTTTTCCTATCGTATCTGTTGCTACAAGCGATGCGTATAACTCGGTTATCGACAGCTTTTACCTCTTAGAGGATACACAACTAGCTAAACATTCGTTTCTAGAGCGAAATCCATCATTGCCATTTGGTGATCTCTATTTGTACTTCTATGGTGTCCTCAATGCTGTTTATATGCAGCAGCAAGCGCTGTTAGTTTTGCTAAGAAAAATGGGTATGGATTTTGAACTAAGCGAAATTCAAGGTTGTCAGATCTTCGATATTAGAAACAGCTTTGCTGCCCATGGTGCAAATAGAGGTGGCAGAAAGATCAAGGAACATAGCTTTATTCTAGACCGTCATGCTCTTCGACAAGGCAAGTTAAAAGGATACTCTGCCAATCATGATAGCGGCTTTCTATCTCATGACACTGATGCTTCAACTTTGATTTCAGAGTGGGACAAAGTTTTTTCTAAGTATCTGGAACGTATCTTAGGCATAATAAAAAAGAACTACGAAACCACAATATAACAAACTGTTTAAGAGTGATTCGCAACGCGTGGCATTTTCACTATGCGTTGCGTTTGGTGTTTAAGGTGGTATGCGGGAGCTTCGGTATTGCGTTGCTCACACCTTAACAGGGCGTTAACTGCCTCGACAATGTAGGCAAGTTTACCAATTGAAAATGTATTGTTTAGCTTGCATATCAAGTGATAAAATCTGCTGCCAGCCAACGGTATTAGTTGGTGATCTTATAATTGTTCGGAAGAAAATCGTGAATTACATTGTTGGTGTTAACGAGTTTTGGTTTTATATCGTTCTATCAGCTTTAGCAGGTATTTTAGTAACTTGGTTCTATTACAAAGCTAGAATAGAAGCTGAAGTTAATACTAACGAACGTCAACTCCGCGAGGGGCACAAGAAGCAACTCTTTGAGTTGCAAGCTGAACTTCAATTATCAAATGAGCAAGTGGCAACCTTGACTAGTGAGAATCAAAACTTATTAGGCAAAGTAAATAGTTTAGCTGCGAAATGTGATGCTTTAGTATCTGAAGTTGAACAGTATGAACTAAGGCATAAGCAAATTGAATTTGAAGTGGCTACAGTTCAAAAGTATTACAAAGACGCTCGTATAGATACTACGATTACAATTTAAATTTACCTAAGGCTTCTAAAAGTCAGTTAACAATCTGTTTAAGAGTGATTCGCAACGCTTGGCATTTTTGCTATGCGTTGCGTTTTGTGTTTAAGGTGGTTTGCGGGAGCTTCGGTATTACGTTGCTCACACCTTAACAGGGCGTTAGCTTTAGAGGGAAGTATGGAATACAGTTCGATAAATTTGAAAGACAAGTTGGCAAAGTTTGAGGAGCTTTGGTCTCCGCGAGTTATTGCTGAAATGAATGATTATCAATTTAAGCTGGCTAAAGGTGAAGGCGAGTTTGTTTGGCATTCTCACGAGAATACCGATGAGGTATTTATAGTTATTGAGGGGACTTTGGAAATTGAATTCCGAGATGGAAAGGTAACTCTTACGAATGGTGAGATGTTTGTCATTCCAAAAGGAGTTGAACATAAACCTTTTGCCAAGGGTTTATGCCAAGTTCTTCTAGTTGAGCCAAAAGGTGTGATCAATACAGGCGACTCTGGAGGTGAACTTACAGCTGAAAATGACATTTGGGTGTGAAGAAGCTAACAAGGCGTTCAAGGCGGATTCACAACGCTTAGCGATTTCAGGTTAAGTTAGCTTAAGTGTTTATGGCACAATGAGTTAGGTTCGGTGGTCTGCGTTGCTCACCACTTAACGCGGCGTTAGCTTAACGGAGGAAACATGGCGGATAATCCTAAGAGCCCTCTTGGTCACATTAAATCAGTGAGAGTTAAATTCCTCAAAACTGGAAAACTTCAAGAACTAACTTTCAAAGATAAAAGTCGTTGTCTTTTTTTCGTGGAAACAATCGACACTGATAAAGAAAAGGTTCAACTTAGACTTGATTTTGGTGATTTTTGCGCAAAAGGCGAGCCTATTCTAGATGCTGACTTTTATAAAAATGGAAAGAAAGTAAAAAGGTTGAAAGGGGAAAGGAAAAAGGCTCATCATACTGAATGCCAAACCGATGGTGTGCGTACTTACGCTTGGAAGTATGGTGATCTGGAAGAACCTATTGAAGTTTATATTAGCTGGGTTTTAGAGGCTAGCTTTCAAATCACAATGGGTATTAGCGCGGAAATGGAATTGGTTCGAAATAATAAGCCTAAAAGCTAACAATAAATTTAAGAGTGATTCACAACGCTCGGCGCTTTCATTTCAAGCAAGTTTAGTGTTTATGGCACAATGGTTTAGGTAAGGTGTTTAGCGTTGTTCACACCTTAATTTGGCGTTATAAGCCTAGGAGAGTTTTGTGCTTGATGATATCAGTAATAAAAAGATATTAAAGCTGTTTAATGAGTTACTTGACGGAATTTCTGAATCTGCTCAGAAACTGACGCTGAAAGAGGTTTTAGAAAAGAGTAAACCGCTTACTCTAGAGTTGTTCTCAAATAACATTGAAGAGTATTTCTACTTCATTACAGCACAGCGGGTAACTAAATCGTTTTCGACCAAGTTAGGAGCTGTGATTGAAAAAATCAGTGTAATCTTGGTTGAGTCACAAGGTGGCACAATTGTAAAAGATAAACCGAACCCTTTTGATCTTAAATTTGTACACCCTAATGGTTGTGAATATTGGATCGAGATTAAATCGATAAACGCACAAAACAGTAGTAACTCACAGACAATTAAAGAGCGGAAAGAGCTCGCTGATGCTGCTGGTTGTATATTTAGGCTGTGCATGTATAACGATGACAGAAGATCGAAAGAAGAATATAAGCTAAATGGTGCTGAGTTTTGGGAGTTGGTTGGTGGTAGCAAATCTACGGGAGACGAGGTTCTTAAGTTAATTTCAGGTTTGGCTTCACAGGTAAGCTTCAATGAAATTGTAAAATCAAGAGCCATTGAACTTAGTAGTCAGTACATAAAAGGCTTATAACAAGCAATTTAAGAGGGATTCACAACGCTTGGCACTTTTGCTTCTACTTCAAATTTAGTGTTTATGGCACAATGGTTTAGGTTTGGTGGTAGCGTTGTTCACCCCTTAATTGGGCGTTATGATTTTTATCGAAATGGGGAGGTTGTATGGCAATATCATTTGAAAGTCCGAGGCTGACAGTAGTTGAAATTACTGAAGGGTTTGACTTGTCTAAACACTCATATTTGCTAGAGCGAATTCCTCAAATCCTCACGCCAGCAGTAGTAGAAAGTCTTCCTCCATATTTCCACGAGATAGGTTCTCGTCAACAAGCCCGAACCTGGCTTGAACGAATGTTATCGGAAAGCCGCTTACTTCAAGTGAAAGCCGAGGGACAAGAACTAATAGGTTTCCTGTTCGCTTATGTCGAAAATGATAAGTATGCCCATATTGGTTATCTGCTTGCCGAAGAATACTGGGGCCAAGGGTTAGCTAGTGAATTGCTTCAAGGTTTCATACATGAAGTCGAAAAATCCGAATCTTGGCTGAAACTCATAGGCGGTGTTGACCAATCTAATATTGCTTCAGCGAAGTTACTTAAAAAGCTGGGGTTCATCGCGCAACCCGCTAAGGACAGTGGTGTGGTTTTCTATGAATATACGATTCCCTAGCCACAATCATAACAAGAAATTTAAGAGTGATTCACAACGCTTGGCGCTTTCACTTCAAGCCAGTTTAGTGTTTATAGCACAATGCTTTAGGTAAGGTGTTAGCGTTGTTCACACCTTAATTTGGCGTTAGGAGTATAATAAAATGACATCAATTGTAAGTTGGTTTAATTCTGAATCTGGTGGTGCAGTTTGGACTGTTGGTGATTCTAAGGTAACGGATGGTGGAGATGATCCATCAATGCTTTTGGACTCTGGAGCAAAGGTATTTTCAATCCCTCTACTCTGTAAAGCCCCCGGCACTTCGGGTGCCTTTGATCAGCTAGTTTTAGAGTCTAAAGTAGGTTTAGCATTTGCTGGTAGCTCCCTCATCGGCTTAAATGTACATGCAGCGCTATCAACAATTTTTTCTAATCTGAATGTATTGCACCAAATCCCCTCGATGGATGAATTGGCTGAATATGTGAAAATGATAGCTAAGAGCTATATCGATACTCTTGCTGTAATGAAACAGGAGGGCGCACTTTGTGAGTTTTTGTTTGTTGGTTATTGTCACCTAACTAAGTGCTATAAAATTTGCGAGATTAGACCCGACTTTTCATCGGGAATGTTTGAACTATCGCTGACCATGCACGATAGTGAAACTGCCAAACCTGAAGAATTCTTTATCCTAGGTGACAAGAAAGAGCAAGTTATGACAGCGATCGAAGGTTATCGCTCAGAACAAGAGTTTGATAGTATTTTGTGGCAAAGAGCTCCAAAAATAGTGCTTCAAAAGATCATCGAGGAGGATAGATATCCGACTATCGGTGGACATCTCCAACTGGGTATCTGCATCAATCGAGACTTTACTCCTTTTTCATCCTTAGTTGGTTTGCAAGATGCTCATTTGAGTTACCTAGGCTTTAATGTGACGGGAGACGCTAGCCGCATCGGTGGTAGTATGGTCGGTATTTTTGGAATGGCGTAAATACTCCTAACAATAAATTTAAGAGTGATTCACAACGCTCGGCGCCCTCACTTCAAGTAACTTTAGTGTTTATGGCACAATGGTTTAGGTAGGGTGGTAGCGTTGTTCACACCTTAATTTGGCGTTATGAGGCATATGGATATTCAACTAATACAAATAAAAAGTGAT
>NZ_JBNJOI010000037.1:0-9843 GCF_050113675.1 Vibrio sp. TRT 21S02
ATACTAAAGTGATACTATTCTATCACTTTGAGTATAGCAAGCTCCATGACGGCTAACGCCGCATTAAGGTGCGAACAACGCTAAAACACCTAACCTAAATCACTGCACCTTAAACACTAAAACCGAGTTTAAACTAAAATCGCCAAGCGTTGTGAGTCACTCTTAAATGCTTTGTTATATTCCAGTTAATCGAGAGGCTGCCCATTTAATTAAATTCTTAATCGCTTCTGAAGCTCCTTTTCCGACCCCATCCTTCAAAACCATTTTATTCAGCTCGTCTATCGTTCTACTCGCTTCTTCGGTCTTGGTATTTACAGCTGCTATTTCTTTTGAGTTAGATTCAGATTTTTCGACGATCTCAACTAACTTCTGTGCAAGAGAAGCAATGTCATTATCATTCTTATTTAATTGATTTAATATCTCGCTTGTAAAATGTTTAGAGCTAGCAACAGCTAATGAAAGCTGCTCTTTAAACCACGCATTCTCTTTTTCTAAAGATTTGATTCTGCTGTCATGGTTAGTCTTTAGTATGAGATTAATATCTCTCTGTTGCTGAACTTGAATCTCAGCGAGGTTAAGTTGATTTTTCAACTCTAAGACTGCAACTGGATCCGTCGTTAATGTTTCAATCATAGCGGTACCAGAAATAACTTCAGAATATTGGTCCAAAAACTCTTCAACCTCATCCGTCTTACCATCTGGTGTTTTGATAATCATTGTAACCTTCATTCCATGTTGCTTTATGGAAACACTAACATCTTTTTCCTTGTACTTTCTTTTAAGCAGTCTGATGAAACCTTGCAAGATTGTAATTCCAGCCTCTTGATACTCCGGAGCAAAGTTCAGTTCACGTAATATCCTGTTTTTGGTAGCCTGATCTGTTAACTCTTCATGCTCTTTTAGTATTACTTCTCGATCCTTTTCGATTTTCCGTATGTGTTGTTTTAATTTCTCTTTTTCTTTTCTTCTCTTTTTTATCTCATCTTCAAGAGACTCTTTCTCTAGTAGTTGTTTTTCTTCGATTTCAGCCTCGATCTCTCGTTGTATCTCTATGAATCGCTTTTTCTTTTCCAACTCTGGCCATTTATGTTCCAAAGCTGGATACAATTCATCTATTGTTACTGCAAGTTTGAGAGCTATTCGAGCATACTCCTCTGGCTCTGCTTCAGCACCATTTTCAATTGCTGTAATCTTAGCAGTACTTACTCCAACAGAGTTTGCTAGTTCTTTTTTGTTAATCTTCTTTTTTATTCTGAACTGACGTACTTGATTTTCTGACATAACCTCTCCTTCGGAATATAACGCCCAATTAAGGGGTGAACAACGCCTCCACCCAACTTAACGCATTGTACCGAAAACACTAAATTTGAAGTAGAAGCAAAAATGCCGAGCGTTGTGAATCCCTCTTAAATTGCTTGTTATATTAATATGTGACCTACTCGTCCGAGCTTGTGATAATTTTGAACTTTTGCTCTGGTTCCATCCGGTACACAGTAATTTGAGTTGCATAAGTTAACAGATAAACACCAGCACCAATAGCACTGCATGATACTGTTATCACACTCACCTCATGGCGTAACATAACGACCATCACAGAACAGGGTAAAATAATTCCCATACCAAGCAGGCTCACCACAGAAACTATAGTCATCGTTTTCTGACGCCAACCACTGGCAAAAAAAGGAGATAGCTGATGATAATTAAATATGCTTGGATAAGCATATCGCCAGATTTCTAGGCTAGAGAGCTCAAGTTCATTTTTAAGCATATCTCTTAGCAATCGTTCATAGTTTATCGCTGCAATTGCGCGATACAGCATAAATGCATGTGATATTAGGGTTACACCAACAGCTAACCCATAGTCGAGCTTAAGTCCAATTAGAGGGACAGTTATTTTTTCTGAATTAGGTAGCAATAAAAACAGAGCCAGTGTAAAACTAATAAACATCAATAGTTTACTACTAGATGATGACAATTTCCCTGACTCCAAATACACTAATTTCTGTTCTGCGCTCATATACCCTCTATTTTGAAATTAATATAACGCCCAATTAAGGGGTGAACAACGCTACCACCCAAACCTAAAGTATTGTGCCATAAACACTAAATTTGAAGTAGAAGCAAAAATGCCAAGCGTTGTGAATCCCTCTTAAATTGCTTGTTATGCGCGTGGTTAGTCCAGCACTGGTCTGAAAAAGCTACGTTCATAGCTAATGATGCAATTTGTATCTTCAGCAAATTGAAAAGCAGCAATACACTCTTTGTCTTTAAATGAATCAGTACGATATGACTCGTAAGCTGCGAGACTTGGGAATGAAAACAAAGCTAAGGCCACATTATTAGCTCCTTCAGAAGGTAAGAAATAGCCGTGATGCTGCCCACCAAATTTTCCTACTAGTGGAATCCACATTTTCGCGTATTCTTCAAATTCACTAACCTTCGATGGATCAATGATATATCTTAGGTAACAAGTAACCATTTATTGAACTCCTTTCATCGTTTTTCCCATTAGCGCATAACGCCCAATTAAGGGGTGAACAACGCCTTACCCAAACCTAAAGCATTGTGCCATAAACACTAAATTTGAAGTAGAAGCAAAAATGCCGAGCGTTGTGAATCCCTCTTAAATTGCTTGTTAGCTGAAATTTTTGAACATTTTTCTGCCGCTCTTCCAACGTTGAATTGCTTTAGGGTTTTGGAACAATTTATGTAGCCCCTGAAGTAGCTCATATTTCTCAGCATCATCTTTGTTGTATTTAATCACCTGCTCCACCACAGAAAACTGTATATCCTGTTCAATCGATACCCTTGGATTTAAAGGGATACCCGCACTCATATCTGAGGGTTCATCGTATGACTGTTTACAAGCGGCCTTAGAGCAAGAATGGTAGCTAGCACAGGTCATTGGACGTACCGGATATATCGAGCATTTATGATTTTCCAGGAAAGGACATTCAACATTTACAACAAAATGCTCAGCTTCCGTCAAATCTTTTATTTTTTCGTACTGATTCCTAATTCGTTCAGTTATCTCTAGTCGCTTTTGGGTAGATAACTTTGAGCTAACGTATCGATGAATTGCGACTAATTCGTGAGCATAAGCAACAACTCTCAAATGACAGCAATGCGAGCAACCTGCATGGCATGCTGGTTTAGGATTCGAATTAAATGCCTCTACAAAAACCTCTTTTTCAGCAATAGATAATATTTCAAGTTCATCTGCATCCTTCTTGGCTTTGCGATACTTTAAATCGTAATCTACACAGCGCTTATTAAAACTTTCTTGCGATATCATAATTTTCCTTTCAGCTAACGCCAAATTAAGGTGTGAACAACGCTGACACCTTACCTAAAGCATTGTGCCATAAACACTAAACTCACTTGAAGTGAAGGCGCCAAGCGTTGTGAATCACTCTTAAATTTATTGTTAGGGCTGTGGCTGAAGGGACTGTTTTTCTTTGAAGTACAGATACATTGGGAGCCCGAACGACACACCAACTGACAAAGTCCCCAACACTGCAAAATATCGATACTTCACTTTATGTTTTTGCCCGTCCACTAAGATAAAGCCTATCAGAGCAATCGCACCAACCAAAACATCAAGCCAAGCCATTATACTAATGGGGTTTGCCACCGCTTCACTGAGCAAAAGGCTAATATCTAAGCCATTGGCAACTAGCCAAGGAACCAACGCTCCATAAGGTAGCAATATACCTAACAACGTAAGAACCAGATAAAACCTTACCATTTCGCCATCCTTGCAAATTTGTTGTAGTAAGCCCTAACGCCGCGTTAAGTAGTGAGCAACGCCACCACCATTCCTACACTATTGTGCCGTAATCACGAAAGCTGAATCAAACCGAAAATGCCGAGCGTTGCGAATCTGTCTTAAACGCTTTGTTATGTACGTTTCACTGCGACCACGGAATATGTATGCCAATGCTTCATTCTACCCAATGAAGTTTTCGCTGTTTCATCACGTTCAAAGAACCTGACTATTTCAAAGCCTGAGAACAAAGCCTTTACTTCTGATTCCGACAACGATGTTGTAGGGCTACGATAGTTGTTAGCCCAACTGTCTTTGAAACCCATGAAGTCACCAGCAAACACTCCACCGATTTCAATTGAAGATCTGATGTTGCTCCAAGTCGATGCAAATTGGTTTGGGTCAGCGAAGAACAAACTGGAGTTTGCGATAACTACACCAGACTTTGGATAATCGAACGACTCAAACGAGGACGCTGAAATATCCACTAATGACTTTGACCCGAACCGATCTTTACAAATAGCGACTGAATCAGGATTAATATCGAAACCATGAACTTGATAACCCTGTTGATCGAGGTATTCGATATCGCTGCCGGTTCCACAACCACAGTCAGTGGCTACTTTGAGGTTTGATTCGTTGAGTCTGACAGCAAATTCAGTACGTTTTGAATGTGGGCGAGATAGTGCCTTTTCGTAGTACTGACGCCAAATTTCAGCATTTTCATCCATAAATTTCTGATTTTCCGTAAAAGTACATAACGCCGCATTAAGGTGTGAGCGGCGCTTGGCTATACTTGAGCGAAGCGAAACTGCCAAGCGTTGCGAATCACTCTTAAATGCTTTGTTAGGCAATATTTCTCAGGTTGTTCATAAAGGATTCAAATACTTCCTTACCTTTCTTGGTGCTTTCTGAGTGGATTTCTAGATACTCAGTTTCATTGAGTTCTAGTTCCAGTTCGTCACGAACTGAAAGAAGTAAGTGGGGAGTTAGGTCATTAACCCGAAAGAACTCAGACATACAACGCTCTGTAAACTTTAGATGCTCTTCATTTTGTACTGCCCAGTTGATATTTATTTCAGACACAAACTGGTCTCTTGACTTACATTCGTTCTCAAAAGCCTTATTAACTCTGTCCCACGCGCCATTATCTGTAATACCCTCGAGGTTCATATTTTTCATAATGGTTAAGCAACGTTCAATTTCGTCATTGTGCTTTTTGTTGTAAGTTTCAAGGAACTCAATATGACTCTTTCGACTTATTAACCCCCCTCGCTCGAGGAAGAGACTCATATATGCAGCCCCCACTTCACCAGTAAAATTAGTCAAGCTTCTTACTGTTTTTTCCGTACCAACCATATTCATTTTGGCTATCTGCGCTGCGTTGGCAGAAAATGCGTCTGCTATAACTTGGTTTGGTATATCAAGATTACTCATCACTGCCAAAGCCCCTTGATACTTGCTCAAGGCTTCTACACTGTCGAGATATACTTCTTTTTTGAGGAGTTTTTCTCGCTCTATTGATGCAAGTCTTAATTGGTGGTTACTTTTTACTTCTTCGAGCATTTCAGCGTAACCAGACTTCACTTTTTCGACTTCACTAGTGATTTGTCCAATATCTTCTTTTGTAGCAAGATTTTTAGCTTTCTCAGAAAAGTAACTCGGTAAGAATGACTTCAATATAAAAAAGAGAAAGCCAGCTCCAACTATAGCTCCAATACCAAAACTTCCGAACATCTGGACTAAATCTTTCACGTCGCTAATACTCATTTTTACCTCTATTGCCTAACGCCCAATTAACGTGTGAGCAGCGCAAACACTGAACTTAAACATTGCGCCGTAAACACTAAACTCAACCCGAAGTGAAAGCGCCAAGCGTTGCGAATCACTGTTGAATTGTTTGTTATGTTTTACCACAAGTTACTGACTTAATTGAGAAAGAACTGCTATTTCTCACTGGTTTTCTAAGCTAAACCACAAGGCAAGAACCAACTTGGCCACCAAAGGCGATTAACCCAAAACCAGTAATTCCACTTCCCTGCCCAATGAGGCAACCCGACCAAGAAACAACAAGCGCCCTATCTTTCCAACCAAAGCGCAAAACAATGTTGAATTGCCGAGGCAACTGCCAAGCTGAAATGCTGCTTGGTAATGAACCTGAAAGCGACTTTGAGCCAGTTAAACAAGAAGCCAACCGCCACGACCTGACAATGAAGCAACCCGCGAACATTGGCATGTTTTACGGCCTGAGAGATTCAAGAACTTAGACCGACAATGCGGATTTGCTGAGTCAACTAGGGACGAATTGCCAGAGGGACAAAGAACTAGAGCCTAAGATATTTAAGCCCTTGAAATACAAGTAAACATAACGCCGCATTAAGGTGTGAGCAGCGTTTGGCTATACTTGAGCGAAGCGAAAGCGCCAAGCGTTGCGAATCACTCTTAAATGCTTTGTTATGAGCCTGCTGCATCAAGTAGCGACTTAACTTTCTGTTTTGCATAACCTTTCGCAAGATCTTTTGCTACAGAAATTGTTGTGTCTAAACTTGCATCTTTAAAGTTTGTTTGTATTTCTCTCCAAACATTCGGTTCATTTAATGACTCAATAAAGTCATGACCAAAAGCAGTTAACCTCAGCGGAACAACCGACCAAACCCTTTCACCACTCCCCATAAGCCTATAGCCCGCACCGCGTGATTGCTGGGTAGCAAACGACTCGATATATCCTTTATCAACTAGGAGGTCGGTGTGAAAAGCAAACTTATCATCGTCATAATGAAAGCCTTTCGCTTCCAATTCTCTTATATTGGTCAGCGGTCCTTCCGCACTTTCAAACGCCTCAAGCAAAGACTTTAGATACTCTTTATCGATCTTCATTAAAATTCCTCGTTGGCTCATAACGCCCAATTAAGGGGTGAACAACGCCTCCACCCAAACCTAAAGTATTGTGCCATAAACACTAAAACCGAAGTAGAAGCAAAAGTGCCAAGCGTTGTGAATCCCTCTTAAATTGCTTGTTAGCGCGCTTTTATGCCAAGTTCACTGCATTTATTGAGCAACTCACTTTGGCCTAGATTTAACAGAGGATGCACATCATCCCAGTTAGTTTTGCGCCCTTTTTCACCAGTTGTTTTTCCAGTAAGCAAACTAACTTGGTTCGATGCTTTATAACCAGCCTCATCTATCATTGATGCAATATTCTGGACCTTCATCTTAATTGAGGACAATGAACGACCACTAAAATCATTGATATCGCTTTCATCAAACTGGCTGCGACCAAATCTTGCAATATAAGTACAAAAGACAATCTCAGGTAACGTGTAATAATTTCTTGGTGCCATACTTTTAACCCTCACTAAAACATCAGAATAAGAATAGACCGATACCTTTTCCAATGTCATCCAGGATTTGACTGACCCAGCGCGCTAACGCCCAATTAAGTAGTGAGCAACGCTACCACCTGCCTAGACTATTGTGCCGTAATCACTGAAGCAGATTCAAACCAAGAATGCCAAGCGTTGCGAATCTGCTTGAATTGCTTGTTAGGGCACTGCTCTCAAAGATGACCACCTTACTAACCAGCCCTTTGAATTTACACGATTTTCAAACGTTTCTCGTGACCTTTTAGGATTATGTGTGACACAGTAACCAAATAAGGATTCGTAGCCAAAAGCTGCAATACATTCATAGTTATCAGGCGCAACTTGTCGAATGGCAACAGCTGTCTCTTGCTCTGGCCAATAGCTCATAGCATCAAGGGAGCTAGTGTAAGGTAAGTCGCCATTCCGAGTGTGCATGAGTGCTTGGTTACGAACTTGCCAGTTAATTTCTGGCATTAGATGCTTGAGCTGAGATTCATACTTTAAATATGCTTTTGGGTCGTTTTCGTCTGGAGCAAAGTAAATGACATCCGCGTCGTTCAATGGTGTTGCTACATCAAAGCTATGCAGTGCATCCCAAACAAGATTACGAACGAAACCAGCTGCAATATAGCATTGGGGTAAGCCCAATTTAGAGACGCATTCTAAGGCTGTAACTCTAACTGGATCTTGTTTGATTAATTCTACGATTCTATCCATTTCCGCCCTGTGCCCTAACGCCCTGTTAAGGTGTGAGCAACGCAATACCGAAGTTCCCGCATGCCACCTTAAACACTAAACACAACGCATAGTGAAAATGCCACGCGTTGCGAATCACTCTTAAACAGTTTGTTATGGCACTACTTTGCAGCCAACACCTTTGCTTTTCTCAACACTGATGCATACCTTTGTAGTGTTGAACTAATACCGAAACAAATTGACCAGTCACCCTCTTGTGGAGAGTAAAAATTAGCACCTTTTGAACGAGGATCTCGCAACAACAAACCTCGATTCATAAAATCCTCTGAATAAGCAAACAGTTCGTCAACATCGACACCTAAATTTAAAGCTTCAAAGTTTTGATTACTGATAGCGTAAATTGGGTATATAGATTTCGATTCGAGCTTTTTTAGCGATGCTAGCTTTATAAACAAGTTTATCTTCAAATCATCAATTCCATTAATACATGAAATAAACCTGATTTTTTCGCTTTCACTAAAATTGAATTGTTGATCATTTATAAAAGTTAAAGCGAGAGCCCTTAAACTAATTTCACTAGAGGTAGAAGTAATTGCAGCAGCGTAGTCAGCTAGAAGCTTTTGCGCACCTTTGCTATTTAAGAACTCGTTGAGCTCTGCTTGGGCATCAGGGCTCAAATACTCTATTTCAGAATCAATAGTATAGAGAAACTGCTTTAACCTATGTTCTGCATACAAATTGTGCGCTTCTTTCAAGATATTAAAAGTCGATTTCACTACAATATTTGTACTTTTAGACATCGATAGTTCCACACTTCACTCCTGTGCCATAACGCCGCGTTAAGTGGTGAACAACGCCAATCACCAAACCTAAACCATTGTACCTTAAACACTTAGCCTGACTGGAACTGAAATCGCCAAGCGTTGTGAATCCGTCTTGAACGCCTTGTTAGGCGAAGTTTCCCACCAGAGTTCAAGGTTGTTTGAAAGCAGATTACCCGAAACAAAATAAGCAACCAAGCACCCACTGACTTTTTGTGATTCAAGAACCACAAAACTCACTATGTTTCAGCCAAAATTCCAACGACCACGAAATGCGAATTTGCAGCGACTAAGTAGTTTTTGAACCTGAGAAACCCAAAGCTGCAAACTTAAAGCGAGAACGAAAACCTCGATTAACTTGCCCTTGCCACACTTTGAGCCAATTAAACTCGCCACTAACCGTCTCCAAAAACCAATGAGGCAACCCACGAATTTTGGCATGTATTACGGCAGGAGAGATTCAAGAATTTCAGCCGACAATGCCAAGTTGCCGACTTAGAAAAACGAATGCTCAAAGAGAACTAAGAAGATGAGAACAAAGAACTTTACTGCCCGTCGCCTAACGCCCAATTAAGTTGTGAGCAACGCTGCCACCTTACCCAAGCACTTCACCTTAATCACTAAACCAACTGAAACCAAAAGTGCCGAGCGTTGCGAATCAGCTTGAATTGCTTGTTATGTTTTACCACAAGTTACTGACTTAATTGAGAAAGAACTGCTATTTCTGACTAGTTTTCTGAAGTAAACCACAAGGCTGAAACCCACTTGACCGACAAAGGCGACCAACCTAAAACGTGTAATTCCACTTCCCTGCCCAATGAGGCAACCCAACTAACTTTCAACAAGCGCCCTGTCTTTCCAAACAAAGCGCAAAACAATGCTGAATTGCCGAGGCAACTGCCAAACCAAAATGCCAATTGACTAAGAACCTAGAAGCGACTTTGAGCCAGTTAAACCAGAAGCCAACCGCCACGACCTGACAATGAAGCAACCCGCGAACATTGGCATATTTTACGGGCTGAGAGATTCAAGAACTTAGACCGACAATGCGGATTTGCTGAGTCTACTAGGGACGAAATGACAGAGGGACAAAGAACTAGAGCCTAAGACCTTTAAGCCTTTGAAATGCAAGTAAACATAACGCCGCATTAAGGTGCGAACAACGCTTAGCACCTAACCTAAATCACTGCGCCTTAAA
>NZ_JBNJOI010000038.1:0-8103 GCF_050113675.1 Vibrio sp. TRT 21S02
TGGACATGATGATTTCCGCTATTTCAAAACGCTGATTGTACGCTATTTTTAGATTTTCCGAGAAAGCACATAACGCCGCATTAAGGTGCGAACAACGCTAAACACCCAACCTAAACCGCTGCATCTTAAACACTAAAACCAAGTTTAAACTGAAATCGCCAGGCGTTGTGAGTCACTCTTAAATGCTTTGTTATGTAAAATTAGTTGATGATTATCGACTCCATCATTTTTTTCCCTCGCGCCAACCAATCTGGAGCTTTTTCTACCGTTGTATTAAAAGACACTAATAAGAAACGTTCATCTACCGACGTTGCATAAATTATATTATGAACCTGTGTGTCTAAAGCTGGAGTCACTAGCTCCAATACAATAAATGGATGCCCATTTTGTTGGATTACTTCATCGCGTATCCACTCAG
Organism: Vibrio sp. TRT 21S02; assembly: GCF_050113675.1. Classification (NCBI taxonomy): domain Bacteria; kingdom Pseudomonadati; phylum Pseudomonadota; class Gammaproteobacteria; order Vibrionales; family Vibrionaceae; genus Vibrio; species Vibrio sp. TRT 21S02. The sequence continues at coordinate 419 of NZ_JBNJOI010000038.1, forward strand.
CTGATGGATAAAGGTTGTGAAACATCTTCGACATCCCTTTGTGCGCTTTGATAAGCTCCTTTTTTGACATTTTGTTATTCGTGTGACTAAACGCTAAAGTTACTTGTGTCGTTTCATCAGTTAACACATCTGTCGGTCTACGCGAACTAGGATACTTTATTTCTACTACTTCTTGAGGCATTGGAGTAAAGTCCTCTGGAGTAGAAATTGTCACCTTACCATCTAGCATTTTTATAGGCACAAGATCATTTGCTTGAACCATGACACTACAAATAATCCCGATTAAAACCATTGAAGTTTTTACTATATATTTCACTAAAGTCTCCTTTTTACATAACGCCGCATTAAGGTGCGAACAACGCTAAACACCCAACCTAAACCACTGCACCTTAAACACTAAAAACAAGTTTAAACTGAAATCGCCAAGCGTTGTGAGTCACTCTTAAATGCTTTGTTAGGCGCTTCACGCAAATAGTTAAAATGGGATTTTAAAAACCACCTTTTTGGAAAAAGAAACACACGTAATCCACTGACTTTAATTAAAACCCAAATTCTAAAGCGGCTAAGTTTCTGAAACCCACTACAACCAAAACACCAAAGAAATTGGCTTTTCAGCGCATAGAAATGGAATTTGGAAAGGCTAAATTTCAGAGCGAAATCTCAGCCAATAAGCCCGTTTCGAAGACAGATAAAATTGAAGCGATTTGAGCCAAAGAAACTAACAACAAACTGGCTACAACACTGAATGAGGCAACCCGAAAACTTTGACATGTTTCACGGGTTGAGTGATTCATGAACTTGGGTAGATAAGGCCAAATTGCCGAAAAACCAGAACAAATAACCAAAGAGAACTTAGAGATTTGAATCAAGAAATTTCTTACTGCGCCTAACGCCAAATTAAGGTGTGAACAACGCAACCACCTTACCTAAACCATTGTGCCATAAACACTAAACTAGTTTGGAGTGAAAGCGCCAAGCGTTGTGAATCACTCTTAAATTTATTGTTAGGGCGCAGAGCCTATTGGTATACGCTGACTTCGATTAAATTCTTATCAAGATCCAAAAAGTAGACCGATTGGATTGAACCAACAGCTCCTGATTTTTCAACAGGACCCTCAATGATTTTGACATTTTCTTTCACCAAATGATCTATCACTGACGCCAATGACCAATCAGTGATTAAGCAAACATCACCTGAACCCACATTGGCTATGTTACGCGGTTCTTGACCCAGAAGCTGAAAGTTAATTTTCTGATTTCCAAACGTTACAGCTTTCCGACCATTGGCAAAAGCGACTTCTTCCATGCACAAAACTCGCTTGTAAAAAGCTACTGATTTTTCTATGTCGGAAACTGTAAGAACAATATGATCTATGTGACTAATCATCATTTTACTCCTTGCGCCCTAACGCCGCATTAAGGTGCGAACAACGCTAAACACCGAACCTAAACCACAGCACTTTAAACATTAAAGCCCAGTTTAAACTTGAGATCGCCAAGCGTTGTGAGTCACTCTTAAATGCTTTGTTAGGAATGCTGCCACATACCTCGACAACCTGTTTTGGTACTACGAATAACACAAACATCATAAATATAGTTGCGCGTATATTCTAGTGCACTATCAGTAACAGTGATATAAAGGACAACTAAGTGATGGCAATACATTCGACTATTGGGTGAGTTGAATAATGAAATGTGACAATAATAAGAAACTGCTTATAGACTTATTAGGTTTGAACCTTGCAAGATCAATAATCCTTTTATTGTTCCTGCTATTGGCAGCTTTAATAGTTGCTCTTTGTTTTTCATTCTTTAACTATATACGAAATCAAACGTGGGACTTTTATAGTGCTTGGGACGAGTTACACCTAAATATTTTTATATGGATATTTGTCATCTACTTACTCTACTTGACAATTAAAGACGTTTACACCGATGTTCGTCGCTACATTAAGTCCAATAGAAAAACAAACAATAGGCAATAACAACAGACTTCACTTCTATGCTTGATTGGCCATTCCTAACGCCAAATTAAGGTGTGAACAACGCTAACACCTTAGCTAAACCATTGTGCCATAAACACTAAACCGCCTTGAAGTGAAAGCGCCGAGCGTTGTGAATCACTCTTAAATTTATTGTTATGCGCTCAGTGCGACTTACCAACTGACTTCCGCACCACCTTCGACTACGAAGCCTGATGCGAGAAGCGACGTCATTATGAGAACTTCTGTATCCTTCAAACTAAAGTGCTCACTAATTGCCTTTGCTAGTCCAACCTGAAGTGAGCTTACTGATTTTCGGCTCCAAAGGTTAGGTAAGTTCAACGTACAAATAGCACCATACTCTTTACCCATTTGTTCGTCTGAACGTATGACTGTTACCGTCATTTCCGAAGTATCAATACCGGAATGTTTCCCCCACTTTTCAATGAGTCCAGTACAATCGCTACTATTTACAGCAACTTGAGGAGAGAGAATACAATTAGCAATCGGCATGTTGACCTCCATTTCCAAAATGACGCATAACGCCCAATTAACGTGTGAGCAGCGCAAACACTGAACTTGATTACTGCGCCTTAAACACTAAACTAAACTCGAAGTGAGAGCGCCAAGCGTTGCGAATCACTGTTGAATTGTTTGTTATATGCGTTTTTGAAGTTTACCTTTTATAGTTGCAATAACTAGAAGTAACGCAACATAAAACGCATTTAGCCAAAGCTGCTCATGTATATAGGCAATCGAGACGAGCCTCGCTTGAAATCTTAGCTGCCTTTCATTTTCATGTTCTTCAGTTGGCTCAAATATCGTGTCATTACCATTTCTATCTACATAGTAGGCCTGTTCATGCCCCAAGATAAACAACTCTTTAGCTATAAGTTTCGTTACTGTAGTTCGGTCTTCGACTGAAATTTGCTTGCTATGTCTCGCTTCAGTGTAAAAACGAACACTATTTTGCCAATTGCTATCTTCGATCTCTAAATAACGATATTGCTGGAAGATCGAAAATGTTGAGACACAAAGGTTTACGATTAAAGCTACTACTAAAAGAAACCCAACTATTTTCATTAGTTTCATACCGTACCTAACCTATTAAGCTGTAGAAGCATATAACGCCCAATTAAGGGGTAAACAACGCTACCACCCACACCTAAAGCATTGTGCCATAAACACTAAATTTGAAGTAGAGACAAAAATGCCAAGCGTTGTGAATCCCTCTTAAATTGCTTGTTATGTGCTGGTTTCACTATTTTGACTTTTGCGTCTCATGATACGTTCTTTCTGCTCTTGAGTTTGAACATATTGGACTGTACGAAATGCACTTAAATTCCAGCTTTCACCTTGCCTAGCAGCTACATTTTTCTCAGAGTGCCTTTGAGGAATCATACCAATTTGCAAGAAAGATATATTTGCAAGGCACGCAGCTAAGTTGGCAAAAAGAACATCAAGAGAACCTGCTGAATCAATGCATTTCTTACCATGTTCAAATTCCAACGACAATTCATCGAACCAATCATCGTCAGCAACTTTGACCGTCGATTTTATTGAAACCTCTACAGCCGAAATAAGACGCTTTGAGTATTTTTTCCATACGCCCAAATCTTGGCAGTGTTTTAGGTCTAGCCAAGCCTTACGACCAAATACGCTTTCCATCATACTTTTCAGCGGATAAGCGGTTTCTAGACTATGTTCCATATTACACCTAAGGCACATAACGCCAAATTAAGGTGTGAACAACGCTAACACCTTACCTAACGCATTGTGCCATAACCACTAAACTGACTTGAAGTAAGGGCGCCAAGCGTTGTGAATCACTCTTAAATTTATTGTTAGCACTTAGATTATCGCTGCTTCATAAACGCCACTGCTAACCCAGAAGAAACGAATGTGATACCTGCACCAATATTTAACCCTGACACCAGTTTAGGTTTGTTTCTAAACCACTCAGACAGTTGAGACGAGAAGACACCCATTAAACTAAAGCCAACTGCAGTTAATACCGCAAACCAGACTCCGTAGCCGATCATTTGAGTTGTCACTGGCCCTAAGCTTGGGTTTACAAATTGAGGCACAAAAGCAAGAACAAACATACCGGGCTTCGGGTTAAGCGCTGCAGATAGAAAGCCGGTTGAGAAGATAACTTTCAGTGACTGTTTTTTCGCTGGTTCCAATGAAAACAGATTTCTCGAACGAAGAACTTTCACACCCAACCAAATTAAGTAAGCAGCACCAACGAGTTTTACTACGTAGAACGCTACTTCAGAGGTTTGAATTAGAAGGGTTAGCCCGAATGTAGCTGCGACGACATGAAACAAGATCCCCGCCCCAGAAGACATGCCCGACATGACTGCCGCCAGTCGACCTTGACTTAAACCACGACCGATTGCGAGCAAATTATCTGGTCCAGGCGAGATAACTAACAGTAAACAAGCCAACGTATAAGTAACAAATACCTCTAATGGAAACATAAAACCTCCCTGTTGCATGATTCTGAGTGCTAACGCCCAATTAAGGTGTGAGGCACGCAATACGATGCTTCCGCATACCACCTTAATCACTAAAACCAACGCATAGTAAAAATACCACGCGTGCCGAATCACTCTTAAATTGTTTGTTAGTTGCCCATCTCAAAGCCTAGTGCTAACATTTGTACACACACCAACAAAGGAATATATCATGGACACTAGAATTCAATTTCGTGTTGATGAAGAAACAAAACGCCTAGCTCAACAAATGGCTGAGAGCCAAGGTCGAACTCTAAGTGATGCTTGCCGTGAACTTACTGAGCAACTCGCTGAACAACAAAGAAAAACATTATCTCATGATGCATGGCTAACTGAACAAGTAAACCTAGCATTTGAGAAGTTTGACTCAGGAAAATCTGTTTTCGTTGAGCACCAAACGGCTAAGTCTCGAATGGAAGAGCGCAAAGCCAGAATCCGTAATCGAGGTAAGCAATGATTTTATGGGAAGAAGAGTCACTTAATGATCGTGAAAAGATCTTCGAGTTTCTCTATGACTTCAACCCTGATGCGGCAGAAAAAACTGACAACCTCATTGAAGCAAAAGTAGAAAACTTGCTTGAACAACCTTTAATAGGTGTACAACGAGATGGCATCCGCGGACGATTGCTCATTATTCCTGAGATTTCGATGATTGTATCTTACTGGGTTGAGGGCGATATCATCCGAGTTATGCGTGTACTACACCAGAAACAAAAATTCCCTACGGATTGATTGCTTCCTCTGGGGAACTAACGCCCTGTTAAGGTGTGAGCAACGCAATACCGAAGCTCCCGCATACCACCTTAAACACTAAACGCAACGCATAGTAAAAATGCCAAGCGTTGCGAATCACTCTTAAACAGATTGTTATGTTTTACCACAAACGACTGATTTACTTGAAAAAGAACTGCTATTTCTGACTAGTTTTCTGAACCAAGCCACAAGGTAAGAAGTGACTTGGCCGCCAAAAGCGACTAACCCAGAATCAGTAATTCCACTTCCCTGCCGAATGAGGCAACCCCGACAAAGCACCAACAAGCGCCCTTTCTTTCCAACCAAAGCGCAAGACAGTGTTGAATTGCCGAGGCAACTGCCAAGCTGAAATGCTAATTGGCTAAGAAACTAAAAGCGACTTTGAGCCAGTTAAACCAGAAGCCAACCGCCACGACCTGACAATGAAGCAACCCACGAACATTGGCATGTTTTACGGTCTGAGAGATTCAAGAACTTAGACCGATAATGCGGATTTGCTGAGTCTACTAGGGACGAATTGCCAGAGGGACAAAGAACTAGAGCCTAAAACCTTTAAGCCATTGAAATACAAGTAAACATAACGCCCTGTTAAGGTGTGAGCAACGCCATGCCAAAGCCGCTGCATACCCACCTTAAGCACTAAACGCAACGCATAGCAAAAATGCCAAGCGTTGCGAATCACTCTTAAACAGATTGTTAGGTTTCTGACTCGACTTCGAACTCTAGCTCTTTTTCGTCTTCTGGAATTTCAACGTAAGTAACCATTCCTTTTTCAGATAAAGCATCCAAGCTTATTAAAGGGATAACGATCTGATCACGTACAATAGACTTGATTTCCTCTTCACTATGTCCTGTTTGGCGTGCGACCTCGATGACTTGCCTTGTAAACTCAAGTTTAAGAATGTCGTTCTCGATACCAAGCTTCTCTTTTTCAAGAGTGTTTCTATAGTCTTCATCTTTTTTACGCTCATGACGATCATTTAAGTATTGTCTTAGAACTTCAAGAGGGTTTAGTTTACCCAAAAACTCCCAAAAGCCCGGAGAATGAAACTCAACACCAATGACCTCTAAGTAATGATCAGGGGCATAGCCAGTTATATTTAGCTGCGCAAGGTTTATTTTATAGCCACTTTCAGTCAACATTTTCATACGCGTATCTAGCGTCGAAAGTGATTTGTAAGCAGCAGAAAACCTCTCTAAAAATATCGCCACATGCTCAGTATCATAAACTCCTTGACCATGAACTCTGATTAGTACCTTCTCATTGTACATCTATTCCTCCTTTAACAGATTGAAACCTAACGCCGCGTTAAGGTGTGAACAACGCAACCACCAAACCTAACCCATTGTGCCGTAAACACTAAAGCCGATACAAACCCAAAATGCCAAGCGTTGAGAATCACTCTTAAACGCTTTGTTATAAATATTTTTATGGGTACATTTCTCCAATTACCTCAAACAACTCGAACTTACGATCGAACCAGTAATCATCAAATTCCCACTCATCAATTGTTGCCTCACCGATGAAACCAATATGCCAAATATTATGAGCTATCAACAACCAAGGAATAGCGCCAAGCTCTTCTTCAGAAAGTGCTGAAATTGACTGGTAACCACTTAGAAATGATGACCATTGTCGTTTAATATTGTCACTATTAGTGAATAGAAGATTCCACAAGAAGACTACTGGATCGTATATTCGCCAACTTCTGCAACAAAAGTCAAAATCAAGGATCGTGATCTGCTGAGGTGAGAAGATTGCATTACCCCAATGGAAGTCTCCGTGACACAAAACCTCCGGCAAAGGCAACTTGGACAAGTTGACCTCCGCTTGTGTAGCTAAGGTTTCTATAACACCAACCTGTTCTTGCTTGCGGCTATAACCGGCTCTGATATTGAGCAAAGGGGAAGTCAGCAGCTCTTCAGTTTTTTTATGCGGAAAATCTTGCCTACTCTCTGTTAAATGCAGCCGAGCGCACTCTCGACCAAATAAGTAACATTGAGAAGAACTGATAGTGGACACCTTGTCACCATGTACAAAATGGCTTAACACTGCATACTTATCACCAATATGCTGGACATACTTACCATCAGCTCCAAGAACAGGGACGGTTACGGAAACCCCATTAGCTTTCAAGCTAGCATTGAACTCGGTCATTGACGTCAAGTGCGATAAAGAGCAATCACTAGCTTTATAAAGCTTAACAATATATTGGTTAGAGCAAACTGTTTTGAGTTGATATAATTCATGCATACTCGATAGATGGGTAACCTCAGTGACATTGATATCGTAGATTTCACTGAGCTTTTGTTTGAAGTATCGAATGTTATCTTTCACGGATGCTCCAATATTTATAACGCCGCATTAAGGTGCGAACAACGCTAAACACCTAACCTAAACCACTCCACCTTAAACACTAAAGCCAAGTTT
>NZ_JBNJOI010000039.1:0-7458 GCF_050113675.1 Vibrio sp. TRT 21S02
TTGAATCTCTCAGCCCGTAAAACATGCCAATGTTCGTGGGTTGCTTCATTGTCAGGTTGTGGCGGTTGGCTTCTTGTTTAACGGGCTTACAGTCGCTTCTAGGTTCTGAGCCAATCAGCATTTCAGTTTGGCAGTTGCCTCGGCAATTCAGCATTGTCGGCTCAAATTCTTGAACTTCTTCAACCGTAAAACATGTCAAATTTCTTGGGTTGCCTCATTGGTTTTCAGTGTTAGTTGGTGGCGAGTTTCACTGGCTTAAAGTGTTGAAAGGGCTAGTTAATCGAAGCTTTCTCTTTTGCTGTCATTTCGCAGCTTTTAGTTTCTCAGTTTTAAAAGCTACTTTGTCGCTGAAAGGCTGCATTTCGTGGTTGTTGAAACCTTGGCTGTAACATAGCGGCTTCAGTGGTTCTTGAATCACAAAAAGTCAGTGGGTAATTGGTTGCTAATCGTGTTTAAGGTATTCTGTTTTCAAACCAAGTTAGTGAGTGTGCAGGAAAATTTGCCTAACAAACAATTCAAGCTGATTCGCAACGCTCGGCGCTTTCGGTTTCAACTTGTTTCGTGATTACGGTGAAGTGTTTTAGTAAGGTGTCAGCGTTGCTCACAACTTAATTGGGCGTTAGGCAAAGGGCAGAAAAGTTCTTTGTTTTAATCTTTTTTGTTCCCTCTGGCCGTTCGTTTCTCTTAGTCGGCAATTCCGTATTGTCGGCTCAAATCCTTGAATCTCTTCAACCGTAAAACATGCCAAATTCGTGGGTTGCCTCATTGGGTTTCAGTGTTGGTTGGTGTTGAGCTTCACTGGCTTAAAGTGTGGAAAGGGCAAGTTAGTCGAAGCTTTCGTTATTGCTGTCATTTCGCAGCTTTGAGTTTCTCAGGTTCAAAAGCTACTTTTTCGCTGAAAGGCTGTGTATCGTGAACGTTGAAAGTAAGGTTGTAACATAGTGACTCCTTTGGTTCTTGAATCACAAAAAGTCAGTGGGTAATTGGTTGCTTATCGTGTTTAAGGTATTCTGTTTTTAATCCAAGTTAGAGAGTACGCAGACAATTTGCCTAACAAACAATTCAAGCTGATTCGCAACGCTCGGCGCTTTCGGTTTCAATAAGTTTGGTGATTACGGCGAAGTGTTTGAGTATGGTGGCAGTGTTGCTCACAACTTAATTGGGCGTTAGGCGACGGGTAGGAAAGTTCTTTGTTCTCATCTTCTAAAATCCCTTTAGCCGTTTGTTTTCCTAGTCGGCAATTTAGTATTGTCGGTTCAAATTCTTGAATATCTCCAACCGTAAAACATGTCAAAGTTCGTGGGTTGCCTCATTGGCTTTTGGTGCAGGTTGGTGGTGAGTTTCACTGGCTCAAAATGTGGCAAGGGCAAGTCAATCGTAGCTTTCGTTTTTGCTGCTAGCTTGTAGCTGTTGGTTTCTCAGGTTAAAAAGCTACTTAGTCGCTGCAAATTCGCATTTTGTAGTCGCTGGGGTTTTGGCTGAAACATAGTGAGTTTTGTGGTTCTTGAATCGCAAAAAGTGCGTGTGCATTTTGTTGGCTATAGGGTTTTAGGGAATCTGCTTTGAAAATAACTTAAACACAGGTGGGAAACTTCGCCTAACAAGGCGTTTAAGGCGGACTCACAACGCTTTGCGGTTTTGGTTTAAGTCAGCTTAAGTGTTTAAAGTGCAATGGTTTAGGTTTGGTGGTTGGTGTTGTTCACCACTTAACGCGGCGTTATACGATTTAATGGAGGGTTACATCTTGTCGAAAGAACAATTAATAAAAGAATATGATGAGAAACTAGGGCTTTATACACAGTTTTCAACATCAATCGAGTCTCTGATTTCAAGATTATTGAGTGTTTCTGAAATTACTCCGCACTCTATAAGTTCGAGAGTTAAAGAACGTTCTAGTCTAGTCAAAAAAATTGAGAAAAAAGATAAATACAAGTCACTTTCAGAGTTGACTGATGTTGTTGGCATCAGGTTAATAAGTCATTACTCTGATGAGGTTGATAAAATAGCCAGTATCATAGAGCAAGAGTTCGAAGTTGACCGAGATAACTCTATTGATAAAAGAGCTAGCTTAGACCCTGACCGATTTGGATATCTATCATTACACTACGTTGTAAGCTTGTCAGATAGCCGCTCGGGATTGATTGAGTATAGCAAATTTTCCGGATTAAAATTTGAAGTGCAAATAAGGTCAATACTTCAGCATACATGGGCTGAAATAGAGCATGATATCGGTTATAAATCTAAAATTGAAATCCCTAAACCTGTCCGTCGTAAGTTTTCTCAACTAGCTGGTTTGTTGGAATTGGCAGACGACCAATTTATTCAAATTAGAAACGAATTGAGCAACTACGAGACTGATGTTAGGGATGTTATCGTGAGTTCTCCTCAGAGTGTAGATATTGATACTGTTACGGTACTTAATTACTGCAATACAAATAAGTTTCTAAACAAACTAGATAGAGAAATTGCACAAATATTAAATGTTGAATTAATAGACTTAAATAAGGAAAATGCATCTCGTCATGTTAAGTATCTTGACTACTTTAAAATCAATAACTTTTCGCAACTTGATGAGTACGTAAACAAGTATCAGAAATATATAATGAAGAGAGCTGGTGATATAGGTGAATACAAAGATAGTGAGACAGTTAGTAGAGGTATCTCTGTATTTTATCTATATCAAATCCTCGCTTCACAATTAGATTCCGAAGCTAACATATTTGAGTTTCTCAATCTTATGGGTTTATCTTGGGAAGAAAAACGTGAAGAGTTCGCTAAATACTTATATGAGTTTGGCGAAAAAATCGTATAACAAACTGTTTAAGAGTGATTCGCAACGCGTGGCATTTTTGCTATGCGTTGCGTTTAGTGTTTAAGGTGGTATGCGGTAGCTTCGGTATTGCGTTGCTCACACCTTAACAGGGCGTTATACCGCAATCAATCATCTAACCTTTTCATAGCTTTACGGTAAACATCGCTACGTTCGCGTTTTCCGACTGCTAAGACGGTTACAATGATGACATCGTCTTCAACTTTGTAGACGAGACGGTAGCCCGATTGACGGAGTTTAATTTTATACATGTTGTCAGCTCCAGAAAGTTTTGAAGCCGGAACATGTGGGTTATCCAAGCGCTCGATTAGCTTTTTCTTAAATTGTTGTTGCAGAGTAGAGCCAAGCTTTTTCCACTCTTTGAGTGCGCTCTTTTTAAAGTCGAGTTTATAGGTCATCAATATTTACCGAAATGCTCTCTTCAGATTCACGCTCTTTCGCAATAGCTAGTAGTTCAAGATCTTCGAGTCTGTCCATCATCATTTCGTACGCTTCTGCAGGTACGCAATAAAATGCTGGTTCATTTCGGTTCAGTACAGCAACAGGTTCGCCGTAAGCACTAGTTGCAACTTTCATAGGGTTAGCTTTCAACTCAGTAATGCTTGCAGCAACATCGGCTAAAATTCTAGTGGTCATATAATCGGTCTCTTAAGTGGTCTCTATGTTGGTCATTTTAGCCTCAGCCAAGCGGTATAACAATCAATTTAAGAGGGATTCACAACGCTTGGCATTTTTGCTTCTACTTCAAACTTGGTGTTTATGGCGCAATGTTTGGGTTGGGTGGAGGCGTTGTTCACCCCTTAATTGGGCGTTATGCAGTTTTTCAAACTAATGCTTATAGATATAGATTAAGTCAAGTTATTTGATGCTCATTACGTATAAATTAGAATACAATGAGTATTGAAGATTCAGAGGGACGGGATTTGGCTAAACCACAAGTTTTTGTAAGTTCTACATATAAAGATCTAAAAGAAGAGAGGAAGGTAGTTACACAAACGCTACTTGAGATAGGTTGCATACCTGTCGGGATGGAGATGTTTCCTGCATCAAATGATAGTCAATGGACGTTCATAAAGAGAATTATCGATGAATCTGACTTTTACCTTTTAATCCTTGGTGATAGATATGGTTCCCTTGGCAGTGAAGGGCTTAGTTATACTGAAATGGAATATCGATATGCAATTCAGAAAAAAAAGCCAGTAGTGTCTTTTTTACGCCAAGACCTAGAGGCACTCGATAGCTCAAAGAAAGAAAGTTGTCAGAAAAAACGTAACAAATTAGAGTCTTTTCGTGAAATGATTAAGGGAAAACTTTGTAAGCACTGGAATAGTTCTGATGAATTAAGTAAAGCCGTCATGCAAAGCACATATCGTCTAATGAGTACTTTCCCAGATATTGGTTGGGTTCGCTCCAACCTGTCTAACAACAAAGCTTGTAGGGAGAAAAGTCTCTTTGTTTCAACCCCTTTGACGACTTTGAGCGAGACTGAATATGAAGATCTTCGTATCTCAGTAATTGGCATTATTGATAGGCTAAGAAATTTAGAGCTCGTATCTGATGTCTATTACATAAATGAAGGGTATTCATCCCAGGACAGTTTTACTGCTCCAGAACTAAAGCCTCGTGATTATCTGTCTAGAATAGAAAATAGCGACTATTTCGTAGCCATAATTAATAAGCGGGTTTTTTCTAGCGTTCATTTTGAGGCTGGTTATGCCTTAGCAAAGGGCAAAAGGTTACTCATATTTGTGCGAGATTTCGATGATGTTACATTTGTAAATGAACTATGTGCAGCAGATTACGGTGAATTGGTAACCATAAGAAGGTTCAAGAACTATCGTGATATCGAAATCTTTTTGGTGAAAGAATTGGAGCACCTTTTAGCTCAGTGTGCTCAAACAGCATAACAAACTGTTCAAGAGGGATTCGCAACGCGTGGCATTTTTACTATGCGTTGGTTTTAGTGTTTAAGGTGGTATGCGGCGGCTTAGGTGTTGCGTTGCTCACCCCTTAACAGAGCGTTAGGCGACGGGCAGAAAAGTTCTTTGTTCTCATCTTCTTAGTTCTCTTTTAGCATTCGTTTTTCTAAGTCGGCAATTAAGCGTTGTCGGTTTAAATTCTTGAACATCTCCAACCGTAAAACATGCCAAAGTTCGTGGGTTGCCTCATTGGTTTTTGGTGCAGGTTGGTTGCGAGTTTCACTGGCTCAAAGTGTGGTAAGGGCAAGTTAATAGAGGCTTTGGCTTTTGCTGTCATTTCTTAGCTTTTGGTTTTTCAGGTTCAAAAGCTACGTTGTCGCTGAAAGATCGAATTTCGTGGTAGTTGAAACCTTGGCTGAAACATAGTGGCTTTTGTGGTTCTTGAATCGCAAAAAGTTTGTGTGCATTTGGTTGGTAATAGTGTTTCAGGTAACCTACTTTCAAAGTCACTTAAACACTGGTGAGAAACTTCGCCTAACAAGGCGTTTAAGGCGGACTCACAACGCTTTGCGCTTTCAGTTTAAGTTGAATTTAGTGTTTAAGGTGCAATGGTTTAAGTTTGGTGGTTGGCGTTGCTCACCACTTAACGCGGCGTTATGCCAACGATTCAGTATCAGAACAAGGAGAAAGTAATGATTGATAGTGTGAATTTTCAGAGCTTCATAGAAGCAGAGTCACTGTATTTTTCTAAATATGGAAAAGGTGGTGTTCTAGTATGTGCAGAAGGCGAAAAAGCCTATTCTTTGGCTGCTGATTTCAATTCTAAGAATGACTTTGATTCTCTTGTTGGCGAAAACTTTAAGAAAGTACGTGGTATTCAAGTTAGTGATGAAAGTATTGCTGTCGTCTTAGAGTTATCCGAGGCAAATATAGTGAAACGAATCATGCCGAAGTATGAAGTTACAGTCGAAGTTTATGGTGCGCCATCGTAGGCATAACAAGGCGTTTAAGACAGATTCCCAACGCATGGCATTTTTCATTCCATCGTTGGGTTTTGCGTTTAAGATGGTATGGTTAGGTTTCGCGGTGGCGTTGCTCACTACTTAACGCGGCGTTATGTTTACTTGAAATTCAAAGGCTTAAATATCTTAGGCTCTAGTTCTTTGTCCCTTTGGCAATTCGTTCCTAGTAGACTCAGCAAATCCGCATTGTCGGTCTAAGTTCTTGAATCTCTCAGCCCGTAAAACATGCCAATGTTCGTGGGTTGCTTCATTGTCAGGTCGTGGTGGTCGGCTTCTTGTTTAACTGGCTCAAAGTCGCTTTCAGGTTCATTACCAAGCAGCATTTCAGCTTGGCAGTTGCCTCGGCAATTCAACATGGTTTTGCGCTTTGGTTGGAAATATAGGGCGCTTGTTGTTTCTTGGTCGGGTTGCCTCATTGGGCAGGGAAGTGGAATTACACGTTTTAGGTTGGTCGCCTTTGTCGGTCAAGTTGGTTTCAGCCTTGTGGTTTACTTCAGAAAACTAGTTGGAAATAGCAGCTCTTTCTCAAGTAAATCATATGCTTGTGGTAAAACATAACAAACAATTCAACAGTGATTCGCAACGCTTGGCGCTCTCACTTCGGGTTGAGTTTAGTGTTTACGGCGCAGTGTTCAAGTTCAGTGTTTACGCTGCTCACACGTTAATTGGGCGTTAGGCGACGGGCAGTAAAGCTCTTTGTTCTCATCTTCTTAGTTTTCTTTAAGCATTCGTTTTACTAAGTCGGCAATTCAACATTGTCGGCTCAAATTCTTGAACCTATCCAGCCGTAAAACATGCCAATGTTCGTGGGTTGCCTCATTGGTTTTCAGCGTTGGTTGGTGGTGAATCTCACGGGCTCAAAGTGTGGAAAGGGCAAGTTAATCGAGGCTTTCGTTCTCGCTTTAAGTTTGCAGCTTTACGTCTCGCTTCCTCAAATGCAACTTGATCGCTGAAAGTCTGTATTTCGTGGTTGTCGAACTTTCGGCTGAAACATAGTGGCTTTTATGGTTCTTGAATCACAAAAAGTCAGTGGGTGTTTGGTTGAGTATTTTGTTTCGGGTAATCTGCTTTCAAAACAACTTAAACACTGGTGGAAAACTTCGCCTAACAAGGCGTTTAAGGCGGATTCACAACGCTTGGCGATTTCAGTTCAAGTTGAATTTAGTGTTTAAGGTACAATGGTTTAAGTTTAGTGGTTAGCGTTGTTCACCACTTAACGCGGCGTTAGTGTTTACATCAAAATCCACGCAAAAATAGGTAAGTTATTTATATGAGTAAATCTGTCTATGTTGCAGGTAGCTTCAAGAATCTAGAAAAGATGCAGGCTATACGGGAATCTTTGGTCAGTGCTGGTATTGAAACAACTATCTCTGAGCCTCTTCAAGCTAGTGGCATTGATGGTTGTTTACAGCGCATTAGTGAGGCTGATATTACCTACATTCTAAATTTTGGTGGTTACGTCGGTAAAAGTGTAGCAATGGATATTGGTTATGCTTTAGGTCTTGGCAAACCAGTTTATGCTCTTGAACCTATTGAAGACCCTGACATCACTCATTTGCTAACACGTGTTGTCACGCCAGATGAAGTTATTGCTGAGCTCAGTAGAAATAGTAAAACTTAGTATCAAGTTTGAAGTGCGACACTTTTTACAGATGCGCATGAATATACTCCGTTGGTGTCCTATACC
>NZ_JBNJOI010000040.1:0-7235 GCF_050113675.1 Vibrio sp. TRT 21S02
AAACTTGGCTTTAGTGTTTAAGGTGGAGTGGTTTAGGTTAGGTGTTTAGCGTTGTTCGCACCTTAATGCGGCGTTATGCGCTAACCAGTTCCAATAGGTAAAATAGAATATGAAACGATTCCTTTCAAATTGCTCTAAGCGAGTATTGAATCCACTGTTTAAGGCTACACGAAAAAAACAAGATGCGTTAAAAAGAATAACTCATCGAAGATACCATGGCGCATGGATAGATACTGGTTCAATTATATGTGAGGAGAGTCAACTACAAGTCGGTGATGTAATCATGTGCTCATCCTCGGTTAATTCGAAGAATACTTACCTTATTAGCAATGCATCAGATGGTGTTTATGTCCATTGTGCTATCTATGTTGGTGGCGGAATGATAGTAGACATGGTAGTACCGAAAATTAGGAAAATATCGCTGTACGAGTTATCTCAAGATTATCGCTATTTAACCGTTGTAAGGTGCTTTGGTATTAACAAAGAATGTAAAAGTAAGATAATCGAGTTTGCAAACTCTTGTTTAGATAAACAGGTTGGTTACAATTATGTTGGCGCAGTTCTTTCGCCTTTAAAAGAGTACCGAAATTACTTGTATCATTATTCAAAACAAGTTGGCGATAGTTATGATCCAAAGTATACAACCAAGTCAATAACGCGTTTATTTTGCTCAGAGTTCATAGTTGAGTGTTATAAATATGCTGGCTATGTCCAAAATGATAGCAGGATGTTTAAATCAGATAAGTGGACACCCACCGGGTTGGCTGAAGATAATAGTATTTTTAAGTTCGTCGGGTATCTTGATTTGAGCGTTTTAAGATTTGTTGATCCAAGTGACCCCTATTTAGCGGGTAATGGGTGGGTTCTAACAGATGAAGGACAACAAGACTTAGCTAAAAGGAAAATAGAGTTTGATAAACATATTAAAGCATTGAAACAACGATATAAAAAATAGCGCGCATAACAAAGCATTCAAGAGGGATTCACAACGCTTGGCAGTTTTGGTTTGAATTAGCTTAAGTGTTTACGGCACAATGGTTTAGGTTAGGTGGTGGCGTTGTTCACCCCTTAATGCGGCGTTAGAAAAATGGAGATAATTTGGCTATGTGGATACCTGTCATTTGTTTAGTTGTACTGTCAGGTTTAGGGTTTGTTAGTGTCTTTAGACGAAAGCTTGTGAACAACGATAAAATTGAGTTTGTAGTCGATTTTAATTCTAAATTTGTTACTTACTGGAACAGTAAAGGGCAAGATCGGAGTGCATTCAGTTTATTGATTAGGCATTCGAATAAAATGCAAAATAATTTAGGTAATCAAGGGGTTGCAGCAAAGTTTAAACCACCATATCTCAATGTCGTTTACCAAGATTATCCTATAATTATCAACATGCTCCCATCACTAGATGACGCTTTATCAACTCCTGGCTTTATGGGCGGTATCGGAGATGATGCAGTTCAATATGCAAAAGCAATAGAGCAGACTCTTTTAAGGCATATAGGTTCTTTAGAAGCAAATGATGAAACCCTTGTAAAGCAGCTAAGAAATCCAGTTATTTGGTTAAGAGAGGGTATTCGATCTGTGCTATCACTTCCTGTTCATTTTGTTTCTTGGTTTGGTCTAATTAGTGCAACGACAGCCATTAAAATTACATCTAGTTGGATATTTCGTTTTTTATCTGGTTTCACTGGTCTAATCGGTTTATTTAGTGCAATTATGGGTATTGCTTTGGGCTGGGAAGAGTTCGTGAAAATGGCGAGTAAATTTTTCTAACAAAGCATTTAAGAGTGATTCGCAACGCTTGGCAGTTTCGCTTCGCTCAAGTATAGCCAAGCGCCACTCACACCTTAATGCGGCGTTATGTGATTGGTGGACAATTCATACCCATTGGGGCTAAAATGCCCGCTCGCGGCTGCACATGAATTTCAGTCAACTTTAGAGAAAATACGATGATTGTAGAAAATGTGCTTCCTGAAAATTACGCAGAAATGCTTAGTGTTTGGGAAAATTCAGTCCGAGCAACTCATGACTTCATATCAGAAGAAGATATTGAGTTTTTTAAACCAATTATCATTGAGCAGGCTTTTCCTGCTGTCACGTTAAGATGTGTGAAAAATGAAAGTGGTTCAATTTTAGGTTTCGTGGGTATCCACGACTCAAAGGTTGAAATGCTGTTCATCTTAAACGAGGCAAGAGGGCAAGGTGTTGGTAAGGTGCTACTGCAATACGCAATAGAGCAGTTAGGCGCAACCAAAGTGGATGTAAACGAACAAAACCCGCAAGCGGTAGGTTTCTACGAGCATATGGGTTTCAAAGTTGTTTCTCGTTCGCCGCTTGATGATATGGGAAAACCTTTTCCAATTCTGCATATGACACTTTAGAGCTCGGTTTGTCGTAACCAGTTTGCTAGAAGAAACGCCCAAAGCTAATAACTTTGGGCGTTTCCGTATGCAATGAAAAAATCACATAACAATAAATTTAAGAGTGATTCACAACGCTCGGCGCTTTCACTTCAAGCCAGTTTAGTGTTTATGGCACAATGCTTTAGGTAAGGTGTTAGCGTTGTTCACACCTTAATTTGGCGTTATGCCTTTATGAGGAATTGGTAATTGTTCGAACTATTTAGAGAAATTTTAGGGTATTTTGAAAGTAATGTGATTCTCATGGGGTTAAGTGCATTTTTGGGAGCTATCGCTGTTAAGCGTATAGAAACAAAGGAATCAGCGAAGCTTAGAGAATTGATTGATTCTAAGTTGTCATTGCTAGTTGCTAAAAATGAGCCTGTCATCCATGTAAACCGAGAACAGGCTGAGTTTGAGTTTTCTCGCTACCGTGAAATGTGGGAAGCTACCAGTGAAATTTCGGCATTGATGTCTTCAGCAGTTAAGCGTGTTGGTGATCTAGAAAAACTAAAAATAACTTTTCAAACTCTTCATGAAGTTCGTTGTACTTTAGGCACTCTTACTAATAATGCGTATCCATTCATTGATAATGAAGTCTACGAAAATGCTCTCGCATGCCACAAGTCCTCTCATGATTTTATGCAGTTACTAACTTACGCGGAAAATCTCAAACCTAGCGATGAGTTGGCAAATATAAATAAAAGAGAGTTTGATATGGTTTTAGTTCACTACGACACTCAATCTAGACAATTAGCACTAGCAATCAAAGACAGGCTTGAAGTCATGTCTGTGCTACAAACACAGGCATAACAAGGCGTTTAAGACGGATTCACAACGCTTGGCGATCTCAGTTTAAGTTTAATTTAGTGTTTAAGGTACAATGGCTTAGGTAAGGTGGTAGCGTTGCTCACCACTTAACGCGGCGTTAACTGGCAAGGAGAAAAATGGAAGTTCAGCTAGTAAAAATAGAACGAGAAGAGCGGCATGTACTTGAGAATTTGTTCTGCTACTACGTATACGACATGTCAGAGTATATGAAATGGAATCCAGCTAAAGATGGTACGTTCGGAGGGTACGATGTCTCAAAGTTCGACCCTTATTGGAATCGAGATGATCATATTCCATATTTCATAAAGGTGAATAACGAACTCGCAGGCTTTGTTCTGATTCGTCGTTACCCTAGTGACTTAACACTTTACGACGTTGCCCAATTTTTTGTTCTACGTAAGTTTAAAGGTCAGGGCGTAGGAAAGCTTGTTTTGGCGCAAGTCGTTAAAGCTTTTCCGGGTAAATGGCAAATCCGAATTCTTTTGGAAAACTCAGGGGCACTCAGTTTCTGGAAGTCTGCTGTTTCCAATATCGTAGGTGAAGACTATACGTTGTCAAAAGCGAATGATGTGGATCTTGTCATGTTCTTTATCCACTTTGAGGCAGCCAGTTAACAAGCAATTTAAGAGGGATTCACAACGCTTGGCATTTTTGCTTCTACTTCAAATTTAGTGTTTATGGCACAATGCTTTAGGTGTGGGTGGTAGCGTTGTTCACCCCTTAATTGGGCGTTATGTTTACTTGAAATTCAAAGGCTTAAATTTCTTAGGCTCTAGTTCTTTGTCCCTCTGGCAATTCGTCCCTAGTAGACTCAGCAAATCCGCATTGTCGGCCTAAATTCTTGAATCTCTCAGCCCGTAAAACATGCCAATGTTCGTGGGTTGCTTCATTGTCAGGTCGTGGCGGTTGGCTTCTGGTTTAACTGGCTTAAAGTCGCTTCCAGGTTCTTAGCCAATTAGCATTTTAGCTTGGCAGTTGCCTCGGCAATTAGCCATTGTCTTGCGCTTTGGTAGGGAAGAAAGGGCATTCGTTGTTTGTTATTCGGGTTGCCTCATTGGGTAGGGAATTGGACTAACTTGTTTTAGGTTGGTCGCCTTTGGTGGTCAAGTCGGTTCTTGCCTTGTGGTTTGGTTCAGAAAACTGGTCTGAAATAGCAGTTCTTTCTCAATTAAGTCAGTAACTTGTGGTAAAACATAACAAACAATTCAACAGTGATTCGCAACGCTTGGCGCTCTCACTTCGGGTTGAATTTGGTGTTTACGGCGCAGTATTCAATTTCAGTGTCTGCGCTGCTCACACGTTAATTGGGCGTTAAGCTTCAATGAGGACAATATGGACTACGAAGAAATAAAACGACAAGGTATCGCTGATTTTGTCGAAGATGAAGAACAAACTAGACCAGATCGTATTGTTAGATTTGTCGAGCTAAATGAACTGTTTGCGCCACAGGGAGATATGCTGTTAACCGGAGGTTTACAGTCTCACTTAGCTTTTCATGAATTGGCTAATAGTTACGTTAATGGTAATTACATGGCAGTCGTATTACTGTGCCAAGCGTTTATTGAACATTCATTGTCCGGTGAGTTCATCATGAGAGGGCAGAATACGATAGCTGAATCCTCATTTAAGAAAATCCTCGAATCTGCAAAAGCCGCTGAAATTATAAGTGAAACGCTTTTTGAACAATTGGAAGTATTACGGAAAATCCGCAATCCTTATGTTCATGCGAAAGCGGGGCTTAAAAATGGCTCATTGGCTAAAAAAATGATTGATGGTCGATTTGAATCTGCTGAAGAACTAGCTAAATCAGATGCATTAAAATCACTTGGTATACTAAAGTCTTTTGTTCATCAAAATGTATTCACGTGGGTGCCTGAGCCTGAAGCTTAACAAGCAATTCAAGCTGATTCGCAACGCTCGGCGCCTTCGGTTTCAATAGGTTTGGTGATTACGGTGAAGTGTTTGGATAATGTGGAAGCGTTGCTCACAACTTAATTGGGCGTTATAGCTTTGGAGTAAAAATGGCATTTAACTTAACAGAAGAACAATTAGTTAATACTGAGTTGGAGCTTGGTGCAAGACTCCCCCATGATTACCGTGAATCAATGAAGACTGATAATGGTGGTGAGGCAACGACCGAAGAAGATGATTGGGAGCTTTACCCAATCAAGGACAACTCCGATCGAAAAAGGCTAGCTCGTACTTGTAACCACATTATTGTAGAAACCAAGTCGTGTTTTGGTTTTGGCAATTTTCCACACAATGCATTGGCAATTGCCAGCAATGGTCTTGGAGATCAAATGGTTTTCCTAAAAGAATCCGCACAGTTCAAACCAGAAGTTTATATTTGGCTTCATGAAACCGGAGAGACTCAGTTGCTTGCAAGTTCATTTGCCAAGCTAGAAAAGCTATAACAAAGCGTTTAAGACGGATTCCCAACGCTTTGCATTTTCGGCTTACTTTGAGTTAAGTGTTTATGTCACAATGGTTTAGGTAGGGTGGTAGGCGTTGCTCACCACTTAACGCAGCGTTAAGCGCTTTGTCTCAATAATCAGCGAGGAGGTAGTTGGTGGATTGGAGAGAATATCAACAAGAAACAGCAAGAGTTTTCCGTAGTTTAGGCTGTGATGCCGTTGTTGAAAAGAAAGTTGAAGGTGTTCGTGGTGAACATGATGTGGACGTTTTTGTGACTTTTAAAAAGTTGGGGATTACCACTACATGGATTGTCGAGTGCAAGTTTTGGAATTCAGCAATTCCAAAAGAGAAAATATTAGCACTGCAATCAATCGTCAAGGATGTTGGTGCTGATCGCGGGATCTTCGTCTCAAACTCTGGTTATCAATCAGGAGCAATTAAGCAAGCAACAAAAAGCAATATCACGTTAACTTCTTTGGAGGACTTTTTGGAAGGGGCGCAAGAAGAGTTTAACGATCTAATTGTTGATACCATCGAATCAAAGTTACTTAGAGTTTATCGAACTTACCTTTACCTTAATGACCCAACAGAAGATCATAAATTTGGTTTTCAGCATTATAATTTTGATGGAATGGAAGGTCAGAAGGTATGTGTGGTTTTTACATATTTAAGTAAAGCAGTTCGTAGTTTCCAGAACATAAAAATGGGTTTAGATAAACTAACCATTTTTGAATATGATAACTTTGACACCTTAAATATGAATACCCCAATAAAGGAAAGACAAGCACATGACTTAGGTGACTTTCTTAATTACCTCGAAGAGTTAGTTACGAGCGCAGAGAAATGGTTAGCCTATAAACAAGTCGAACCACGCACTTAACAAAGCATTTAAGAGTGATTCGCAACGCTTGGCATTTTCGCTTCGCTCAAGTATAGCCAAGCGCCGCTCACACCTTAATGCGGCGTTATGTACGTCTCTATAATAAGGAGAAATAAATATGAGAATAGATAAAAGCCAAGCTTTACTGCTGGTCTCGGCCTCAGGCCTAGTTCCTATTGCTCTATCATATGGTTTAGTTCCAGAAGTTACTCTAAATTACTTATTTGATTTAGATATTAGTAATGTAAATGGTAAGCACATATTTAGAGCGGTTATGTGCTTGTACTTACTTAACTTATCATTTTGGTTATTAGGTTTTTTCAAAAAGAGTTTCCGCCAAGTTGCATTAACGACGTTATCGCTTTTTATGTTTGGGTTGGCTATGGGTAGAGGCTTAAGCTTTCTTTTAGATGGACAAGTTCATTGGCTGCTCACGTTATATTTTTTCCTAGAGTTAGCCATTGGTGTAAGTGCTTTATATTTAATACTTAAAAACCAAGATACGGTGCGGGCATATACATAACAAAGCATTTAAGAGTGACTCACAACGCTTGGCGATCTCAGTTTAAACTTGGTTTTAGTGTTTAAGGTGCAGTGTTTTAGTTTAGGTGTTTAGCGTTGTTCGCACCTTAATGCGGCGTTAGCTGCTAATCGATATAACTCTGCTTTAAATCAACCTTACAGTCTGTCATTTTATATAATGTGTTCCGTTA
>NZ_JBNJOI010000041.1:0-6064 GCF_050113675.1 Vibrio sp. TRT 21S02
TAAACTGAGATCGCCAAGCGTTGTGAGTCACTCTTAAATGCTTTGTTAGGCGCTTCACGCAAATAGTTAAAATTGGAGTTTTAAAACCACCTTTTGGAAAAATAAACACACGTAAACCACTGAATTTGATTAAAACCCAAAGGCTAAAGCGGCTAAGTCTCTGAAACCCACTGCAACCAAAACACCAAAGAAATTGACAAGTCAGCGCATACATATGGAATTTGGAAAGGTTAACTTTCAGTGCGAAATTTCAGCCAATAAATCCGTTTCGACGATAGACAAACTTGAAGCGATTTGAGCCAAAGAAACTTGCAACAAACCGCCCCTAAAAACCAATGAGGCAACCCACAAACTTTGACATGTTTTACGGGTTGAGTAATTCAAGAACTTAAGTGGATAAGGCCAAAATTGCCGAAAAATCCGAACAAATGGCCAAAGAAAAATTAGAGGTTTGGACCAAGAAATTTCTTACTGCGCCTAACGCCGCATTAAGGTGCGAACAACGCTAAAGCACCTAACCTAAACCATTACACCTTAAACACTAAAGCCAAGTTTAAACTGAAATCGCCAAGCGTTGCGAATCACTCTTAAACAGATTGTTAGGCGAATTATACTGGCTTGGCATCTGGAACATCGTATATATGATCCGTAATTTCACTAATCAGTCGATGGTCAAGGAGAACCTGAAGAATGACTTTGACTGTTTTTTCGCATGGTACAATTTTGTCGTTTTCAAAGTTCAGCCCCCACTTTCTTTTGCTGTTTACTGAAATAAGGTTTTTGATAAAGTTAGCTTGTTTATAAACCCCTTTCTCTTCAATGACAGCCATGCGACGTAATTGAATAGAATTAGAGCCTACATACTCAACAATTGATGAAACATCAGAAAACAATGAACTAAAGCCAGGATTCTTTTGAAGTGTATCAAAAGCCTGAACATATTCTTCCTTGTGCTTCATTGATGACTCGAAGCCTTTTTTGTTAGCAATAAACGCAGTATCGTTAATCACATAGAAATCAAAATTTTTCTCAATGGAAAAAGCGTTGTTCTCAACACCTTTAAGCTCACCATTTTTGAACACCATATTGACGAATTTTTTCGGATAAGATGTTTTCCAAGTTGATGTTGACCTTTTAACAGCGTAAACCACCACATCATCTTTTATAAACTTTACAACGTAACCTTTAGCACCAACTAGATCACTAACGCTTTTAACACGATGTTCAACTTCTGGTAAATCAACCTGTGACTTAAGCAATGTGAAGTCTGTACTATCAAAAGAGATCGTTAAACAGCTATTTTCATTTGTTTGCGATATGTATGTGTAAGGAGAATGCTCAGTAATTCTGTTTATTTCAGCACAAATAAAACCTTTTAGGTCTTTATTTAACTCTGCTTCAGTTTGTACAAATTTAGTTCTAAATTTTGCTTTAGTAGTACTTTCTTTAAATACCCATAAGTATGTATCAGCATTTGCGAAGTCAAATGCTTTAAGCGCATCAAAATCAACCATTATTATTTACCTGACCAATGTAAAACTCTTGAACCTTTTGGATTCTGTATTCACCAGGGGACAAATCCCCTTTAATCAAAAACCTGACGTCTCGTTCTTGACCGTTAAAGTCCACTGTAGCTTCATAAATTTTCCAGCCAAACATTAACAAAAGAGGATTCATTATTATCTGTCCAGACTTATATGTAATAGCAAACATCCATAGTAAGAACACCGCAAAACCAAGTAGCTTTTCAGGTGTATCATAACTAATTCCCATAAATGAGACAACGTAAGGGAAAACATAATTAATTATGTCGTTTGGAATTCCTTTCGATGACTTAACCTTAACTTTGAAGGGATAAGTAATCTTAGCCAACGTTAAGTTTGAAAAAAATACCGATAACAGCGTAATGACAATAAAGGCAATAGCAATCCACATATTTGTGAATGGGATAAAGTCGCAATTACTGATATCATCGAACTTGCAAAATGGACGACTCCACCAAGAGAACGGAATATCTTGAACAGCCAATATCAACGCTAATGGTAAGTACGAACCAATAAAAACTGTAAATGCTGCAATTAAGTTAAATTGCATAACCTCTCCTTTCGCCTAACGCCGCATTAAGGTGCGAACAACGCTAAACGCCTAACCTAAACCATTGCACCTTAAACACCAAAGCCAAGTTTAAACTGAAATCGCCAAGCGTTGTGAGTCACTCTTAAATGCTTTGTTATATTCCGGACTCACCATATTTACTGTATTTAGCAAACCAACCATCGTCAGAGAATAACTCACCATTTAACCCATCTGACTCTTTGACTATATTTTTACCATTTATTGATACAGACAGTTCGTCTTGTTTCTCACCAAGAGTATAAAGAAAATCATGAATACCAGTATCAACGCAGCTAGTTACTAGCCGTTTTACGACGGAGATTTGCTCATCCGTTAAGCTAGATAAACTGTCGTGGATTTCTATACATTCTTGAGATTTCGCTTTTCGTTCTATGATATCCACGCACCTTTCCAAGGCTTGATCTCGTAAACTTTTAGATATCAACTGACCAAATTCATCGATATTTTTCATATTTATCACCTTAGGAATATAACGCCGCGTTAAGTGGTGAACAACGCTAACCACCAAACCTAAGCCATTATACCTTAAACACTTAACCTGACTGGAACTGAAATCGCCACGCGTTGTGAATCCGCCTTAAACGCCTTGTTAGGCGAAGTTTCCCACCAGTGTTTAAGTTATTTTGAAAGCAGGTTACCCGAAACCAAATAAGCAACCAAACACCCACTAAATTTTTGTGATTCAAGAACCACGAAATACAGACCTTTAGCAACAAAGTAGGTTTTGAGCCCGAAAAACCCAGAGCTGCAAACTAACAGCAAATTCGAAACTTTCAATTGACTTGCCCTTGCCACACTTTAAGTCAGTTAAACTCACCATTAACCAACTCCAAAAACCAATGAGGCAACCCACGAATATTGGCATGTTTTACGGTTGGAGAGATTCAAGATTTTGAGCCGACAATGTTGAATTGCCGACTTAGTAAAACGAATGCTTAAAGAAAACTAAGAAGATGAGAACAAAGAACTTTCCTGCCCGTCGCCTAACGCCCAATTAACGTGTGAGCAGCGCAAACACTGAACTTAAACATTGCGCCGTAAACACTAAACTCAACCCGAAGTGAAAGCGCCAAGCGTTGCGAATCACTGTTGAATTGTTTGTTATGTTTTACCACAAACATATGATTTACTTGAGAAAGAACTGCTATTTCTCACTGATTTTCTGAGCTAAACCACAAGGCAAGAACCAACTTGACCACCAAAGGCGATTAACCTAAAACCAGTAATTCCACTTCCCTGGCCAATGAGGCAACCCGACTAAGTTTCAACGAGTGCCCTTTCTTTCCAACTGAAGCGCAAAACAATGTTGAATTGCCGAGACAACTGCCAAGCTGAAGTGCTAATTGGCTAAGAATCCTAAAGCGACTTTAAGCCAGTTACACTGACAGCCAGCCGCCACGACCTGACAATGAAGCAACCCTCGAACATTGGCATGTTTTACGGGCTGAGAGATTCAAGAACTTAGAGCGACAATGCGGATTTGCTGAGTCTACTAGGGACGAATTGCCCGAGGGACAAAGAACTAGAGCCCAAGACCTTTAAGCCTTTGAATTTCAAGTAAACATAACGCCCAATTAAGGGGTGAACAACGCTACCACCCAACCTATAACATTGTGCCATAAACACCAAACTTAAAGTAGAAGCAAAAGTGCCAAGCGTTGTGAATCCCTCTTAAATTGCTTGTTATGTTTTACCACAAACACATGATTTAATTGAGAAAGAACTGCCATTTCTGATTAGTTTTCTGAAGCAAACCACAAGGTAAGAACCAACTTGGCCGTCAAAGGCGACCAGCCTAAAACGTGTAATTCCACTTCCCTGCCCAATGAGGCTACCCGACTAAGCACCAACAAGCGCCCTGTTTTTCCAACCAAAGCGCAAAACAATGCTGAATTGCCGAGGCAACTGCCAAGCCGAAATGCTAATTGGCTAAGAACTTAAAAGCGACTTTAAGCCAGTTAAACAAGAAGCCAACCGCCACGACCTGACAATGAAGCAACCCGCGAACATTGGCATGTTTTACGGGCTGAGAGATTCAAGAACTTAGACCGACAATGCAGATTTGCTGAGTCTACTAGGGACGAATTGCCAGAGGGACAAAGAACTAGAGCCCAAGACCTTTAAGCCTTTGAATTTCAAGTAAACATAACGCCGCATTAAGGTGCGAACAACGCTAAACACCTACCCCAAAACCACTGCACCTTAAACACTAAAGCCAAGTTTAAACTAAAATCGCCAAGCGTTGTGAGTCACTCTTAAATGCCTTGTTATATGCCTGAGACTTGCCTAGATTCAAGAAATAACTCGTATTCATGATGCGTATATACAAATAAAGCTAACACAAACACCCAAAACAAAAACCTTTTACCATGCTGAAGTATTTGTCTCCGATAAAGTTCAGCAGCATCAGATGACTTACATGGTATAAAGATCAAAAAAGGAGCCATCGCTATAGCCGCTACACTATATCCGTTCAATGCAGAAGACATTTTGTAAAACAAAGTATGCATTAAAACAAGGTTAGAGATAATCATTCCCAAACAACCTAACAATAGTGCTACTTGAAAAAAACCTAATATTTCCAATTATTTCCTCTACATTCAAATCGGGCATATAACGCCGCGTTAAGTGGTGAACAACGCCAACCACCACGCCTAAACCATTACACCTTATACACTAAATTCAACTTAAACTGAGTTCGCAAAGCGTTGTGAGTCCGCCTTAAACGCCTTGTTAGCTGTATACTCCACCGTCAAAGGTCAAACTCCGAGTTATACACTTTGAAGACATTTACCAAAGGCTCCTCCCAGCCAAGGCAGATTCGTAGCTGCTCAACTATAGGTTTCACTTGGCTTTTCGCAACGTTGATTTCAACCTTCAGCAGAGAATAGCTTTCCACATTTCCTTTGCCTCCAAACACAGGAGTTGAGCCATCAAGCGCTCGGTGGGAGCCTGTAACTGAACCAATAGCCCAACAATGATCATAGTTTCCGATTTTATCAACACCTGATTCATGTAAAGTACTCAGCACTAGATCTTGCTGCTCAGGCGTACAGAATATTTCTAATTTATACATCCGATTTTAGAACTCCCAAATACCTATTACAGCTAACGCCAAATTAAGGTGTGAACAACGCTAACACCTTACCTAAAGCATTGTGCCATAAACACTAAACTGGCTTGAAGTGAAAGCGCCAAGCGTTGTGAATCACTCTTAAATTTATTGTTATGATTGTGGCTGGGGAATCGTATATTCATAGAAAACCACACTACTGTCCTTAGCGGGTTGCGCTATGAACCCCAGCTTCTTAAGTAACTTCGCTGAAGCAATATTAGATCGGCCAACACCGCCTATGAGTTTTAACCAAGATTCGGATTTCTCGACTTCATGTAAGAAACCTTGAAGTAATTCACTAGCTAGCCCTCGTCCCCAGTATTCTTCAGCGAGCAAATAACCAATGTGGGCACACTCGTCATTTTCCACATAAGCGAACAGGAAACCTATTAGTTTGCGCCCCTCGGCTTCCACTTGAAGTAAGCGGCTCTCCAACAACATCCGCTCAAGCCAGGTTCGGGCTTGTTCACCGGAACCTATCTCGTGGAAATATGGAGGAAGATTTTCTACAACTACCGGCGTGAGGATTTGAGGAATCCGCTCTAGCAAATATGAGTGTTTAGACAAATCAAACCCGTCAGTAATTTCAACTACTGTCAGCCTCTGACTTTCAAATGATATTGCCATACAACCTCCCCACTTCGATAAAAATCATAACGCCGCATTAAGGTGCGAACAACGCGAAACACCTAACCTAAACCACTGCACCTTAAACACCAAAACCAAGTTTAAACTGAGATCGCCAAGCGTTGTGAGTCACTCTTAAATGCCTTGTTATACGTAAATTATTCACCATAAATCAGATAACTAGGC
>NZ_JBNJOI010000042.1:0-5533 GCF_050113675.1 Vibrio sp. TRT 21S02
GGTAACAAATGGGATTTACTGCAACTAAACAGAGCAACCAAATAGCACGCACATAACAATAAATTTAAGAGTGATTCGCAACGCTTGGCGTTTTCGCTTCGCTCAAGTATAGCCAAGCGCTGCTCACACCTTAATGCGGCGTTATATGCACGGGGGAGTTCAGTGGAAGAAAGAATCCGAAAAAGGGAAGTTAAAGTCTGCCCTGTAGTGCTCAGAAAGTCAGGAAACGATCTTGAGTTACTGTTGTTTGAGCATCCATTAGCCGATGTTCAACTTGTTAAAGGAACACTAGAATCATCGGATTTTTCTATCGAAAGTGCCGCTTTGAGAGAGCTGGAAGAAGAGTCTGGGTTATCTAGTGTATCGAGCGCTCACTATCTCGATTGCTGGGAAAGCGGTTTTCAAAATCAGCTGTGGCATTTTGTGCTTTGCGAAATAGACCAAGAACTACCGAATAGCTGGAGTTTCTTTTCTCAAGATGACGGTGGGCATGAGTTTAATTTCTTCTGGCATAAAGTAGGAAGTAAGTCCGATTTTAAGTGTCATAAAGTATTCTTTGACGCCATCAAGCAAGTCGAAATTCTGTGCATATAACAAGCAATTTAAGAGGGATTCACAACGCTTGGCATTTTTGCTTCTACTTCAAATTGAGTGTTTATGGCACAATGCTTTAGGTTTGGGTAGAGGCGTTGTTCACCCCTTAATTGGGCGTTATGCCTAAGGAGATATTTTGCCTGATATAGAAAAACTGAGACGGTTTTCACTTCTATCCTCACTTGCTTTGCTGGTATTTACCTTTTCTGGAATAGAACTTGATAGTAGTGGAAAAATCAGTGTACTCGGTATCCCATTTATAATGACCAATCCTGACTCCATCATGTGGGGTTTAGTCTTAATGGCTTCATATGGTTTGGCTCGATATTTTTATTATGCAGTTATGCTTGGGAATAGCCCCTATATCATCCGAAAAGATGCTATGCATAATTTGGTTTCACAAATCCCAGGTCAATATGGGAAATACAAAGGATCAATATTTTTATCTCCAGAATGTTTCTCTACATCGCCAATGATTGAAAGCCGCGATGAGGTAAATAGAGAGCTTCAAAGCATTATTGATGCGTTTCCTAAAGTTAATAAATTCCGCGTAACTGGAGAAGTAAAACCATTTCATGGACATGATGATGAAGGCGAACCCTTTTTGTGTTTCTTTGCAGACGTAAAAGTTCCCAAAATATGTCAGATTGTTGCTTTCGTACAAGACTTAGATTATACGGCACCTGTTTGGTTTGGTGCTTTGTCAATTTTGTGTTCAGTAGTACAACATTGGATCTAGGCATAACAATAAATTTAAGCAGATTCGTAACGCTGGGCATTTTTGCTTTGAATTAGCTTAAGTGTTTACGGCACAATGGTTTAAGTGTGTGGTAGCGTTACTCACTACTTAATTTGGCGTTAAGTGAAAAGGGTTGGAATGGAACAAAAGTTTTGTATTTTTTGCGGGCAGAGTGGGTTGACCAAAGAACACTTTTGGCCAGACTGGCTTGGCAAGCAACTCGGCAAAAATGAAATAGCAAAGCATATTGAGGGCTCAATTCAGGCTACTCCTAACTTAAATGATGCTGAAAAGAAAATTAGTACTCGCTCTGGGCCTGTAACTACAAAGAAATTCCGGGTTGTATGTGCTACTTGCAACAACGGTTGGATGAGCGTACTCGAAGAAAAGGCTAAACCTATTCTTCAAAATGCTATTAAAACTTGCGACATGAAGTTAGATAAACAACAACTTCAGCTATTTTCCAAGTGGATCACGATGAAAACTATGCTCGCAGAACACACGAAACTAAAGACTAACTCAATTCCAAAAGAAGATTTACAAAGATTTTATGAGAAGCAAACTATCCCTGAGTATTTTAAAATTTATGTAGCAAAGCATGATACGAATGAGGTTTGTGCATACTCTCGCACATCGGTGCGGCTAGGTACTGTTGCGACTGCGGCATCACACTTTGGAAAAACAGAGAACAACACTCAATCTACATCATTTTTAGTGGGTCAACTGTTCATATATGTATTTTCATGTACGGAACCGAGCTTGAATATACTGGGAGATTTTAAGTTAAATCGTTTAAAGCGAATAAAACCATCTGAAACCAAACAGTTATGTTTCAAATCACTTAAAAATCTAAACCAACCCTCAATTCAAAACATTGTATATGCACTTGAGGATTTCATTTATTCACAGCGTGTAAGGTCCATACAAAATGGGTGATTTTCACTTAACAAGCAATTTAAGAGGGATTCACAACGCTTGGCACTTTTGCTTCTATTTCAAATTTAGTGTTTATGGCACAATGCTTTAGGTTTGGTTGGAGGCGTTGTTCACCCCTTAATTGGGCGTTAGGCTACGGGCAGGAAAGTTCTTTGTTCTCATCTTCTTAGTTCTATTTGAGCATTCGTTTTTCTAAGTCGGCAATTTAGCATTGTCGGCTCAACTTCTTGGATCTCTCCAGCCGTAAAACATGCCAAAGTCCGTGGGTTGCTTCATTGTCAGGTCGTGGCGATGGGATTCTGGTTTAACTGGCTTAAAGTCGCTTCTAGGTTCTTAGCCAATTAGCATTTCGGCTTGGCAGTTGCCTCAGCAATTCGGCACTGTTTTGCGCTTTGGTTGGAAAGAAAGGGCGCTTGTTGGTGCTTTGTCGGGTTGCCTCATTGGGCACGGAAGTGGAATTACTGGTTTTGGGTTAGTCGCTTTTGGCGGCCAAGTTGGTTCTTGCCTTGTGGTTTGGTTTAGAAAACTGGCTTGAAATAGCACTTCTTTCTCAATTAAGTCAGTAACTTGTGGTAAAACATAACAAACAATTCAACAGTGATTCGCAACGCTTGGTGCTCTCACTTCGGGTTGAATATAGTGTTTACGGCGTCGTGGTTTAGTTCAGTGTTTGCGCTGCTCACACGTTAATTGGGCGTTATGGCTTAGGAGAAAAAATGGCATTTGTATTAGCAAATACAGCAACTAAAAATCAGGCACTCTATGCATTTGAACCAAGTCTTTCATTAGAAAGTGTCGAGGTTAAGACTGTTCGGCTTGAACATGTACATTATGATCATAATGGCAATATATTGGTTGATTCGGATACCCTAAAGGAGCTTGAAGCTTTAGGCATTCCGGTATTCGAAAGGAAGTCATCTGCTAAACAGTTTTTGGTGGGTTTAAATTTGGTAGGTAAGGCAAAGTATGTTGGTGTGCGTTACAAGCGTGCCTTTGAGCATCAATATACAGATCTTGGCTTATTCTCAAGTTGGACGGAACTAAATCGCTAAACGTGAGCTTCGCCATAACAAAGCGTTTAAGACGGATTCACAACGCTTGGCGATCGCAGTTTAAGTTTAATTTAGTGTTTAAGGTACAATGTTTTAGGTTTGGTGATTGGCGTTGTTCACCACTTAACGCGGCGTTATGCGTTTCAGAGGTAATATGGAATATCTTCAC
The DNA here is from genome assembly GCF_050113675.1 of Vibrio sp. TRT 21S02. Classification (NCBI taxonomy): domain Bacteria; kingdom Pseudomonadati; phylum Pseudomonadota; class Gammaproteobacteria; order Vibrionales; family Vibrionaceae; genus Vibrio; species Vibrio sp. TRT 21S02. The sequence goes on from NZ_JBNJOI010000042.1 coordinate 3,491, forward strand.
TTAAAAAAAGATGCGTCACATATTCCCGTACTTCAGGTTGGGAAGTTTCGTTGCATAATTGTGGCTGAGGAAGCTGTAGCTGAAAGTTGGCAATCGAAATTGAGTTCTTGGCTAGTCGAGAGTGGTTGCATGTATGCTTTAGCTTGGGGTGTTAATGCCAGTTCTTGGGATACATCTATAGATATAGCTAATATCATTTACGTCGGAGATAGCGATTTGAATGATGCAAATTTGGTTATAACAACTTGGCACGATGATGAGCCGCTGTCAGAAGTCTTTTGGTTTGCAAAACATTTAGCATCACATCCTTACTATGAACTTAGAGATACGGTAGTTATTCATATCTCTAGCAGTGAGTCACGAAGACAAGAGTTCGTCGAACTTTTAAAAAACGCATAACAAATTGTTCAAGAGTGATTCGGCACGCGTGGCATTTTTACTATGCGGTAGGTATAGTGATTAAGGTGGTATGCGGAGGCTTCAGTATTGCGTGCCTCACACCTTAACAAGGCGTTATGACTCATCTTTAAACTTCTTATCTAAGTCACGGACATTAATATGCAATGTGTTTATTATTTGGTTTGTGTTAAATAAGGAGCTTCATATGGCACGTAACAGATACTGGGTAGTTTGGACTAATGCTATTGAACAATGGCAAGTTAAAAAAACAGGAAATGAAACAGCGCTTAAGAATTTTAATGTTAAAGCTGATGCAATTGATTATGGTGTTGATATTGCAAAGCGCAATATACCTAGTCAACTGACGATCAAGAAGAAAGATGGGCAGATTGAAGACGAAAGAACTTATGGTAATGACCCTTATCCACCTAAAGGCTAAATGAGTCATAACAATCTGTTTAAGAGTGATTCGCAACGTGTGGCATTTTTGCTATGCGTTGCGTTTTGTGCTTAAGGTGGTTTGCGGAGGCATCAGTATTGCGTTGCTCACCCCTTAACAGGGCGTTATATGTTTCATCAATTTAGGAGTTATTTTAATGTCTTATTCTCAGGCTAGTTGCCTTTGTGGTTCTGTGAAAATTACGGCAGAAAACATCAATCCTAAGTTTACAGTTTGTCATTGTCAGTCATGTCGAACTTGGGGAGGAGCTCCATTTTTTGCGGTGAAATGTGGAACTCAAGTGAAAGTAGAAGGGGAAGATAAAGTAAAAATGTACAAGTCTTCCTCTTGGGCTTCTCGAGGTTTTTGCACAGAGTGCGGAACTCATTTGTTCTATAAATTTAAAGAAACAGGTGAGTACAATATGCCAGTAGGCTTGTTTCCAAATCTTGAAGGATTGGAAATGGACATGCAATATTTTAGCGATATGCGGCCAAGTTATTACTGCTTTGCTAATGAGACCAAGGAAATGACTACTGAAGAAATCATGGCCTACTTTGCGGATAAGGTGTAACCAAACATATAACAAGGCATTTAAGAGTGACTCACAACGCTTGGCGCTCTCACTTCAGGTTGAGTTTAGTGTTTACGGCGCAGTGGTTTAGGTCAGTGTTTGCGCTGCTCACACGTTAATTGGGCGTTATGTGTTTAATTTGAGTTCAGTATATGAATCATGAGTTTTATGAGCACTTGATTGAGAGTGATGAATTTTGTTTGTATTTGGGGCGTTTAACTTTATTGGTTTCAAAACTTGAATCTAGATTGAAAGAAATAATTATTGCCTCAGAGGTTAAAGTTAGAATCAAGTTAGATAAACCGACATTAGGTCCTTTAATCGGTTGCTGCAAAGAACACCAACTTGTGAATAAAGACGTCGTTTTTTTGTTGGGTTACATATTGGAACGTCGCAATTACGTAGTTCACAATTTGTACCCATTGTTCGATGGTAAAATTGAACCGACCCTTTTACCAAATGACAATCTGGTTTCAGAAGATGCAGAATATCTTTTTGCTAAGTGTGTTCGAGAGTTGTCGGAAGAGGTGAAAGAAACTCTTAAAATGTTAAACACTTAGTATCAAGTTTGAAGTGCGACACTTTTTACAGATGCGCATGAATATACTCCGTTGGTGTCCTATACCCAAGC
>NZ_JBNJOI010000043.1:0-4666 GCF_050113675.1 Vibrio sp. TRT 21S02
CGATGAAAACTTCCTTTCTTTGTCGCTTCAAGTTGCCTCATAACAATAAATTTAAGAGTGATTCACAACGCTTGGCGCTTTCACTTCAAGCAAGTTTAGTGTTTATGGCACAATGCTTTAGGTAGGGTGGTTAGCGTTGTTCACACCTTAATTTGGCGTTATACGCAATGCGGGAACATGAAATATTATTGTGGAAGCTAAAGAAAGAAAACTGTTTAAAGAAATAGCATCCATATTATGGAATGACTGGGATCCAATCGGTGTTAACGATGGTGAAAATGAGTGGAACGACGAATACGACAGTTATGTACCTCATATATTTCGATTGGTACTAGAAGGAAAGGATGCATCGAGAATAGCTTTATCTCTTTCTTCTACAATTGAACAAAGTATAGGTTTGTCTGCATACCCACAGCATGATTTGAAAGTTGCGAATAAAATAGTAGAAGCTAAGGTGCGTATCTTCGGCTAGCGTATAACAATGCGTTTAAGGCAGATTCCCAACGCTTGGCGTTTTGCATTCTAAGTTGGGTTAAGTGTTTACGGCATAAAGATTTAGGTTAGATGGTTTAGCGTTGCTCACTACTTAACGCGGCGTTATGTTTACTTGTATTTCAATGGCTTAAATGTCTTTAACTCAAGTTCTTTGTCCCTCTGGCAGTTCGTCCCTAGTAGACTCAGCAAATCAGTATTGTCGGTCTAAGTTCTTGAATCTCTTAGGTCGTAAAACATGCCAAGGTTCGTGGGTTGCTTCATTTCCAGGTCGAGCCGGCTAGGTTTCAGTTTCTTTGGCTTAAAGTCGCTTTGAGATTCCTTCCCAAGCAGCATCCTACCTTGGCAGTAGTCTCGGCAATTTGCCATTGTTTGGCGCTGTTGTGAGAAGAGACTAGGGTGTTCGTTGAGGCTTTATCGAGTTGCCTCATTGGGCAGGGAAGTGTTCATACTTGTTTTAGGTTGGTCGCATTTGGTGGTCAAGTCAGTTCTTACCTTGTGGTTTGCTTCAGAAAACTAGTTATAAATAGCAGTTCTTTCTCAAGTAAATCATGTGTTTGTGGTAAAACATAACAAACAATTCAACAGTGATTCGCAACGCTTGGCGCTCTCACTTCGGGTTGAGTTTAGTGTTTACGGCGCAGTGTTTAAGTTCAGTGTCTGCGCTGCTCACACGTTAATTGGGCGTTATGTGTTTTGGCTAGCATTGGAGCTAAGAAAATAGTGACTAAAAAAGAAACTCGATTGAAGCGAAAGAAAATGGCTCGAGCGCATCTAAGAAGCAAGCGGGCACGACTGGAAAGACTGAGATCTAGGTTGATTCCGCGAGTAAGACACATTGATGGCTTTAATAAAGAAACATTTGAAAGCTACTATTCACGTTGGCACAAGTCTCTTAAAAATATACCGATGTGTGTGGTTGAACAATGGGCTTATGACCACAATGATGAATTTATAGATTATTGGTCAAAGTTGTTACCTCGTAAGTGGAAGTTTCATTTAAAAAGTTTAACAACAGAGCAAGTTATGAGCATTCAAATGCTTGAGCGCAATCGTAAACATTATGAAGACGTAGGGTTACTTTGTATTGACCAGACATATGCTCGGACTAGGCTTTCAAACTATATGTTTGATAATTGCACATTCCCTAGACCAATTATCGTTTTTGCGAAAAATGAAGCTTTGATTCACCCAAGGAGCTACGGTGAAGTTGCTTTTGACCATGAATTTAACCTTGCTGAGGGGCACACTCGCCTAGGTTTGTTTAGAGCTATGCATTCGAGAAATTCATATTTCATTGAAAAGCATGATGTTTGGGTAATCGAAACAAACACATAACAAACTGTTTAAGAGTGATTCGCAACGCGTGGCATTTTTACTATGCGTTGCTTTTAGTGTTTAAGGTGGTATGCGGTAGCTTCAGTATTGCGTTGCTCACACCTTAACAGGGCGTTATACCTATAAGGAGAGACATGGATATTAAAGTGGTTGTGGCTCTGATCGGAATTGGTGGTGTACTTTCTAGTGCGCTAGTTCAGTTTTGGCTGGGAAGTCGCACGGAAAAAGAAGAAAAAGCATATCGAAATACGGAGTTCAGCCTATCTGGATTTTTTAAATGCTGTTTCTGAAATTGCAAGTTCAGCAAAGTATTCGGAGCAGCGTAGTGTTGAGCAGCTAAAGCAATTAAATCAATCCAAAACACGAGTGATTTTGCTAGGTAGTGAAGCAGTTGTAACATCAATGCATTCTTTCTTTCAAAAACACGGTTCATTGGGCAGTGAAGCTTCGTATGTATCCTTTAGTAAAATTGTAAAAGCAATGCGTTCAGACTTATCTGGATGCGATGAGATTGAACTAAGCGTGCTCTATGAGTCTCTGTTTGGTGCTAGCGTCGAAAAATAGGTATAACAAGCAATTCAAGCTGATTCGCAACGCTCGGCGTTTTCGGTTTCAATAGGTTTGGTGGTTACGGTGAAGTGTTTGGGTAATGTGGCAGCGTTGCTCACAACTTAATTGGGCGTTATGTTAACGGCGGGGATGGGTTACTTAGGGAGAAGTAGGCTTGATGAAGCAGTTAATATGGCCAGACAATATATTGAATAGAACGGCTAAGTTGATAGTGATGTTTCTATTCACATTTATTTGGCTTTTGGATCTAATTTGGTATTCGCTGGACTTGGGCTATGTGGTGCTAAAAGACTTCGTTCCTATATACAGCTTACTAATCATGTACTGTTTTCTGTTTAATCGTAACCTGCCTATAGGGGGGTAACATACGACTTTGAAGATGGTAAAAGCGATGTACAGTGCTTTCGGCTGTTGGTTTTCTTAGGCTCCCTGATTATTTACGTATATGGAACCTTTCTATAAAAAGGGACTGCCAAGCTTGGTTAGTCCTTGTCGTGATTGATAACATAACAAACTGTTTAAGAGGGATTCGCAACGCGTGGCATTTTTACTATGCGTTAGTTTTAGTGTTTAAGGTGGTATGCGGCGGCTTCGGTATTGCGTTGCTCACCCCTTAACAGGGCGTTAGGCATCAGGAGGTTTTATGTCCGAGCATAAGTTGGATTTATTAGATAATGCAGTAGATAGTCTTGAGGAAGCCCTCGTGAAATTTGAAGAAGGAGAGGCTGGTGAAACAAAGGCGTATAAGTTTGCTGTTTTACATATGGCTCATTTTTTGGAACTTCTATTTAAGTATCACCTAGCTTCAATTCACCCTTTGCTTATTTATCGAGATTTATTTGCCAAAAAGGTAGATAAAAACAAAACAGTAGGTCTTTGGGAGTGTGTTAACTTCATTAATAATGAAAGCCCTGATTCAATAACACCGGCACTACGCAGTGATCTCGAATGGATCAAGAAGTTGAGAAACTCCATTGAACATCATAAATTTGAAATGGATGTATCCGAAGTTAGAGAAACGATTGGCAGGCTGTTTCACTCTGTAACAGAGTTTCTCGAGAGTTATTCAGATTTAGATTTATCAGAACACATTTCAACTCACACAAAAGATACATTTAGTATCTTGTCTAGTGAATATGAATTCTCAGTTTATGAAGCAATTAAGAAGGCAGAAGAAATAGAGAATGATAACTTTGTTGATTATACGACAGACCCAGATGCTCCACCTTCTAGATTGGATTGCCCTGAGTGCGGTCACTATACGTTAGCACTCTGTGCCGAATCTTCTAGCGGGTATCGTTGCACGTATTGTGAGAATGAAGACAGTGAGGATTTGCCAGCAACTTGTGACATTTGTGGATTGCAGTCTACTGTTGGTGAGTTAAGTGCTTGGAAGTTAGCAGACAATGAATATGAGCTACGTTGTTACTATTGTTCAGGGCGCTATCATGCGGACAAAGATGACTAAAGATGCCTAACAAACAATTTAAGAGTGATTCAGCACGCTTGGCATTTTTGGTTTGAGTTAGGTTCAGTGTTTACGGTGGTCAAATCAAGTGTTGTGGTCGCGTGCTTCACACCTTAATTGGGCGTTATGTTTACCTGTATTTCAAAGGCTTAAATATCTTGGGCTCTAGTTCTTTGCCCCTCTGGTAATTCGTCCCTAGTAGACTCAGCAAATCCGCATTGTCGGCCTAAGTTCTTGAATCACTCAGCCCGTAAAACATGCCAATGTTCGCGGGTTGCTTCATTGTCAGGTCGTGGCGGTAGGCTTCTTGTTTTTAACTGGCTCAAAGTCGCTTTCAGGTTCTTAACCAAGCAGCATTTCAGCTTGGCAGTTGCCTCGGCAATTCAGCATTGTTTTGTGCTTTGGTTGGAAAGAAAGGGCGCTTGTTGGTGCTTTGTCGGGTTGCCTCATTGGGCAGGGAAGTGGAATTACTGGTTTGGGGTTAGTCGCTTTTGGCGACCAAGTTGGTTCTTGCCTTGTGGTTTGGTTCAGAAAACTGGCTTGAAATAGCAGTTCTTTCTCAATTAAGTCAGTAACTTGTGGTAAAACATAACAAACAATTGAACAGTGATTCGCAACGCTTGGCGCTTTCACTTCGGGTTGAGTTTAGTGTTTACGGCGCAGTATTCAAGTTCAGTGTATGCGTTGCTCACACGTTAATTGGGCGTTATGCAAACAATATTGGTCGAAAAATGGAGAGTGAGAAATAAATAATGTTTGGTTCGATATGGAATTTATTTCAACAAGTTCAGATTCAAG
>NZ_JBNJOI010000044.1:0-4091 GCF_050113675.1 Vibrio sp. TRT 21S02
TAAAGCCAAATTGCCGAAAAACTAGAACAAATGGCTAAAGAGAAATTGGAGATTTGAACCAAGAAATTTCATACTGCGCCTAACGCCAAATTAAGGTGTGAACAACGCTACCACCTTACATAAAGCATTGTGCTATAAACACTAAACTGACTTGAAGTGAGAGCGCCGAGCGTTGTGAATCACTCTTAAATTTATTGTTATGTTTAAAGCCAAACGAGTCCGCTATACGGCTTAGTTCTTAGGGATTCTAACCTGCTTTTAAGGGAACCTGAGTGTATCTCTAGTTTATGGCCATCTGGGTCTAAGATATAAAGTGATTGTCCTTCACTCTTATTCTGTTTCCAAACTTCCACACCCGATGAAACTACACGCTTCGCAAAGGCTTCAAACTCTTTTGGTTCGATATCAAAAGCTACGTGGGTATAGTCATTTTTGGGGCAAGGGTCATCGTGAGAAAGGCAAAACCAGAGTTCACCTACTGATAAGTAAGCCCCATTGTCCCACTTAACATGAGCAGTGAACCCCAACGTCTCTCGATAAAACTTAAGAGAGCGTTCTAAATCACTAACTGCAATGGTTATATGATTGAGCCCTAAAATCACCATTTTCTCCCGTAAACATAACGCCCAATTAAGGGGTGAACAACGCCTCCACCCAACCTAAAACATTGTGCCATAAACACTAAATTTGAAGTAGAAGCAAAAATGCCAAGCGTTGTGAATCCCTCTTAAATTGCTTGTTAGGTACGTTTAGGAAGCGCATACTTTAGCTCAACAGGCTTAGTTTCAACCTCTCTGATCCCTTGAGTACGGTCATGAAAATACCAAATATTGAACTTCCTTTCATGCGGTTTGGTATCGTACCCCAAAGAATCCCACCCTAAATATTGTGCGACTTTCTCAGCGACTTTTAGCTTAGCAGGTGATGTAGCAGCACCTTGAAAAGCACTCATAACGGCACCTAACAGAAAGTCGGAAATTTGAATATTTTCTGATTTCTTTGAGTCTTTTTCGACAACGGACTTAATAGGGTTTTCTCCATTAAAGCTACGGCGAAGAGTTCGGTTAGCTATAATATGAAAAGCTTCATCTGCTTTATCATATCGAGAGGCTATCGGGTCAACTTCAATTCTAAATTCACACTGTCGATTCGGATGAGCTTTTTTAACGGCTGAAATTTTCGTCGTGATTAACTTAGTAAAGTGCTTTCGCATAGCAAGATCATAATCACCACCATGATATTGCTTGTTCACCATACCCTTTCTGATAACAATACAATGAAACGCTAACCATTGATGTTTAAAAAACATATCTATCAAATCTGAATAAAATTCAGCATAGTGTTTTTTATGGGCTTTTTGCCACTTAATTTCATCGTGGTATCTATGCTTGTCACGAAGCTCTCTAACCTTTTGAGCAAAATCACCACGTCTTTGATACTTCATCCACAAAGAACCAAATCCGTAATATTTTTGCCCCCCGACACCAGATTCGTCACATGCTACATGCCAGATGAGTTTTCCTTGTTGCACCCCGCACCTCCACAATATTCATTTGTAAACGATAAAGTACCTAACGCCGCATTAAGGTGCGAACAACGCAAAACACCGAACCCAAACCATTGCACCTTAAACACTAAAGCTAAGTTTAAACTGAGATCGCCAAGCGTTGTGAGTCACTCTTAAATGCCTTGTTATATGTTTGGTTACACCTTATCCGCAAAGTAGGCCATGATTTCTTCAGTAGTCATTTCCTTGGTCTCATTAGCAAAGCAGTAATAACTTGGCCGCATATCGCTAAAATATTGCATGTCCATTTCCAATCCTTCAAGATTTGGAAACAAGCCTACTGGCATATTGTACTCACCTGTTTCTTTAAATTTATAGAACAAATGAGTTCCGCACTCTGTACAAAAACCTCGAGAAGCCCACGAGGAAGACTTGTACATTTTGACTTTATCTTCCCCTTCTACTTTCACTTGAGTTCCACACTTCACCGCAAAAAATGGAGCACCTCCCCAAATTCGACATGACTGACAATGACAAACTGTAAACTTAGGGTTGATGTTTTCTGCCGTAATTTTCACAGAACCACAAAGGCAACTAGCCTTAGAATAAGACATTGAAATAACTCCTAAATTGATGAAACATATAACGCCCAATTAAGGGGTGAACAACGCCTCCACCCTAACCTAAAGCATTGTGCCATAACCACTAAACTTGAAGTAGAAGCAAAAATGCCGAGCGTTGTGAATCCCTCTTAAATTGCTTGTTATGTGCGTGCTTTTAGTTCACGAACCAAAGCGTCATCACCAGCTTCATGTAGCCACAAACCCCAAATTGTAATTGAGCCATTATGCTTGCTGTATACAACCCACTCACCTGTTTTGTAGTCGTTCGAGATTGACTCAATTAACGACTGGTACATTGTTTCCATATTCAAGTTCTGATCTTGTAACTTGGTGCGCTTCGCGTGATTAGCCCAGTTTTCAACGATAAACGAAGATTGTCCAAAATGAGTATGCAGGACTTTAAAACCCACTTGGTCTGAGATGTTTCTCAATTTACCTCGACCATTACCGATATCACTGATGCGCTCTAAAACCGACAGTACCGAAGTAACAGGAACTGCGACTGCAATATTTTCAATAACAACATACCCTTGGTGATACAACTGAGATAATTGTAATTTTAAAAGGTCACTGACGTTACATGTAGGGCAATGAAAAGACAGTGCCTCCTCTACCATATGCTCATAATCACCATATAACCAAGTCGACTCTAGAGCTATATCCCTACGAACTTTCACGTCAGTTGAACGGATTATTTGTTCGACTCTATTCATTACTCCTCCAGAGCACATAACGCCCAATTAAGGGGTGAACAACGCCTCCACCCAATCTAAAACATTGTGCCATAAACACTAAAATTGAAGTAGAAGCAAAAATGCCGAGCGTTGTGAATCCCTCTTAAATTGCTTGTTATGTACGTTGTACCGAGCGCACTGGTACCCAACCTATTTCACCCGTTGACCTCGAAACTCGATACCACTCATTAAGTTCGAATAGCACAGAAAGTTTTTCGCCAATGACAGTATTAAGCTCAACATTGTCATAGTCTTCAAGCAAGATACCTTCTGAGCTTCCTTCAATCTTCTCGATATATTGAACTGGAGCCCAACCCTGCTCCCCTTCGACACTGGTTATAAAGATCCAGTTGGGGAACTCGTCATCAATTGTACCTAGAGCTACTTTGTCACCTTGCTTCAAATAAAACGGATTGGGATATTCTGAGACGTGTTTTTCAGTAGTAACAACTTCCATATTTTCTCCAAAGTACATAACGCCCAATTAACGTGTGAGCAGCGCAAGCACTGAAGTTGAACTCTGCGCCCTAAACACTAAATTCAACCCGAAGTGAGAGCGCCAAGCGTTGCGAATCACTGTTGAATTGTTTGTTATGTTTTACCACAAATATATGATTCACTTGAGAAAAAACTGCTATTTCTAACTAGTTTTCTGAAGCAAACCACAAGGCTGAAACCAACTTGGCCGCCAAAGGCGACCAACTAGAAACGAATCATTCCACTTCCCTGCCCAATGAGGCAACCCAACTTAGCTCCAACAAATACCCTTTCTTTCCAACCAAAGCGCAAAACAGTGTTGAATTGCCGAGACAACTGCCAAGCCGAAATGCTAATTGGCTAAGAATCCAAAAGCGACTTAGAGCCAGCTACACAAACAACCGACCGCCACGACCTGACAATGAAGCAACCCGCGAACATTGGCATGTTTTACGGGTTGAGTGATTCAAGAACTTAGGCCGACAATGCGGATTTGCTGAGTCTACTAGGGACGAATTGCTTAAGGGACAAAGAACTAGAGCCTAAGACCTTTAAGCCTTTGAATTACAAGTAAACATAACGCCAAATTAAGGTGTGAACAACGCTTACACCTTACCTAAAGCATTGTGCCATAAACACTAAACTGACTTGAAGTGAGGGCGCCAAGCGTTATGAATCACTCTTAAATTTATTGTTATGTGCGTGCTATTTGGTTGCTCTGTTTAGTTGCAGTAAATCCCATTTGTTACC
>NZ_JBNJOI010000045.1:0-4085 GCF_050113675.1 Vibrio sp. TRT 21S02
TTCAAGTCAGTTTAGTGTTTAAGGTGCAATGGTTTAGGCTGGGTGTTTAGCGCTGTTCGCACCTTAATGCGGCGTTATGTTTACACAGTGAAATATCCACTTTTGTGATGTGGTTAATGGAATGGCATTTTCCTGAAAATAGGTCCTAACAGGCTGTGTTTTCTATGCTAAAAAGGTGTTCCTTTTCACGATCAAGGAGTACGGAAATGGAAGTAGATACATGGGACTTTTCTGAAAGTGAGTTCTGGTACAAGCAAAACCTTGATGCCCTCATGTTTGATGCAAAATATGATGGTGACAGATATGTTTTCGCTATTCCAGTTGGTGTCATAAACGATCACTTTGGCACGGATGACTCAAAAGAAGATGCTTTCGATAACTATCAAGAAAACATCGGTGATTTTCAGGATATGGCAGTTCGTTTCGCTTCAGATGTAGAGTCTGACGATGAAACTCCTCATTATTTTATTGGTTCTGACGATTTTTCTGACTATTTCTAATGGTCAGGGCATAAACATAACAAAGCATTTAAGAGTGATTCCCAACGCTTGGCATTTTTCATTCCATCGTTGGGTTTTGTGTTTACGGTGGTATGGTGGGGTTTCGTGGTAGCGTTGCTCACACCTTAATGCGGCGTTATGTGCAGGAGGTAGCGTGATTAAAATGGTTGCTACTTGGTTTCATCTGAACCAAAAAGCTATAACTATATTTGCGGTTTTTCTAGTAATCGGCTTACTGTATTTTCCGCTTTCAAAGTTAACAGATCGAGGTGAACTTGTGACAGGCTTGATTTCAGGTAGAGGATATGTATCGACACAGACTGGAAATGTTGGTTATGTTCGAGTGAGTCTTGTTAACTCCCATTCTGAACAATTAATTCGTATTGGTGAACCTTCACATATTTATCTTGAAAAGGGCGATATGGTTTGTTTAAAACGGTTGAAGCGTTTATTTATTGGGGAGCCTGAATTTATATTTCAAAAAGCAGGTGATTGCACATAACAAAGCATTTAAGAGTGACTCACAACGCTTGGCGATCTCAGTTTAAACCTGGTTTTAGTGTTTAAGGCGTAATGGTTTAGGTTAAGTGTTTAGCGTTGTTCACACCTTAATGCGGCGTTAGCATACAAGGATGAAATATGTTTATTCCAAGGAAATTTAGGCAAGAAAAAATAGAGGAGTTACTTGCCGTCATACAGAAGTACTCATTTGCCACACTTGTCTCTTATTCAGATAACGGTATGGAAGCTACTCATCTTCCAGTACTGTTAGAGTCGGTAGGCGAGACGCTTATTTTGAAGGCACATATAGCTAAAGCAAATCCGCTGTGGAAAAAAGTACAAAATGGTTCGGATGTACTTGTTATTTTTAATGGACCTAATTGCTATATTTCGCCAAACCATTATCCAACGAAAGCGGAACATGGTAAGGCAGTTCCAACATGGAATTATGTCGTAGTGCATGTGAAAGGATCCATTTCATTTGTAACGGATCCCGATTGGGTATATAGCGTAATTGATGAGCTAACAACTAAACACGAAGCTGGTACATCTAATTCTTGGTCTATATCTGATGCTCCTAAGGAGTACATTCAGAAAATGCTTCCAGCTATCGTTGGAGTTGAAATAAAAGTTAATTCCCTTGAAGGGCAATGGAAGCTTAGCCAAAATCAATCAGAGCTAAATCAGCAAGGTGTTATAAATGGTTTATCATCATTAAATGAACCAGCTTCTCAAGCAGTGGCATCGATGGTCCGAGCACAAGTTGAGTAAGTATGCTAACAAAGCATTTAAGAGTGACTCACAACGCTTGGTGATCTCAGTTTAAACTCGGTTTTAGTGTTTAAGGTGCCATGGTTTAGGTTGGGTGTTTTTGCGTTGTTTGCACCTTAATGCGGCGTTAGTATTCAGGAGGAAAATTAGTGCTTCATCAGATAGACAAATATCAGTGTTCTGCTTGCAACATTAAATCCAAACATATTACCGTATTGATTAGGAACCCAAGTCCTTTTGCTGGTGTAAAACATCAAAAGCGTAAAGAGTTTATTGCTGGGTTAATCAAAGGCTGGGCAGTTGGTCCATTTTTAGCTTCTATGGATGAGTTTTCTCGACATACGATCTGTGAAAACTGTGGTACCAAGACGATAGAGAACTGACAAATAAGACTTCTTTTTAAGTTCGGTGTAACAGGTTGGGTCTGAATACTAACAAACTGTTCAAGAGGGATTCGCAACGAGTGGCATTTTTACTATGCGTTGGTTTAAGTGTTTAAGGTGGTATGCAGCGGCTTTGGTATTGCGTTGCTCACCCCTTAACAGGGCGTTATGTTTACTTGTATTTCAAAGGCTTAAATGTCTTAGGCTCTAGTTCTTTGTCCCTCTGGCAATTCGTCCCTAGTAGACTCAGCAAATCAGTATTGTCGGTCTAAGTTCTTGAACCAATCAGCCCGTAAAACATGCCAATGTTCGTGGGTTGCTTCATTGTCAGGTCGTGGCGGTCGGTTTTTTGTTTAACTGGCTTAAAGTCGCTTTTAGGTTCTTTGCCAAGTAGCATTTCGGTTTGGCAGTTGCCTCGGCAATTCAGCATTGTTTTGCGCTTTGGTTGGAAAGAAAGGGCGCTTGTTGTTAGTTGCTCGGGTTGCCTCATTGGGCAGGGAAGTGGAACTACTCGTTTTAGGTTGGTCGCCTTTGGTGGTCAAGTCAATTCTTACCTTGTGGCTTGGTTCAGAAAACTAGTCAGAAATAGTAGTTCTTTCTCAAGTAAATCAGTTGTTTGTGGTAAAACATAACAAACAATTCAACAGTGATTCGCAACGCTTGGCGTTCTCACTTCGAGTTGAGTTTAGTGTTTACGGCGCAGTGTTTAAGTTCAGTGTATGCGCTGCTCACACGTTAATTGGGCGTTAGTTTGCAAGAGGAAAAACGCAGCTATATCGCAAGATCTAGTGTTAAAAGCTCAAAGTTGAAATTGTCGTATTGGCATTCAATTTCAGTGTTAACTAGCGTGGCGAAAATTCAAAATTGGCATCGTTTCAACGGTTGATTTGTTTTTTTGGTACGGCGACTTTTGGGGTGCCTGAGTCGAACTTTTTTGCTGAAACTCTGCTCGTTGAGTTTGTTCGTACAAAAGCCGATTTACTCGCTGAAATGGCGTTTTCTCTGGTGTGGTAAGTTCATGTGGTTTCAGTGGCTTTGTTGAAAGTCCGCATTGTGAGATTGGTTTTCCAAAAGCGCTTTTTGGTGTTGTGAGTTCGTTTTCTGCGGCGTTGTTTGTTTCACGTGGTTTCATTGAGTAGCCGCTTTGAGACTACGCCTGACTTAAGTGCATCAAAACATATAGGGTTTATTGTTTACAAAGTTTAAAATAACGTAAAATCAACGCTTTGGGTTTGCAAACTAACAAACTGCTCAAGAGGGATTCGCAACGCGTGGCATTTTCACTATGCGTTTAATTTAGTGATTAAGGTGGTTTGCGGCTGCTTTTGTATTGCGTTGCTCACCCCTTAGCAGGGCGTTATATTTTTAATTAAGTTAGGAGAAGTAATGAAATTTAAATTGATTTCAGTAGTGGTGATATTGCTCACTTCGTTTAACACCTATGCTGTAACTGAGTGCACTGAAAACATTGTAAACTATTTTGTTGGTACGTCTGAGGTTAACCAATCGGATGCACACCTTTGGGTTTATTTTGAGAGTGGTGGCTCTGCTGGTGTAAGTTCTAAAAGTGCAGCATTTGACGGTATGCTTTCAACAGTTATTAGAAGTATCGCAGCCAATAAAACGGTTAAGGTCAGGTATAAAGCTGATAACGTAGCATGTAAAATGCATCATGATGATTGGATCGGTATATGGCTATATAAATAGGTGACTATTGGCTTTGTTTGTCATTAAGTTGTGTAGGCTTATAAATATAACAAAGCATTTAAGAGTGACTCACAACGCTTGGCGATTTCAGTTTAAACTCGGTTTTAGTGTTTAAGGCGCAGTGGTTTAGGTTAAGTGTTTAGCGCTGTTCGCACCTTAATGCGGCGTTAGCCGTCATGGAGCTTGCTATACTCAAAGTGATAGAATAGTATCACTTTAGTAT
>NZ_JBNJOI010000046.1:0-3439 GCF_050113675.1 Vibrio sp. TRT 21S02
TCAGCTTAAAGCTCTTGACTCAGTTGTAAATGCAGCGTCTTTGAATCAGCTTAAAGCTCTTGACTCAGTTGTAAATGCAGCGTCTTTGAATCAGCTTAAAGCTCTTGACTCAGTTGTAAATGGAGCATCTTTGAATCAGCTTAAAGCCCTTGATTCAGTTGTAAATGCAGCATCTTTGAAACAAATTGATGCCTTTAACTTTGTCATAAATGCAGCATCGCTGAGTCATTTTGATGCGCTCAACTCTTTATATACCGAACAAGAGTTATCTGAATTTTCAGAAGTATTGGCTGAGGTTGGAAATAACCTTCAAGAAGAGCAAATCTCTGAAAGAGACGCCGAGAGAACTCTTCAAAAGTTACCCACTTTTTTCCTATTTTTTCTTAAGTACTTATTTAATTTCATCGTAATGCCTCTATTTGTTGCTGTTTATGTGCAACCGTTAGTGACAGAGTATCTTCAAAACAACAACGAACCTCTTCGAGTACAGAAAAGCACAATTAAAAAGTTGCCTCAAAGTACAGGAGTTGAGGTCACTGCTACGAATAGATTTATTAGTGGTGATGGAGTTCGTTTAAGATCTTCTGCTTCTGTGAAAGCAGAAATTATTTCTCACTTAGTCTTTGGTCAACTGGTGTACGTGTTAGAGAAAGAGCGTAGTTGGGTAAAGGTTGCTGTACCTCAAAAAGATGGTAGCACGCTTGAGGGGTGGGTGTTTAATGAGTATACAGAGCGCTTTAGGTAATTAAGCTAACAAACTGTTTAAGAGTGATTCGCAACGCATGGCATTTTTACTATGCGTTGCGTTCAGTGTTTAAGGTGGTATGCGGTAGCTTCGGTATGCGTTGCTCACACCTTAACAGGGCGTTATGAGCCCAAGCACAACTTGGGCTTTTGACTATTAAACTGGCTCTGGTTCGCAGTCATCATCATCGTCATCATTTTCGTTATTCTCACGATATCTAGTCATTATTTCCTTCATTAACGCGCTACGGTATCTCTCGCTAAAACGAGGTAACTCCATATCAGCTAGTTGGCTATAGTAGTTACTTAAATAATCTTCAGCTTGGTAAGCTTCTAACGCGGAACTTAACTTGTCATCAACGATTTTATATCTAACTCTTGGCTCAATGGTGGCTCGTTTTCTGACATATTTTCTTGTTGGAAGTGTAGTTGAGTTTTCGTGCTCACTTAAAACGTGTACGACATCCGAAATGGAGCCTTCACTTAATCCTATGTTTAGGTATTTTTGACCATCTTTCATGAACTCTGATGTAGTGTACATATGAAAATCGTCAGCTTGAGCCTCTCGACAAATTTCGGCGCGAAGTTCTGCCAAAGGTCCTACAATTTTTTTACCATTGGAGGTCAGTTGGTACCACCAGTCTTCTTTGGAGTCGTCGGTAACGAATACGACGGATTTTATGTTTTGTGAACTTCCCTTCGCAATAATCTGCTTCCATAGTATAAGGTCTCCATACTGCCTTTCGTAAGAAAGTCCGTTGTAGATAAAATGACTGTCAGGTGCCTTATCCTTCACTGCATCTTTAAAGCCTGGAGGTATTAGTTTTTCAAATCGCTCTTTTCCCTCTTTGTAAATATCGTCTAACCACTTTTGGCTTTCTGGAGCTTCACCGAGCTTTCCATTGAAGAGAGTATCAAGTTGCGCACGGATAGGGTCGTGTGAACGAACACAAGGCTGTTTGTCATTCCAATACTTTACAGATTTTTTGTAATCTGCAATGCTTTTATTAATTTGAGCTTCTAGCTTTTCAGTATTTTCTGCAAGTTTTGGAAAGCGTCGCTGAAGGGACAGAGATTTAAAATCATTATCAAAAACCTTTTGAATTTTTGCTAAACAGTTGTCTACATCTTTAAATACGGATTTTTCGTTTTTAATAACATCTAAGCGGCGTCGTTGATATTCAAGACCAACTTGGTAGGGCAGCCATACTTTATCTTCTAACTCTCTAACTATTTTATAAAAGTCATCTCTAGTTTGTTCTGCGTACCCATACAGATTCAAAAGAACGTTAGTGTCAAAAATAAAAATAGTATTTTCAGAAGACCATATTTGTTGTAATAGTTCTTCGTTGGGACTATAAAAGCCTACAAATGAATCTTTCATACTTAGCTCGTGGTTTTCGGGATGCTGCATTGTAACTGACAGAGGGCTCATAACAAAGCGTTTAAGACGGATTCACAACGCTTGGCATTTTCGGTTTGAATCGGCTTTAGTGTTTACGGTGCAATAGTTTAGGTTTGGTGGTAGCGTTGCTCACCACTTAACGCGGCGTTATAGCGCTCGATAAAATTGAATATGGTTGGTCATGGATAATATCGAAAAAGAGCTCTATCAAGCAGCAACAGAACTAGTAAATATGCGATATCCTTCTGGTTGGGGTGGAGCTGCGGCTGTTAGAACAGAGTCAGGAAAAATATTAACAAGCATTGCTCCTGATACTAAAAACGATGCTCTTTCACTATGCATGGAGGTGGGAGCGTATTTAGAGGCTCACAAACTCAATGAGCGAGTGACCCACTCATTATGCCTGTGTCGTGAGAGCGAGAACGATGAATTTCTAATCTTGTCACCATGCGGAGTTTGCCAAGAGCGCCTTGTCCATTGGGGTGGGGATGTCAAAGCAGCAATTACGACTCCAGAGAATGCATTGGTTTTCAAAACTATACGAGAATTAATGCCTCATCATTGGTCACTTGTAAACGGCAAAGCGCTATAACAAACTGTTTAAGAGTGATTCGCAACGCGTGGCATTTTTACTATGCGGTGGTTTTAGTGGTTAAGGTGGTATGCGGAAGCTTCGGTATTGCGTTGCTCACACCTTAACAGGGCGTTAGGGCTTATCGGAACTATTAGCAGTAGAGTGAGAAATAAATATGACTGATATTCTGTCATCAATTAGTACAGCGTTGTCTTTGACATCAAGGCTTCGTGAAATAAGTAAAAGCATAGAAGATGCAGAGTTTAAAAACTTATTGGCTGATTTGAGCTTAGAGTTAGCTGATGCGAAATTGAAAATCGCTGACCTTACATCCGAAAATGCAGAGTTAAGGGAGCAAATTTCCGAGTTAACGAGTGCTACAGGTGAACTTTGCCCAAAATGTAATAAGCGCACCTACGAATTAATCTCATCTGCTCCGGATGAAGTTTTTGGGGACTTAGGTGCGGTAAAAAGGGTTTATAAGTGCTCTGGTTGTCAGTTTTCTGAATCAAAAGTAGTTTCGCCCTAACAAACTGTTTAAGAGTGATTCGCAACGCGTGGCATTTTTACTATGCGTTGTGTTTAGTGTTTAAGGTGGTATGCGGGAGCTTAGGCATTGCGTTGCTCACACCTTAACAGGGCGTTAGCTGCTAATCGATATAACTCTGCTTTAAATCAACCTTACAGTCTGTCATTTTATATAATGTGTTCCGTTA
>NZ_JBNJOI010000047.1:0-3249 GCF_050113675.1 Vibrio sp. TRT 21S02
ATTCTATTTCATAAGATATTTGAAATTTCTCAACCCAAGTCACGTATAGAGCTGGCTCATAACGCCGCATTAAGGTGCGAACAACGCTAAACATCCAACCGAAACCACTGCACCTTAAACACTGAAACCGAGTTTAAACTGAAATCGCCAAGCGTTGTGAGTCACTCTTAAATGCTTTGTTATCTCTCATTTTACAACGATTATTTTCTCTAGTTCTTTGGGCCTAATATCGTGTGATGAATATCGAATTCCTGCAACTCGATACCCCGTTATGGAAGAACCTATCAACAAAACACCAAAATATAACGTCTCATTGCTCTGATCAATTTGTTCCACATACACTGAAATTTTATTATTTTCTCTATTCACTAATATATGTGTGATTTCATATTTTTCATTCTCTTTGTTTACACTATCAGCCACCGCCTTAAACTTGGCAAATGTCAGCTTACTTCTCATTACTTCATGAGATTTTTCATAAGCTGCCTTTACATCATTTTCAATAAACAAAGTTCGTATAAAGTCAGTAGTTTCTTTCAGAGCTTCCGATTCACTATGCACAGTCATAAAGGTATTGACTGAAGCATTCGCAAACATTGAAGTTAAGAACAATATAAAAAAGACAAATTTATTCAAAATATTCTCCTAGAGAGATAACGCCGCATTAAGGTGTGAGCGACGCTACCACAAAACTAAACCATACCACCGTAAACACGAAACCCAACGATGGAATGAAAAATGCCAAGCGTTGCGAATCACTCTTAAATGCTTTGTTAGCTGTACAAGTACGTAAGTGCCTCTTTTTCGTATAAAACCACATAGCGAGATTTCAAACCAAACACTTATAGTGCATAATGTTTCGTATTACCAAATTATAACTAAGTAAGAGTATATGTTCTATGAAATTGACTAGGTTTTACGCAAACAAAGTGCATGATTACATGGACTTTGATATTAATTTTAATGAGGATGTTAACTTTCTGATTGGCTCTAACGGTTCAGGAAAGACAACCGCTATCAAAATGATTAAAGCACTGTTGACACCAAATATTTCTGAACTTTTAGATATTAACTTTGAAAGTTGTGGTGTTGTTTTTTCTAGAAATGGTAAAGAAAAAGAAATCTTTTTCGAAAGAAAGAGCCGACGTGGCAACGAGTTTAGTATTCATTACGATGGAAGTATTCTAACTTTTAGCCCTCCAGAAATATACCACAGTGAGCGTATCTACCATAATAGTGAATCAACACACGATAGCTACTTAGAGCTTGAGTCAATTTCCAACCAAGAAATTTTTAACAAAATCAGAAAGCTTCCGACGCCTATTTTTCTTGGTGTGGATAGAAAAAGTGGGAATAATCCTCAAGTATCATCAAGAGCTATGCGAGACAATATGATGACTTCAGCAAGGGCAAGAAAAAACCTTGCAAGAGGAGTGCTAGGGGACGCATTAATTGAAACACAGCTTATGATACAAGATGCATATAAAGGAATAAGAAGTCTGGAAGAGAAGCAAGGAGGAGATCTTAGAGATAGCATCCTTAAATCTTCTTTCAAATTTTCCAGTTCAAGTATTGTTGATTTTGAAAGTCCTGGTCGAAACCTGTCTCAAGTAAGTCAGTTAATTAACAAAAAGCAAGAGATAAACAACGCAATTAGGAAAATAGTTCATACTGATGAATCCCTTTCACAGGAAGTAGATAATTTCTTTGATAATCTAGAAAGTTTATTATACGAGTTAAAAACATCGAAAGATAACGCTACCCTCAACCTTAACTTTATTATAAATCAAGTTCAAATAAATAGGATATCAGACCT
Source organism: Vibrio sp. TRT 21S02 (assembly GCF_050113675.1). Classification (NCBI taxonomy): domain Bacteria; kingdom Pseudomonadati; phylum Pseudomonadota; class Gammaproteobacteria; order Vibrionales; family Vibrionaceae; genus Vibrio; species Vibrio sp. TRT 21S02. The sequence continues at coordinate 1,817 of NZ_JBNJOI010000047.1, forward strand.
TGTTGGTGTTATTGATAGTTATGATAAAAAAATAAAAGAAATATACAAACCAGTCAATGAGTTCTTAAAGACAATTAATAAATTTTTCTCTGACTCTGGAAAGGAAATTGCTGTTGATCCAGTAGGCAGACTATTAATCAGGATAGAAAAAAGAAGAAAGCTCTATAACGTTGATTGTCTTTCATCAGGTGAAAGACAGCTGTTAATTATCATAGCTAATGTGCTATTTAACAAATATAGCAATCCACTATCTTCAAAGCAAAGTATTATTATTATCGATGAGCCTGAGCTTTCTCTACATATGAGATGGCAAGAAATGTTTTCAGAAATAATTCTTGAGTCAAATCCAGAAACACAATTTGTACTAGCAACACATTCTCCAGATATAGTTGGTGGACTTACAAACAAGTGCAAGAAAGTTAAAAAGGCAGTTGATAAGTAATGCTTACTAGAAATTTAAAAGCTAGAGTTGCTAAAGCAACCTTTTATGATGAGTATAATGAAATAGATATCTTCATTGAAGACACGGCACATGGCTACAAAAAGCTATTTTTGAAGTTAGTTCAACGAGTATTAGGTCCAGACTATAAAGTAGAGAATGTTTTTCCCTTGGGAGGCAGGCTTGAGGTTTTGGAGTCTTGTAGACATGACCAAGCACCGAGAGATAGAGCAAGACTGTTTATTGTAGACGGGGATTTGTACTTGCTTTGTGGAGAAAGTGAATGTACAAATCTTCGAGGGCTATATGTTTTACCTAGGTATTGTATAGAAAACCACCTAATTTGTAGCGAGTCTATTCTTTCAATACTTGAGCAAGAAGACGCCGAAAAAACATATGAAGTACTGGAACAACATTTCGATTATTCAGGATGGGTATCCATTAACAAAGACAAACTAATTGATTTGTACCTTGAATATGCAATAGCAAAAAAAATAGCACCGTCATTACAAACCGTTGCATTTGGATATAGTAAATTAATATCCTCAAACAGTGGTGAAATTGATCAAACCAAAGTGGAAAATAGAATTTCAACCTTAAGATCAGATATTATAGAAATTTCCGGAGAAGAACTATACGAGACAACTAGGAGTCAAATATCCAGTCTAATCGATTATAATGAAGATTCATTGTTACGTTTTATTTCTGGTAAGGATATGCTTATGCCTTTGTTGATGATGAGAAGTAAGAGATTAGTCAATTTTAAGGCTCCAAATCTATCAATAAAGATGCGGATTGCAGATATATGTAATTTGGAGTCATTATCCTCCATGCCTGAACATGTATACGCAAGTTAACTTTAAATGTGCGGATATTTAATCCGCACATTTAAATCGTGCTAGGGTAATAAGTACAGCTAACGCCCAATTAAGGTGTGAAGCACGCGACCACGACACTAAATTGGATCGCCATAAACACAGAACTAAACCCGAAC
>NZ_JBNJOI010000048.1:0-3131 GCF_050113675.1 Vibrio sp. TRT 21S02
CGATGAAAACTTCCTTTCTTTGTCGCTTCAAGTTGCCTCATAACAATAAATTTAAGAGTGATTCACAACGCTTGGCGATCTCAGTTCAAGTTAAATTTAGTGTTTAAGGTACAATGGTTTAGGTTTGGTGGTTGGCGTTGTTTACCACTTAACGCAGCGTTATGTGATTGGAGAAAATATTATGAAAAATGCAGAAGAATTAGGATTTGAAACAGCGATTACATATTCAGTAGTAAGTGACCATACTCCAGGGAAACCGATCGAGTATTCCGGTATCAATACAGGCGACTCTGTAACTCTTCGATATGATTCTGAAAGAATTACAGTAACATCTGTTAAAGAGATAGCCGCGAAAACATACCAAGGTAAAATTAGTGGTTTTGACCCAAGTATTAGCGTCGCGTTCAAGAGCTTGAAGCTGGGTGATGAAATTGAGTTTAATGAGCATCACGTGTTCAGTTGTACAAGAGTGTAGCGATAACTGTCAGTAATCACATAACAAACTGTTTAAGAGTGATTCGCAACGCGTGGCATTTTCACTATGCGTTGCGTTTAGTGTTTAAGGTGGTATGCAGCGGCTTTGGTATTGCGTTGCTCACACCTTAACAGGGCGTTAGTTTACCAATCAAGATCATCACCCCAGTTTTTATTTAGGGTGATGTCTTAGCTACAAGTGGTTTTGTGGGAGTTGTGATTGACCAAGTACAGCCACAACTAAAATAAAACCGTCTTCTTTTGTAAAGTAAGCTGTGTGTTTTCCTACCGGAAAATAGAAACCGCTTGGATAAATCTCATCGCAACTGCGACCTACGGCTGGATTGTCGGCAAGCATTTGAAACCCAGTTAGCAATGTATCTTTATAGTTGTTCCACTGCATTTCAGAAAAGTTGTTGACGGTATAGCTTTTAATTTTTCGTAAATGAGCCTGGGCCAATTTACTTAGTTTGTATTTATTCTTTTGCATAGTGGGTTACAAGGCGCTTAGGAAATCTTCACCATCAACTACATTGCCTTGTGCTAAGTCTTGTTTAGCTGACTCGAAACAATGTTTAAGGTATTCGGTTTTCATTGCCTCTAGTTCTTCATAGTCTTTGATAGACATTACCACTACGGCATCTTTACTGTTTTTGCTAATCTTTACTGGCTCACGTTGGGCGCTTAGAAGTAGCTCACCAAAGTTACGCTTTGCATCATTTGCTGTTAGTGTGTGCATACTCAATCTCCAAATTTGGAATTACAGTAAGATTATAGTTTGTCGCACAAAATGGTCAATATAATTAAATCGTGCGATTTGTGCGAAAGGTAAACTAACAAGCAATTTAAGAGGGATTCACAACGCTTGGCACTTTTGCTTCTACTTCAAATTTAGTGTTTATGGCACAATGTATTAGGTTTGGGTGGTAGTGTTGTTCACCCCTTAATTGGGCGTTATGTTTTTCGGAGGAATTTATGCTTCTCTTTCCCAAGCTACAGGTTATAAGCAGTCCTGATGATGATATTTTACAAAGGCTTACCTCGATAATTGAGGCTTTACCATGTCAGTCATATTTCGCTGATCACTTAACTAAGTCACAAGTTGAGCAGCGGAAAATAGTTTCAGCTTTTCAAAAGGAACTGTACCAAGAGTTATTTGTTGAATTCGCAGGAGTTACTTGGTCTCGTGAGTTCTCGCCTTGCTCCACAAGTTCAGATGCGATCGATATCTATGGTGACAATGAAGACTTTGTTGTGGCAATCGAGCTTGATAAGCATCGAGCAGACCAAGTCGCGAAAAAGTTTGTTTCTCGAATGGCTATAATGCCTGACAAGAAAATCTATTACGTATCATTATGTTATCCCGGCACTAAGAGTATGAGTAAACCGGAATGTATAAAGTATTTCGGCTACTGTAGTAATTTGGCTTTGCGTATGCAAAATGAATACTTGGGGTTCATGGTTGAAGAACAAACATAACAAGCAATTCAAGCTGATTCGCAACGCTTGGCAATTGTGGTTTGAATCAACTTTAGTGTTTACGGCGCAAAGGTCAGGTTCAGTGTTAGCGTTGCTCACAACTTAATTGGGCGTTATGTGTCTGTCAGAGATAGCAGAAATGGAAGAATCAAAAACAATTAGAGCCTTCAAAAGTGAGCTTATAAAAATAATGCCTTACTTTCCAAACACAAAGGAAGTTCAGGCAGAGTTACTAGAACAGCATTTAAGCTCGGTTATGTTCCATTACCTGCATTGGGCGTCTAGGCTAATTCCCGTTAGACCAAGGGTGGTTAGTATAGAGCCTTATTTGTTACAGGACTCTCGCTGGAGTGAATACGAAAACGATGTAAGGGAATTACTTAGAAAAGTCGAGTTAGGAGAAGACTTAACTGAACATCTCTCCAATAAGGTGCTCACGAAAGGCTACACTCCTAAGGACTACATCCTTGCTAAGGGTGACGCATGGACAGATAAAGATCAGTTGTTAAATACTAAAGGTTTTCATCATCTGCATTTACATGCGGGTAAGTCGAAGAAAGGGAGTGTTGTACTGTTTGCGCAAGTTAGCAGAGATAAATTTACGGCGGTAGCTTTGTTTGACCACTCTGTTTTTGATTATGACAAACATGAAATGTCCGAAGAAAGGCGGCGAATGTGGGCTATATCTGACCATATAGCAGCTAGAGAGCTTCCACCGAATTCAGTTTACATGTCATACCCTATAACTACGTCAGGGCACCCACTCCATATCAATTCTATGACTCATGAATACTGGCATGTAATTAGTCAAATTGATCACAAGGTAGATAGCCGAGAATTTGCAGAAGAAATGTTTACAGGTTGCAGTACACAAATGCCTAAGAAACCCAAATTTAAATGGTTGCTGTATGGCCTTGATTTGGGACTATTAGAAACTAAAACCAGCAATTTCTTTGTGTTTAGAAGGGGTTATCTATAAAGACACATAACAAGCAATTTAAGAGGGATTCACAACGCTCGGCATTTTTTCCTCTACTTCGAATTTAGTGGTTACGGTACAATGCTTTAGGTCGGGTGGTAGCGTTGTTCACCCCTTAATTGGGCGTTATGTTTACTTGTATTTCAAAGGTTTAAGGTTCTTAGGCTCTGGTTCTTTGTCCCTTTGGCAATTCGTCTCT
>NZ_JBNJOI010000049.1:0-2862 GCF_050113675.1 Vibrio sp. TRT 21S02
CATAACAAACAATTCAACAGTGATTCGCAACGCTTGGCGCTCTCACTTCGGGTTGAGTTTAGTGTTTACGGCGCAGTTTTTGGGTTCAGTGCTTGCGCTGCTCACACGTTAATTGGGCGTTAAGCCTACGAGGTAGAATTATCAGGAGTATTTAAGTGTTTTCAATGAAGCCTACTCTAAAAAGTTGGTACGAAAGTTACCTTTCCCCGACGTTTGAACTGATGGGGAGTTATATTGACGGTATTGAAGAACAAGCAGAACTGAGTGTTCAGAAGTTTGAAGAAGGTAAAGAAACTCATGTATTGGAAGAACACCCAGAAGATGGGTACATACGTGCTGTAACTGTATTTCAAGGGTTGGATGATGAAACGTGGGATATTCATGGGATCTTTCGAGATTACTTCCCTAATTTGCAACGAAAATCGGCTTTGTTGACTCTTACTGGTATGTTTGAGCATGAACTGGATCAGTTATGTGATAGATATGCTAAGGAACACGAATCAACAGTTAAGCTAAATGATATTGCAGGTAAAGGCCTAGAAAGATCGACCAAATATCTAGAGAAAGTATGTGGATTTGATGTATATAAAACAAGCCCTGAATGGCAAAACATCAAGAGTATACAAACCTTAAGAAATGCTATCGTGCATCAGAGTGGCAAGACTAACGACGCAAATGGTAGAAAAATCACTCCTATACAAAATCACATAGAAAAGGTTGAGTCTCTCCATGACGATGGGAAAGAAGTAGTTATAGGCAAGGGCTACCTAGTCTATGTTCTTAAAAGCTATGACGACTACATAAAGTTGCTAGACAAATCAATAAAGCAGTCATACGAACAGTAGGCTTAACAAAGCGTTTAAGACAGATTCCCAACGCTTGGCATTTTTCATTCCATCGTTGGGTTTTGTGTTTACGGCGCAATGGTTTAGGTTAGTTGGTTGCGTTGCTCACTACTTAACGCGGCGTTATGAACAACATGGAGCGTCTGGTAGAAAAGGATTATCTCAATGATTGGTAGTATGTTTCGTAAATTTTGTCTTTTAGCATTAGTTCTCGCTGCTTTGCAGCTAGAACGTCCTTTCATCTCGCAAGACTCACTTAACCATTTTAGTGCTGTTTACGATGGTCATGAAGATAATAAGGCTCGCTTTCAAGTTACAGCTGATAGTTTGACTTTAGGTAAAAACCTTATTGATACTCTGAGATTGAATACTCATGATAAAACAGTAGAAGCGTATTCAAGAAGCTCTGATGGTTTGAAGTTAGGTGAACTGTATATTGGAACGATGTAAGTCGTAACTGGGAAAAATGGTTACTTAAAAGTATATGAGCTATTCGATGACTCAGGGGCGTTGGTCAGGGAAAAGATGGATAAAATAGTAGTCAGTGGCTCAATATTTAACATTATAACAGTGCTCTCGTATGTTCTTTGTTTACTTATCTTTGGTGTGTTCTATCGAGTGGAAAAATCACTAAACAAGGCTAAGTAGCGATAGATTGTATTTAGTGACTTTGGTCTTAGTGCCTGTATTCAAGAAGGAAATTCGTACAATTCTCAATATGAAAATGTTGCACATAACAATAAATTTAAGAGTGATTCACAACGCTCGGCGCTTTCACTTCAAGCCAGTTTAGTGTTTATGGCACAATGCTTTAGGTAAGGTGTTAGCGTTGTTCACACCTTAATTTGGCGTTAGGCGCAGTAAGAAATTTCTTGGTTCAAATCTTTAGTTTCTCTTTGACCATCTGTTCTGGTTTTTTTCAGCAATTTGGCCTTATCTAGCCAAGTTCTTGAATCACTCAACCCGTAAAACATGTCAAAGTTTACGAGTTGCCTCATTGGGTTTTGTAGCCGGTTTGTTGTTAGTCCCTTTGGTTCAAATCGCTTCAATTCTATCTGTCTTCGAAATACGTTTATTGGCTGAAACGTCGCTCTGAAAGGCAGTCTTTCCAAATTCCATTTCTATGCGTTAATTTGCCAATTTCTTTGGTGTTTTGGTTGCAGTGGGTTTTAGAAACTTAGCCGCTTTAACATTTGGGTTTTAATCAAATTCAGTGATTTACGTGAATTTCTTTTTCTAAAAGGTGGTTTCTAAACTCAATTTTAACTATTTGCGTGAAGCGCCTAACAAAGCATTTAAGAGTGACTCACAACGCTTGGCGATTTCAGTTTAAACTTGGTTTTAGTGTTTAAGGTGCAGTGGCTGGTTTAGGCGTTTTTGCGTTGTTCGCACCTTAATGCGGCGTTAGGAGTAGAGGGTGAACCGAGGTCAACTTTCAAATAGTATTAATGAATTTCACAACAGATTGGCTTGTGCACAACATTTTGATTTTGGTTTATTTGAAAACGTGCTTTCAAGCCTAGAGTTATACATTGAAAGTCTAGAAGAGTCTTATGACCCAATAGATGAGTATTCATTAAATGATTTATGTGAGGTGTATTCATATAATCATTACAACAAACAGTACCTATTCAATAGTACTGAGTTAACTCCGAAATTTGAATTGATTACGACGAGAATTCAGAGGCATAAGGAATTTCTTGTAGCTAATGGTATAGCTCCTGATTACGTTTTAAATTGGAATATTCAGGATAGGGTGTAATTCACACCTAACAAACAATTCAAACAGACCAAAAACGTGTGGCACTTTTAGTTTGCGTTGAGTTTGGTGTTTAATATGGTGTGCGGAAACGGCATTTGCACGTTTTTGGCAGTTTAATTGGGCGTTATACGTAAAACAGGTAAGGAACTAATATGAAACAGCTAATTATAGGTTTTTCGATCTTATTATCGACGTTTACGATTAATGCGTCAGAGCTACCAGAGGTACTTGATAATGGGTTTCAAGCGTATTTGA
>NZ_JBNJOI010000050.1:0-2669 GCF_050113675.1 Vibrio sp. TRT 21S02
CCGACATAGAAAAACGAATGCTCAGAGAAAACTAAGAAGATGAGAACAAAGAACTTTTCTGCCCGTCGCCTAACGCCGCATTAAGGTGTGAACAACGCTAAACACCTAACCTAAACCATTGCACCTTAAACACTAAAACAAAATTTAAACTGAGATCGCCAAGCGTTGTGAGTCACTCTTAAATGCTTTGTTAGGCTATGATTGTTGCATATTCAAATAATTAACTGCTCGAATCGCACTTACGAAAAATAAGAGTTGGATGACAGCTAAGAATCCTGGTACTGAACCATCAAGAAAGTACATAGTAATTAAGCCTGCGACGTGCAAAAAACAGGCAAGATTTGCAGCCCAAATTTTTTCCTTTAATATAAAAGCTCCCAGTATGGGGAATACCATATTTAAAGCATATGCAACATATAAATAAGATCCATCCCCACCTGCAGCTTCAATAACAATATCAGTGGCAAATATTTGAAGCAAAGACAACAACGCAAGAGGTATGCAACAAATGAAGAATGTGAATTTTAGTGTTTTCTTCGCATCTTTTGGGCCTTCAAATTCGCCTTTCAAATTATTAATCATCGTTAAACTCATAAGTTCCAGACTCCCCTTCTTAACCTGATTTAGGAGGAATAAAGGTCTAGAATAATAACAAGTATATAAATTATTGATATAAATTAAGAGTGAAAGCAATACATAGATCTATCCATATAGCCTAACGCCCAATTAACGTGTGAGCAGCGCATACACTGAACTTGAATACTGCGCCGTAAACACTAAAGTCAACCCGAAGTGAGAGCGCCAAGCGTTGCGAATCACTGTTGAATTGTTTGTTAGCCGTTTTTTATGAGTAGCAGTCTGGCTCTAATTTGATTCTAAACCCCACTCCCTTAATGCCATTTGGACAAGTCAGCTCTAAATCACTGCTTTCGTCTGGTGGTTGAACCTTAAATAACGACAAAACCTTGGCTTTATCGATATCTGATACCCGATAAAATGCTTGCTGATGATGGACGCGAATGGTGCCATCGGCATGGCGCAAGAAAACTTGATTGTCAGAGCCAACATCTCCATCGCCTTCTCTAATTTGTAAGCAATAGCCAATTGCGTTGGCAAAACCATCGCCACAACTACTGTAGGCTGCAAGCAACAGCTCATATTGCTCAATACCTTGTAAAGAAAAGTCTATCTTCTCTCGATTGTTCATCGCAGACAAATACAATTCTTTTTCGTTCATTTCTAACCTCCGTTGTTATCAATGTCATATTGACGGCTAACGCCGCGTTAAGTAGTGAGCGACGCCTCGACCTAACCTAAACCATTACACCGTAAACACAAAACTCGACCTGAACTGAAAATGCCGAGCGTTGCGAATCTGTCTTAAACGCTTTGTTATGTGTAACTCAAAGTGCAGAGATGATACTTTTTAGCTGCTCAAGTGCTTCTGGAGAGAAGCGGATTGATTGACTCTTTTTACCCGTTTCCTGTCGTTTCGCTGAACCATATGTATCAACTTGAAGATATTTCTCTCCATTGTCACCAAGCACTACTGTATATGTAGCGTTTACCTCAGAATGACTAGAATCGCGTTCAAGAGTCAATTTTTCCATTTTTCTTACAATAGCCATAGTTGCCCCAGTCTTTTAAATTAGAACTTATTGCACCGACTAATATGAGTATAGAGTCTTATTCGAGAGCAAAATACCTCTCTGACACATAACGCCGCATTAAGGTGCGAACAACGCTAAACACCTCACCTAAACCACTGCACCTTAATCACCAAAACCAAGTTTAAACTGAAATCACCAAGCGTTGTGAGTCACTCTTAAATGCTTTGTTATACAAAAAAGTACATGGCTAATGACTGTAACCACATTGGGATTGCTGGCCACATCATTAAAGCACTTAAATAGTTCGTCCATTTAGATTGAAGCTCATAAGAGGAACTTATTTGATGGTGCATGATCAATTGAGACTCAAACGCATTATTTAGCTCATAGCCTGATATCACTGCTTCATAACCCGCTATTGAAAATACAGGATAATAAGTTGTAGCAAGAGACGGATACATTACTAATACACGAGTTAGCTTCCATGGGACATCACAAGGAATTGGGTCCCTACTAATTACATATTTCTCGTATATTTCAGCACCTCTAGGCACTAACGTTGTGTAGCTATATCCTGTAAATTTTTTTTCATATTTTATTGCCTCCCAACCACAACTCGCTATAAATTCATCTCCAAGCCAAGGATAAATAATTTTGTTTTTTTCATGGTTCCAAGCTAATGGAGCAATGAGAAAAGCCGCAGTAATAACTGATACTATCTTAGCTTTTACAGAAAAAGCCTTTAATTTATAAATGAACAGTCCTACAAAAGGCAGAGAAAAAATAAAACCAGTAATACCTTGATTTGCAGCTCCAGCCATCATGAAAACCACGCAAATACTTAAAATTAGAATCGGTCTTATCTTTCGTATCATGTTGTTATCTTCCAGTTTTGTATAACGCCGCGTTAAGTGGTGAACAACGCCAACCACCAAACTTAAACCATTGCACCTTAAACACTAAATTCAACTTAAACTGAGAGCGCAAAGCGTTGTGAGTCCGCCTTAAACGCCTTGTTATGAGCCTGATTTTAAGTACACGCCTTCCTGACGGAATTGT
>NZ_JBNJOI010000051.1:0-2594 GCF_050113675.1 Vibrio sp. TRT 21S02
GTGTACGTACAAGCAGTAGGAGCACCTTCGTGGTGTGACTGCGTACCTTTTGTATAATGGGTCAGCGACTTATATTCAGTGGCAAGGTTAACCATCTAGGGGAGCCGTAGGGAAACCGAGTCTTAACTGGGCGCTCAGTCTCTGGATATAGACCCGAAACCAGGTGATCTAGCCATGGGCAGGTTGAAGGTTGAGTAACATCAACTGGAGGACCGAACCGACTAATGTTGAAAAATTAGCGGATGACTTGTGGCTAGGGGTGAAAGGCCAATCAAACCTGGAGATAGCTGGTTCTCCCCGAAAGCTATTTAGGTAGCGCCTCGGACGAATACTACTGGGGGTAGAGCACTGTTAAGGCTAGGGGGTCATCCCGACTTACCAACCCTTTGCAAACTCCGAATACCAGTAAGTACTATCCGGGAGACACACGGCGGGTGCTAACGTCCGTCGTGGAGAGGGAAACAACCCAGACCGCCAGCTAAGGTCCCAAATTATAGCTAAGTGGGAAACGATGTGGGAAGGCTTAGACAGCTAGGATGTTGGCTTAGAAGCAGCCATCATTTAAAGAAAGCGTAATAGCTCACTAGTCGAGTCGGCCTGCGCGGAAGATGTAACGGGGCTAAGCTATAAACCGAAGCTGCGGCAATGCGATTTATCGTATTGGGTAGGGGAGCGTTCTGTAAGCCGTTGAAGGTGAGTTGTAAAGCTTGCTGGAGGTATCAGAAGTGCGAATGCTGACATGAGTAACGATAAAGGGGGTGAAAAACCCCCTCGCCGGAAGACCAAGGGTTCCTGTCCAACGTTAATCGGGGCAGGGTAAGTCGACCCCTAAGGCGAGGCTGAAAAGCGTAGTCGATGGGAAACGGGTTAATATTCCCGTACTTCTTACAATTGCGATGGGGGGACGGAGAAGGCTAGGTGGGCCTGGCGACGGTTGTCCAGGTTCAAGTGCGTAGGCTTAAGAGTTAGGTAAATCCGGCTCTTTTTAAGGCTGAGACACGACGTCGAGCTACTACGGTAGTGAAGTCATTGATGCCATGCTTCCAGGAAAAGCCTCTAAGCTTCAGATTGTAAGGAATCGTACCCCAAACCGACACAGGTGGTCGGGTAGAGAATACCAAGGCGCTTGAGAGAACTCGGGTGAAGGAACTAGGCAAAATGGTACCGTAACTTCGGGAGAAGGTACGCTCTTGACGGTGAAGTCCCTTGCGGATGGAGCTATTGAGAGTCGCAGATACCAGGTGGCTGCAACTGTTTATTAAAAACACAGCACTGTGCAAAATCGTAAGATGACGTATACGGTGTGACGCCTGCCCGGTGCCGGAAGGTTAATTGATGGGGTTAGACTTAGGTCGAAGCTCTTGATCGAAGCCCCGGTAAACGGCGGCCGTAACTATAACGGTCCTAAGGTAGCGAAATTCCTTGTCGGGTAAGTTCCGACCTGCACGAATGGCGTAATGATGGCCACGCTGTCTCCACCCGAGACTCAGTGAAATTGAAATCGCTGTGAAGATGCAGTGTACCCGCGGCTAGACGGAAAGACCCCGTGAACCTTTACTACAGCTTGGCACTGAACATTGAGCCTACATGTGTAGGATAGGTGGGAGGCTTTGAAGCAAGTACGCCAGTATTTGTGGAGCCGACCTTGAAATACCACCCTTGTATGTTTGATGTTCTAACTTAGCCCCATTATCTGGGGTGAGGACAGTGCCTGGTGGGTAGTTTGACTGGGGCGGTCTCCTCCCAAAGAGTAACGGAGGAGCACGAAGGTGGGCTAATCACGGTTGGACATCGTGAGGTTAGTGCAATGGCATAAGCCCGCTTGACTGCGAGAATGACAATTCGAGCAGGTGCGAAAGCAGGTCATAGTGATCCGGTGGTTCTGAATGGAAGGGCCATCGCTCAACGGATAAAAGGTACTCCGGGGATAACAGGCTGATACCGCCCAAGAGTTCATATCGACGGCGGTGTTTGGCACCTCGATGTCGGCTCATCACATCCTGGGGCTGAAGTCGGTCCCAAGGGTATGGCTGTTCGCCATTTAAAGTGGTACGCGAGCTGGGTTTAGAACGTCGTGAGACAGTTCGGTCCCTATCTGCCGTGGGCGTTGGAAGATTGAAGGGGGCTGCTCCTAGTACGAGAGGACCGGAGTGGACGAACCTCTGGTGTTCGGGTTGTGTCGCCAGACGCATTGCCCGGTAGCTAAGTTCGGAATCGATAACCGCTGAAAGCATCTAAGCGGGAAGCGAGCCCTGAGATGAGTCTTCCCTGGCACTTTAAGTGCCCTTAAGGGTTGTTCGAGACTAGAACGTTGATAGGCAGGGTGTGTAAGCGTTGTGAGGCGTTGAGCTAACCTGTACTAATTGCCCGTGAGGCTTAACCATACAACACCCAAGGGGTTTTGATGGACTCGAAGTAAGAACATTGAATGTGTTAAGAATTTAAAAACAGCTTTCCAGATTAAAGAATTTGCTTGGCGACCATAGCGATTTGGACCCACCTGATTTCCATTCCGAACTCAGAAGTGAAACGAATTAGCGCCGATGGTAGTGTGGGGCTTCCCCATGTGAGAGTAGGACATCGCCAGGCTTTAA
>NZ_JBNJOI010000052.1:0-2165 GCF_050113675.1 Vibrio sp. TRT 21S02
GTGATTCGCAACGCTTGGCAGTTTCGCTTCGCTCAAGTATAGCCAAGCGTTGCTCACACCTTAATGCGGCGTTATGTTTACTTGTATTTCAGAGGCTTAAGGGTCTTAGGCTCTAGTTCTTTGTCCCTCTGGCAATTCGTCCCTAGTAGACTCAGCAAATCCGTATTGTCGGCCTAAGTTCTTGAATCTCTCAGCCCGTAAAGCATGCCAATGTTCTCGGGTTGCTTCATTGTCAGGTCGTGGCAGCTAGCTTCGTGTTTAACTGGCTCAAAGTCGCTTTTAGGTTCTTTGCCAAGTAGCATTTCGGCTTGGCAGTTGCCTCGGCAATTCAACATTGTTTTACGCTTTTGTTGGAAAGATAGCGCACTTGCTGTTGTTTGGTCAGGTTGCCTCATTGGACAGGGAAGTGGACTTACTGGTTTTAGGTTGGCCGCCTTTGGTGGTCAAGTCGGTTCTTACCTTGTGGCTTGGTTCAGAAAACTAGCCAGAAATAGCAGTTCTTTCTCAATTAAGTCAGTTACTTGTGGTAAAACATAACAAACAATTCAACAGTGATTCGCAACGCTTGGCGCTCTCACTTCGGGTTGAATTTAGTGTTTACGGCGCAGTGGTTTAGTTCAGTGGCTGCGCTGCTCACACGTTAATTGGGCGTTATGCGATTAGAGGAATAATTAATGAGAGCACCGTTTCAAGTGTTAGTTTTCCCTTATCAAATCCTCTATGCTCAACCTCGTTACTTAATCGGAAAACGAAGTGATAATGGCGTATGGCAAGCTATTTCTGGAGGTGGTGAGGAGGACGAATCTATACTTGCGGCAGCAAAGCGTGAGCTTGAAGAAGAAACAGGCTTAATTGGCAGTGATTGGAAGCAATTAGACTCAATGTGTATGCTCCCCAAGGTCTACTATGCTGGTCACGAAAATTGGACGAATCATCAGTTTGTTATACCTGAATATTCCCTTTCCGCTAGGGTGTCTGCAGAGCCTCAACTATCAAATGAACATGTAAAATTTCTTTGGTGCAGTTTCCAAGAGGCTAGTGAGCTTTTAAAGTATGACTCAAACAAGATAGCTCTGTGGGAGCTTGAGCAAAGGCTTCAGAGAACACGTTGAAAAATCGCATAACAAGCAATTTAAGAGGGATTCACAACGCTTGGCACTTTTGCTTCTACTTCAAATTTAGTGTTTATGGCACAATGCGTTAGATTGGGTGGTGGCGTTGTTCACCCCTTAATTGGGCGTTATACGTTTCGGTCTGGAGTTAAGAATTGTTTTATAAAGTTAAAATCAGCAAAGAAGTGACGATCAGTTTTTTAGCTTTAGTCTTGTCTGTATTTTCTGCTGGATATATTGTTGGATATCACCAGACAGGCAAAGGCTTCCTTGAAGGTGTAATGGCATCTGTTGTTGCCAGTATTGTGTTTCATTATACGTTAAGTTATTGGGAATCGAAGAAACGACAAAAAGAAGTGTTTAATGTGGTTTTCCCTTATGTCCGCAGTATAATCTCAGATGTAAATTATTCACTGTTCTATGCATCTTCCGAACAATCTGATCCCTCGAAAGTTGATACTATGCTTGAAAGTGACGCCAACGATCTATATGCATTTCTTAGGTCTGATGAGACTTTAGAGCAGTTAAGCAAATTTGTCATCGGACGTCGCTACGGATTTTCGCCTACAAACAAAAGAGAGTTATGGGTTGTTCAATTTACTTATGGGGTTTTGAATCAGCTCAATCAACTTAAGCCGTATTATTACATGTTAGACTCAGAACTATTGGACATTCTCACTAGACTGGAAAATTGTCAGTTTATCTCACTTGTTAAGGCTCAATCTGATGAAATGAATGTGATTTATTCTGGTTTATTGGGTGCGCCTGAGGCCTTAGAGCTGGTTCAAGAGTTGTCAGTCTGGCTAGAAAATAAAAACGCATAACAAGCAATTTAAGAGGGATTCACAACGCTCGGCATTTTTGCATCTACTTCAAATTTAGTGTGTATGGCACAATGCTTTAGGTTTGGGTGTTAGCGTTGTTCACCCCTTAATTGGGCGTTATAATTTTTAATTAGGAAACACACTTTGAAACATTCTATTTTGTCCATATTTGGAATCCTGTTAATTACTGGTTGCTCAAGTGCGCCAGTTTCTAAAGATATACCTCAAT
>NZ_JBNJOI010000053.1:0-2100 GCF_050113675.1 Vibrio sp. TRT 21S02
TAAACTTGGTTTTAGTGTTTAAGGCGCAGTGATTTAGGTTAGGTGCTAAGCGTTGTTCGCACCTTAATGCGGCGTTAGGCGCAGTAAGAAATTTCTTGGTTCAAATCTCCAATTTCTCTTTAGCCATTTGTTCAAGTTTTTCGGCAATTTGGCTTTATCTTCTCAAGTTCTTGAATTACTCAACCCGTAAAACATGTCAAAGTTTGAGGGTTGCCTCATTGAGTTTTGTAGTCGGTTTGTTGTTAGTTTCTTTGGCTCAAATCGCTTCAAGTTTGTCTGTCGTCGAAATGGGTTTATTGGCTGCAATTTCGCACTGAAAGTTAGTCTTTCCAAATTCCATATGTATGCGTTGATTTGCCAACTTCTTTGGTGTTTTGGTTGCAGTGGGTATCAGAGACTTAGCCGCTTTAGCATTTGGGTTTCAAACAAATTCAGTTGGTTACGTGCGTTTTACTTTTCCAAAAGGTGGTTTTCTAAATCCAATTTTAACTATTTGCGTGAAGCGCCTAACAAAGCATTTAAGAGTGACTCTCAACGCTTGGCGATTTCAGTTTAAACTTGGTTTTAGTGTTTAAGGTGCAGTGGTTTAGGTTGGGTGTTTAGCGTTGTTCGCACCTTAATGCGGCGTTATAAGCTTATCCGTAGTTGTAGATTTGGAGAGTTAGGTGTACGAAACCCGTAAAGCTGAAAATAGTGACTATGAGTTCCTATTCGAACTTAAGAAATCAGCAGAATTTGAACCAATCAAAGCTGTATTTGGTTGGGACGAAAGTGTTCAAAGAGAAATTCATCACAATGAGTGGGGCGAAGAAAAGCCAACCATAATCGAAGTCGATGGAGTCGCAGTGGGCAGTTACTTGGTGCAGTACCATTCTGAGCATCTGTACTTTGGTCGCTTTTTCCTATTACCAGAATATCAGGGTAAAGGAATTGGTAGCCAAGTATTAAAAGCGGTCATTGAGCTTGCTGAACAAAAGTCGTTACCGATAAAGCTTTGCTACTTACAAGGAAACCGAGTAGGGCAACTTTACAAAAGGTTTGGCTTTGAGGTTACAGGGCAGGATGAACAGTTCGTGCACATGCTCAAACCACGCTTATAACAAGCAATTTAAGAGGGATTCACAACGCTTGGCACTTTTGCTTCTACTTCAGTTTTAGTGTTTATGGCACAATGCTTTAGGTTTGGGTGGAGGCGTTGTTCACCCCTTAATTGGGCGTTATATTTCTTTTTAGTTCAGTACGTTATAATGTTAAAACTCAAGTCGAAAGCCGAAACGTGAATACGTCTCTCAGTGGTGGTCTCCTGAGACTGATGATGGCAGCCTCGATTTACTTTGCGTCAAATCCACCTGTTTTTGTGGTGCAGTTTCTCTTAGCGGAAATTGTGGGGTTTTTAACTAGTCAGACTAAGGAGGGAGAGCTTATGGGTATGAAAATTATCAACAAAATTAGTAGTCAATTTAAGCAACTTTCTAAATGTGTTGCCATGTTTTGGGAGAACCACCGCTCTTTTAAGTTTAACTTACTGATGATCTGGTGAAACTCCAGTGAAAAGAGCAAATTAGTAGGTGCGCATAGCCCAAATTACCTATAGCGCACTGAAACATAACAAACAATTCAACAGTGATTCGCAACGCTTGGCGCTCTCACTTCGAGTTGAATTTAGTGTTTTCGGCGCAGTATTCAAGTTCAGTGTCTGCGCTGCTCACACGTTAATTGGGCGTTAGCTTAATCGGATAAAAGTGGCATTTGAGTAAGTACAGTAGTAACTTAGAGTTGTTTAGTATTTTTGGAAAACCTTCGCTGATGAAACATGTTGAATTTATGGAATCGTTCAAAAATCAGGCTCAATTAAAGCAGTCTGATGCTTTTAACTCAGTTGTAAATGCTACTTCTTTGAAGCCATTTAGTGCTTTTGACTCAGTTGTAAATGCAGTGTCTTTGAACCAACTTAAAGCCTTTGACTTAGCTGTAAATTCAGCATCTTTGAATCAGCTTAAAGCTCTTGACTCAGTTGTAAATGCAGCATCTTTGAATCAGCTTAAAGCTCTTGACTCAGTTGTAAATGCAGCATCTTTGAATCAGCTTAAAGCTCTTGAC
>NZ_JBNJOI010000054.1:0-2024 GCF_050113675.1 Vibrio sp. TRT 21S02
AGGGTTAGCAGAGATATCCAGTTGGCTGGATGAAGATAAGAGCCGTTAAAGACGGATGCGTTTGACGTAGAATTATTTTTTCTGACTTTTACTAATAAATTATCGTTATTAAGAGGGGCGCAGGATGTACAAGGGGCATTGGTATGATGTTATGGGGAAAGAGAGGACAGATCTCCGAGCAATGAGTCTCGACTTCGACTCATTAAAGTTGGCTGTCGATGAAGCAATGAGCGTTTTGCCTGATACAAAACTGATCGTAATGAATGAGAATTTAGATTGGGGTCTTATCTCTATCGAGGAAACCAAAAGGATGCTCATTTGTAAGGATTAGAAGTTGACAAGCTAAGATGAACTTTGTTGCTTTCCTCACTGTTTGATTTATAAGCAGTTAGTATCATAAGTTGTCTATGATGCTAAAGAGGAGCTTTGCATGGCATGCCGTTGTTGTAACAAACGTTTGAACGTAGGGATGATACACAAAAGAGATCCCCATACAGGCCAAAAATTTAAGTCTTGTCCTCATTGTTCTGATGCAAATGGAGGAGAGCACGTTTTTCATCCATATCCATCGTCCTTTGGTAAAACACCTGCTAGAGTGACCGCTCGAAACCCTGAAGGATATCAAAGCTACTGTATAGATTGTCGTCGCCTGGATAAAGGAGTGCAATCTCAAGCCTATATGAATGGGAAAGCATGCAGTAGTCTTGTTGAATAGAACTCTGATGAACTTATTTCAAGATGATGCTGTTACATGGCTGTCAACGCTCGATGCTGCGAGCGTTGATCTATTAATCACCGACCCTCCCTATGAGTCTTTAGAAAAACACCGAAAAATTGGCACAACGACTCGGCTTAAGGTTAGCAAGGCGTCAAGTAATCAATGGTTTGATATTTTTCCTAACGATAGATTCGAAGCGTTACTCTGTGAGGTCTATCGTGTGCTTAAGAACCACTCGCACTTTTACCTTTTCTGTGACCAAGAAACGATGTTTGTTATTAAGCCGATAGCAGAAAAAATCGGCTTCAAATTCTGGAAACCTATTGTATGGGACAAAGTGAGCATTGGTATGGGCTACCACTACCGTGCTCGACACGAATACATACTGTTTTTTGAAAAGGGTAAGAGGAAGCTCAATGATTTGAGCATACCTGACATACTGACCCATAAACGAGTCTATAGAGGGTATCCAACTGAAAAGCCAGTAAGTCTCTTGGAAGTTCTGGTCGCTCAAAGTAGCAGAGACGGAGAGTTAGTTGTTGATCCGTTTTTTGGCTCTGGCTCGACCTTGGTTGCAGCTAAAAACTTGAATCGTCGGTTTAAAGGGAATGATATTTCCCCGTCTGCTCATGAGCATATTCGCCAGCGTATGGATTTTGGAACTTAAAAGGCTAATACAATTAACGGCTACCTGAAGGTAGCCGAGTAGCAATGCGGGGTTGTGGGAATTAGGCTGATTGATAAATCTCAGCTTCCAATTCAGAAATCGCTTCTAAGTATTGCTCTTTACCACCAAAGCACTTTTTGACGATCTCAGCAGGGCGTCCCATCTCGTCAAAAGGCTTAACTTTGAGTACATGAATATTTTCAATCTCTTGAACGCCTTTGTCTGCGTACTTGTCCAGTAGGTTGTTCAACACCTGCTGAGCCGTTTCACCGTACTTAGTGAAGTAGTTGCGCTTTTTGACGTTGTCTGCACGTTCTTTTCTGGTGAGTGCTGGTTGGTCATACACGACATGACAAATCATGTCGAATGGGTCGAGATCTTTGCCGACTTCCAGCTCTAATGCTTCCCAGATGATGCCTTCCTCTGCCAGTTCATCAATGATTGCTTGCTTTTTATCGGCATATTGCCAGCGCTTAACAAAGTCATCCATTGAGGTGAACTGTTTTGCCATCGTCTTGCGGGTGTAGTCTTTGAACGATTCGGTTACGAGTTTACCGTCGGCATCGTAGTATTGAACACGTTCGGCAATGGCTTTCACCGTTACACCGTTGACATGGAACTTTCTAACTCGGTTTTCAT
>NZ_JBNJOI010000055.1:0-1997 GCF_050113675.1 Vibrio sp. TRT 21S02
GTGAAAGGGCTAAGTCCATTTAAAAATTAAAAGTATGCATAACAAAGCATTTAAGAGTGACTCACAACGCTCGGCGACCTCAGTTTAAACTTGGCTTTAGTGTTTAAGGTGCAATGGTTTAGGTTAGGTGTTAAGCGTTGCTCGCACCTTAATGCGGCGTTATGTTTTCAAAGGCTTAAAGGTCTTAGGGTCTAGTTCTTTGTCCCTCTGGTAATTCGTCCCTAGTAGACTCAGCAAATCAGTATTGTCGGTCTAAGTTCTTGAACCACTCAGCCCGTAAAACATGCTAATATTCGTGGGTTGCTTCATTGTTAGGTCTTGGCGGTCGGTTTTTTGTTTAACTGGCTTAAAGTCGCTTTTAGGTTCTTTGCCAAGCAGCATTTCGGCTTGGCAGTTGCCTCGGCAATTTGCCATTGTTTTATGCTTTGGTTGGAAAGACAGGGCGTTTGTTGGAGCTTAGTCGGGTTGCCTCATTGGGCAGGGAAGTGGGCTTACTTGTTTTAGGCTGGTCGCCTTTGTCGGTCAAGTTGGTTTCAGCCTTGTGGTTTGCTTCAGAAAACTTGTTAGAAATAGCAGTTCTTTCTCAAGTAAATCATGTGTTTGTGGTAAAACATAACAAGCAATTCAAGCTGATTCGCAACGCTCGGCGCTTTCAGTTTCAATTGGTTTAGTGGTTACGGTGCAGTGTTTTAGTAAGGTGGCAGTGTTGCTCACAACTTAATTGGGCGTTAAATTGATATTGGAGTAGAGATGAATTGGCGAGTTTTTCGTATAGCTATTATTTTAGGAGTCGGTCTTTTCTCGGCTACAAATTATAGCCCGGTAGTCACAAGCCTTACACAAGGTGAGCTAGTGAAATCTTTATTTTTGATCGTTCCTGCTTCTTTGCTAGCGTTGCTGTCAGTTATCGGTTTTCAAGCTGTAAATCCTTTCTCTAAGAAAGTATGGCTGGAACCATCTTGGGACATAAATCCCTTTACCTTAAGTCAACCCTTAGTCGTTTTTCATTTTTTAGCATGTATCGTAACAGTGCAGGCGTTGGTGAATTTAGTCGTTAGCATTATTAAAGGAGATTTGTATGAGTTTTCTTTGATTGGCTGCGTCGCTGGGCTGTCTATATTGGCAGGAGTTAGGCTAGCTCGAATTGTTTTCCGTCGTAAGTTTCAGTGAAAAATCAATTTAACAAGGCGTTTAAGGCGGATTCACAACGCTTGGCGATTTCAGTTTTAATAGAATTTAGTGTTTAAGGTACAAAGGTTTAAGTTTGGTGGTTGGCGTTGTTCACCACTTAACGCGGCGTTAGCTGAATGGTGAAATATGGAAACTCTTATGGAACTCGTTAAATTACTTTTACCTTTAGTTACTTTGTTTCTCGGCTCAGGGTTAACTTATGTATTGACCGTAAAAGCAAAGCGAGACGAAGCGGCATTAAAGCATCGAGAAGAACAGTATTCAAAACTGTTAGTAAAGCTCCAAGGTTTTGTCGGGGCTACTGCGAACGCTAAAACCAAACGAGAGTTTTTTGAAGAGCAATGCAAAGGTTGGCTCTATTGTTCTGATGAAGTTGTAGAAGCCATCAATCACATGGTGCAGTTAGTCATAGACAATCATGGTAAAGCACCAGATCCAGAAGCAGGTAGACAGGCTATTGGCAATATCGTAGTCGCTATGCGTAAAGATCTAAGAGGTGGAACGAAACTTAATTATAAATCATTCCGTTATACAGACGTTGTTGGGTAATTCAGCTAACAAAGCATTTAAGAGTGACTCACAACGCTTGGCGATTTCAGTTTAAACTTGGTTTTGGCGATTAAGGTGCAGTGGTTTAGGTTAGGTGTTTTGCGTTGTTCGCACCTTAATGCGGCGTTATACGTAAAACAGGTAAGGAACTAATATGAAACAGCTAATTATAGGTTTTTTGATCTTATTATCGACGTTTACGATTAATGCGTCAGAGCTACCAGAGGTACTTGATAATGGGTTTCAAGCGTATTTGA
>NZ_JBNJOI010000056.1:0-1767 GCF_050113675.1 Vibrio sp. TRT 21S02
GCGTTGGTTTTAGTGTTTAAGGCGGTATGCGGCGACTTCGGTATTGCGTTGCTCACCCCTTAACAGGGCGTTATGTTTTTCGGGTTAAGACATGTAATAATCATTTGCAAGTACACTAGTAACAAAGGGAAAAGTTATGCCATTTATTGCTTTTGAATCAGGTCAGTTAACGGATGAAGTAAAAGAAAAACTGATTGAAAAATTAACTGAAGTTTCAGTTGAAATAACGGGAATACCTAAAGAATTGTTCTTAGTCTCTATTCGAGAGCAGCCGGATAATAATATTGCGGTTGGTGGTAAAAGCGTGGAACAAATCAAAAAAGAGATAGCAGAACAAACATAACAAGGCATTTAAGAGTGACTCACAACGCTTGGCGACCTCAGTTTAAACTTAGCTTTAGTGTTTAAGGTGCAGTGGTTTGGGTTAAGTGTTTGGCGTTGTTCGCACCTTAATGCGGCGTTAAGTGCTATGTCGGAAACAATAACTATGAAGAAAATTGTAGAAGTTTTAGATAATATTGAAAGATACAAACCTTTGGTTACCCGTTGGAAACAGAGAAATGATCCAGACATTGGGTTTGAGTTACTGTTTGCAAATCAATGCGAGTCAAATGGAATAGAACTCGGATACGAAAAAGTAGTTAATGACACTGAAAAATCGATAGATTTTCAAGCTAACACAGATGATTTTGTTGTTAACTTTGAGCTTTATCGTGTGGACTTAAATGAAGGGATTCGCGAGCTAAAGCGCAAAGACGAACTTAAAGGGTATAGCATCGAAAGCGATTCAAAAGAACCGCACTTCAGAACTGCAGCCCAAATAATTAAGTTACAGTGGGGCTTACTCGAAAAAGTCGATAAGTTCAAAAAACCTGATAATAGAACAATAAATTTACTATGCATTGACTGCACTAATGTTCACGCTGGAATGTTAGATGAGCATGATGTCGCTATTACTATGTGGGGGAAACCTTACAACTCACTTTGGACGGAAAAGTGGGAGGGCAGCAAGTTATTAGGTATTCTTGAAGATGGTTATACCCAACGTGGTTATAAGAAGTTCAGAGAGTGTATATCCGCCGTAATATTCATACCTAAACAGAAAGCTTTGTTACTAAATGGTGGTTATGTAGCAATAAATCATTTGCAGTCCAAAGAGCATCGTGAGGCTACCATTACGGCTTTAAAACAGTTAAAAGGGTTTGAAAGTATCAGGGTTTGCCCACGCACTTAACAAGCAATTTAAGAGGGATTCACAACGCTTGGCACTTTTGTTTCTACTTCAAATTTAGTGTTTATGGCACAATGCGTTAGGTTGGGTGGAGGCGTTGTTCACCCCTTAATTGGGCGTTATGCGGCAGAGGGTGATAAGGGGCTAGAGCTTGAGTCCTAGCCCAATTAAACAACTACTACTTAGTTCTTACAGCCGTTTTTGTCACATGTAATTTTACTGTGTGAGTCGCTCCAATGAGATGCTTCTTTCTTGGTGTCAAAGCCACAACCAGTAGTACCTCCTTTTTTGCCTTTATGAACGACTCCAGTGGGTGTGTGTTTTACTGCCATAAACGTACTTCCTATCTATCACCAGTATTGGTGCCCGTATTTTACTTCTGAGAACAGTTTTAAAGTGTGTGCTTGGTTGCTTATTTCATCTCAAAGTAAGGTAAAATTAAACTTTGCGAGCAACCGCATAACAAACTGTTTAAGAGTGATTCGCAACGCGTGGCATTTTTACTATGCGTTAGTTTTAGTGTTTAAGGTGGTATG
>NZ_JBNJOI010000057.1:0-1659 GCF_050113675.1 Vibrio sp. TRT 21S02
ATCAATCTGTGTGAACACTCATCGCAATAATCATCGTATAAGGAGGTGATCCAGCGCCAGGTTCCCCTAGCGCTACCTTGTTACGACTTCACCCCAGTCATGAACCACAAAGTGGTGAGCGTCCCCCCGAAGGTTAAACTACCCACTTCTTTTGCAGCCCACTCCCATGGTGTGACGGGCGGTGTGTACAAGGCCCGGGAACGTATTCACCGTGGCATTCTGATCCACGATTACTAGCGATTCCGACTTCATGGAGTCGAGTTGCAGACTCCAATCCGGACTACGACGCACTTTTTGGGATTCGCTCACTCTCGCAAGTTGGCTGCCCTCTGTATGCGCCATTGTAGCACGTGTGTAGCCCTACTCGTAAGGGCCATGATGACTTGACGTCGTCCCCACCTTCCTCCGGTTTATCACCGGCAGTCTCCCTGGAGTTCCCACCCGAAGTGCTGGCAAACAAGGATAAGGGTTGCGCTCGTTGCGGGACTTAACCCAACATTTCACAACACGAGCTGACGACAGCCATGCAGCACCTGTCTTACAGTTCCCGAAGGCACACCTGCGTCTCCGCTGGCTTCTGTAGATGTCAAGAGTAGGTAAGGTTCTTCGCGTTGCATCGAATTAAACCACATGCTCCACCGCTTGTGCGGGCCCCCGTCAATTCATTTGAGTTTTAATCTTGCGACCGTACTCCCCAGGCGGTCTACTTAACGCGTTAGCTCCGAAAGCCACGGCTCAAGGCCACAACCTCCAAGTAGACATCGTTTACGGCGTGGACTACCAGGGTATCTAATCCTGTTTGCTCCCCACGCTTTCGCATCTGAGTGTCAGTATCTGTCCAGGGGGCCGCCTTCGCCACCGGTATTCCTTCAGATCTCTACGCATTTCACCGCTACACCTGAAATTCTACCCCCCTCTACAGTACTCTAGTCTGCCAGTTTCAAATGCTATTCCGAGGTTGAGCCCCGGGCTTTCACATCTGACTTAACAAACCACCTGCATGCGCTTTACGCCCAGTAATTCCGATTAACGCTCGCACCCTCCGTATTACCGCGGCTGCTGGCACGGAGTTAGCCGGTGCTTCTTCTGTCGCTAACGTCAAATAATGCAGCTATTAACTACACTACCTTCCTCACGACTGAAAGTGCTTTACAACCCGAAGGCCTTCTTCACACACGCGGCATGGCTGCATCAGGCTTGCGCCCATTGTGCAATATTCCCCACTGCTGCCTCCCGTAGGAGTCTGGACCGTGTCTCAGTTCCAGTGTGGCTGATCATCCTCTCAGACCAGCTAGGGATCGTCGCCTTGGTGAGCCATTACCTCACCAACTAGCTAATCCCACCTAGGCATATCCTGACGCGAGAGGCCCGAAGGTCCCCCTCTTTGAGCCGAAGCTATTATGCGGTATTAGCCATCGTTTCCAATGGTTATCCCCCACATCAGGGCAATTTCCTAGGCATTACTCACCCGTCCGCCGCTCGACGCCGTTATCGTTCCCCGAAGGTTCAGATAACTCGTTTCCGCTCGACTTGCATGTGTTAGGCCTGCCGCCAGCGTTCAATCTGAGCCATGATCAAACTCTTCAATTTAAGATTTTGTCGGCTCAATGAATACTGAACATTACATAAGTAATGTTTGAATTGACTGTGCTGAATCTT
>NZ_JBNJOI010000058.1:0-1361 GCF_050113675.1 Vibrio sp. TRT 21S02
TGGGTATAGGACACCAACGGAGTATATTCATGCGCATCTGTAAAAAGTGTCGCACTTCAAACTTGATACTAAGTGTTGATATTAAAGGGAAAGTCAACACTATTTAATGCATCACGACGAATTACCATAATCCCTTGACTTGAAAAGAGCACCAGATAATCAAGTGTTAGCTTGTAAACCACTCCGTTTGTCTCTTCAATTTTTCCATCGTCAATGTAATACGAGACTTGAGCCAACCTTTCACCTTCGCATGTTTGTTCCGATAAACATTGCTCCATTTCAAGTAAAAAATCATCAGCCGTGTTTGAAGACACTTTGTAGCTTACTACTAATGCATAGAAAACTAAAACAACAACTAGTATTGTTGACCAACCACTTATTTTTTGGCGAAAGAAAACGACCACCAAACATATTAATAAAGTAGGAATTAACATACTTAGTAAGGCTACATCTAAACTACCATTGTTGTATAAGAACATTGGTGATGCTATCACACCTACCAATACTCTAGCCCCAAGAGATAAGGTTGATACAACATCAAGAGCAAGAAAACTTGATGGTATTTCAAACGCTTGTGCTGCCGCAACTGAACTCAATACCCCAACAAAATACAGCAACCCATTAATTAAAGCCGTTAACAACGCTGAATCTAACAGTATCCGTTTTAGCATAGTTCCTCCCTTAAATGAGCATCAACTATCAAACATCAACTAATAGCATAGCACTTAGACACCTAACGCCGCGTTAAGTGGTGAACAACGCAACCACCAAACCTAACCCATTGCACCTTAAACACTAAATTCAACTTAAACTGAGAGCGCAAAGCGTTGTGAGTCCGCCTTAAACGCCTTGTTAGGCGAAGTTTCTCACCAGTGTTTAAGTGACTTTGAAATCAGGTTACCTGAAACCCTATTACCAACCAAATGCACACAGACTTTTTGCGATTCAAGAGCCACAAAAGCCACTATGTTTCAGCCAAGGTTTCAACAACCACGAAATGCGAATTTACAGCGACTAAGTAGCTTTTGAACCTGAGAAACTAACAGCTACAAGCTAATAGCAAAAACGAAAGCTACGATTGACTTGCGCTATCCACACTTTAAGCCAGTGAAACTCACCGCCAACCTGCACTAAAAGCCAATGAGGCAACCCACGAACTTTGGCATGTTTTACGGTTGGAGAGATTCAAGAATTTAAGCCGTCAGTGCTGAGTTTCCGACATAGAAAAGCGAAAGGTTAAAGAGAACTAAGAAGATGAGAACAAAGAACTTTCTGCCCGTCGCCTAACGCCGCATTAAGGTGCGAACAGCGCTAAACACCCAGCCTAAACCATTGCACCTTAAACACTAAACTGACTTGAA
>NZ_JBNJOI010000059.1:0-1165 GCF_050113675.1 Vibrio sp. TRT 21S02
TGTCTAAAGAAAAATTTGAACGTACTAAACCGCACGTTAACGTTGGTACTATCGGCCACGTTGACCACGGTAAAACAACTCTAACTGCTGCAATCTGTACTACTCTTGCTAAAGTGTACGGCGGTGAAGCGAAAGACTTCGCATCAATCGATAACGCTCCAGAAGAGCGTGAGCGCGGTATCACAATCGCAACATCTCACGTTGAGTACGACACTCCAACTCGTCACTACGCACACGTAGACTGTCCAGGACACGCGGATTATGTTAAGAACATGATCACAGGTGCTGCACAGATGGACGGTGGTATCCTAGTTGTTGCTGCGACAGATGGCCCAATGCCACAAACTCGTGAGCACATCCTACTAGGCCGTCAGGTTGGTATCCCATACATCATCGTCTTCATGAACAAATGTGACATGGTTGATGATGAAGAGCTTCTAGAGCTAGTAGAAATGGAAGTTCGTGAACTTCTATCTGAGTACGACTTCCCAGGTGACGACCTACCAGTAATCCAAGGTTCTGCACTAGGCGCACTAAACGGTGAAGAGCAATGGGAAGCTAAGATTGTAGAACTAGCAGAAGCGCTAGACAACTACATCCCAGAGCCAGAGCGTGCAATCGATCAGCCATTCCTAATGCCAATCGAAGACGTATTCTCAATCCAAGGTCGTGGTACAGTAGTAACTGGTCGTATCGAGCGTGGTATCCTAACAGTAGGTGACGAAGTTGCTATCGTAGGTATCAAGGAAACAACTTCAACAACATGTACTGGTGTTGAAATGTTCCGTAAGCTTCTAGACGAAGGTCGCGCTGGTGAGAACGTTGGTGCACTACTACGTGGTACTAAGCGTGACGAAGTTGAGCGTGGTCAAGTACTAGCAGCTCCAGGTTCAATCACTCCACACACTAAGTTTGAATCAGAAGTATACGTACTGTCTAAAGATGAAGGTGGCCGTCATACTCCATTCTTCAAAGGCTACCGTCCACAGTTCTACTTCCGTACAACTGACGTAACTGGTAACATCGAGCTACCAGAAGGCGTAGAAATGGTAATGCCAGGCGACAACATCAAGATGACTGTTGAGCTAATCGCACCAATCGCGATGGACGAAGGTCTACGTTTCGCGATCCGTGAAGGTGGCCGTACAGTTGGTGCTGGTGTTGT
>NZ_JBNJOI010000060.1:0-1092 GCF_050113675.1 Vibrio sp. TRT 21S02
ACTTAGTATCAAGTTTGAAGTGCGACACTTTTTACAGATGCGCATGAATATACTCCGTTGGTGTCCTATACCCAAGCCTTTTGCGTGGGCGCGTATTTAATTTGTGTGCAATTTCATTGCAGAGCTTCTGTGTCACGTGTGACATAGAAGTTCGTTTTGGTAAGTATTGTCGTATCAAGCCATTGGTGTTTTCATTAGTCCCTCGCTCCCATGAGTGGTATGGATTTGCAAAGTAAAACAGACAGTTATGGTGTTTTTCTAGTTGTGCGTAACCATGAAATTCAGTGCCATTATCCGCAGTTATCGTCTTAAAAGGTAAGTCAGAGCGGGTCATGATTTTGCTCATTCTTACGTTGAGCGACTCGCTTGTTCTATCGTCCATTTGCCCAATAAAAGTGTAGCCAGTCATTCTGTCGACTAAAGTCACGATACAGTGCTTGGTTCCGCGGCCACCGACGGTATCAATTTCCCAGTGACCAGGCTCTTTTCGATGCTCAGCTTTTGCAGGTCTTTCGGTAATATGACGCTTTGCAGCTAGCCGTCCACGGCTGTCTTTTGAGTTATACCTTTTACGCCTTTTCTTAGTGGATTGGCGTAGGTGCTTCCATAGTGTTCCACCGAGAGTTTTGTCGTTCCAAACGTACTGATAAATGAGCTCGTGGCTCATTGTTGGATAGCCTCTTACCCTCAGGTATCCAACGATTTGGTCAGGAGTCCAATCCAGTCGTAGCAAGGCTTCAGGTAACCTGAAGTCGATTTCGCTGTAGCGCTTATTTCTGCGCGAGCGACTCAGCCGGTTGCGAGCCATTTGTTGGGCTCTCCATGCTTGATAGGAGTACCTTTTAAAGTGTCTGTTGTATCGGGAATTGCGTTCAATTTCTCGATAGATAGTAGCTTTGTGACGACCCAGTTGTTTAGCTATTTTAGCGGTACTAATTCCTTGCTTTCTGAGTGCAGAAATCATATACCTTTCGTTCTCAGTGAGGTGCGTGTATTTCATGTTTTTTACTTCTTGGCGGGAGCAAACTTCATGATTATCGCATCTCACTGTTTTTATGTTCAGAGGTGTCGCACTTCGTACTTGAATCCAAG
>NZ_JBNJOI010000061.1:0-1074 GCF_050113675.1 Vibrio sp. TRT 21S02
ACTCATTCAAAAATGGATTAAAGGAAGGATTACGATGCCAACTCCATGTTATATCTCTATCGAAGGTCAGGTTCAGGGCCTTATCACTGCTGGCGCATGTACTGCAGATTCTATCGGTGACTCTTACGTGGAAGGCCACGAAGATGAAATGCTGGTACAAAAATTCGACCACGTTGTGACAGTACCAACTGACCCACAATCAGGTCAGCCTGCAGGTCAACGTGTTCACAAACCATTCCAGTTCACAGTGTCACTGAACAAAGCCGTTCCTTTGCTATACAACGCACTGGCATCGGGTGAGAAGCTGTCTTCTGTTGAGCTAAAGTGGTACCGCACTTCAATCGAAGGTAAACAAGAAAACTTCTTTACTACCAAGCTTGAGAACGCCTCTATCGTTGATATCCAGTGTGAGATGCCACACTGCCAAGACCCAGCGATGTCTGACTTCACGCAAAACCTAACCGTGTCTCTGACTTACCGTAAAATTACGTGGGATCACGTGAATGCAGGTACTTCAGGCTCTGATGACTGGCGTAAGCCAGTTGAAGCGTAAGCTTTGACTTGAATTCAGTAACTCCAGCATTGCAGTGCGTTATCACTGCAATGCTGATTACTCAAGGAAAAGCCTTAAGCAAGGCGCAGCACCGCTGTTTCTTGCTTAAGGTTTTAACGCTTATAGCGGGATAAGGACAGAAGTATGGCAACGTTGAATTTCAATCTGCGCGTCGATGGGCTAGAAGACGGCACCTTAGTGGTTCGGGAATATCATGGCAGTGACTCCCTTTCTCAAAGTCGCTTGGATGATGGCAACCTGTGCCACGGTTACCGATATGAACTGGCACTGGCCAGTCGCAAAGCCAACCTCACCGCAGACCAAGTGGTGGATAAAGCCATTCAGTTAGAAATTGAACTCAACGGTCAGATTGTTCAACGGGTTCATGGTATTGCCCGTAACTTCACCAAGGGTGATACTGGCCATCATCACACCTTCTATGCCTTAACCTTAGTTCCTGCTCTTGAACGTTTATCCCTGCGCCATAACAGCCGTATCTTCCAGTTAAAAACCGTCCCTGA
>NZ_JBNJOI010000062.1:0-961 GCF_050113675.1 Vibrio sp. TRT 21S02
TTTTATGTTCAGAGGTGTCGCACTTCGTACTTGAATCCAAGAAAACTAACAAACTGTTTAAGAGTGATTCGCAACGCTTGGCATTTTTACTATGCGTTGCTTTAGGTGTTTAAGGTGGTATGCGGTGACTTCGGCATTGCGTTGCTCACACCTTAACAGGGCGTTATGCTACTGTGAGTATATCTTCGGCAACTTACTTGCTATTATTTCTCGATGTTTTTATGTGGATTACTTTGTCATGTTCGATATTTTTTCATCTGCTCATTCAGAGCAGAGAGCAGTCTTGTTTGAAGGAAGCGAAGAGCTATCTGTAAAAACGGCGAAGTTAATGTTAAGCCGCCTTCATACTGATTATTACAATGACACTGAAAGGGAAAGGGCTACATATGTATTAACTAAGCTCGGATACATAGAGGCAGACGCCAAGCGAGAAAGCAAAGAAAGTGAAGGTTCCTTATTAGACAAAGCGAATGAGACTATCCGCAAAGCCAACCACCGAATAAATGAACTGAAGTCATTACTTAGTGAAGCCGAGAGAAAGATCGATTTTCTGACTCAAGAAAATTTCAATTTGAGTAGCCAGCTATTTGAATCTGATTGCTCATTAACGGAGCGAGATATTCTAGGATATGAATCTTTACCTAGTAGTCAAGAGCTTAGAAAACGTTACAAAAGCCTAG
The DNA here is from genome assembly GCF_050113675.1 of Vibrio sp. TRT 21S02. Taxonomy (NCBI): domain Bacteria; kingdom Pseudomonadati; phylum Pseudomonadota; class Gammaproteobacteria; order Vibrionales; family Vibrionaceae; genus Vibrio; species Vibrio sp. TRT 21S02. The sequence continues at coordinate 681 of NZ_JBNJOI010000062.1, forward strand.
CGTCCATCCACCACCCAGATAAAGGTGGAAGCAAAGCTATGATGCAAAGGATTAACGACTCATATGAGAAGTTGAAGAACGAAGTGGCATAACAAAGCATTTAAGAGTGATTCCCAACGCTTGGCATTCTCAGTTCAAATTTGGGTTCAGTGTTACCGTGCAATGGTTTAGGTTAGGTGGTTAGCGTTGCTCACACCTTAACAGGGCGTTATACAAACGGAGGCGATTTTGAGTTCAGATAAGCTAGATTTAGAGAATCTCCCTCTCCAAAGTGAGTTGGT
>NZ_JBNJOI010000063.1:0-960 GCF_050113675.1 Vibrio sp. TRT 21S02
ATCGTAGTATTGAACACGTTCGGCAATGGCTTTCACCGTTACACCGTTGACATGGAACTTTCTAACTCGGTTTTCATCCTGCCAATCATCATCGGAATTGCTACCGTCAGAAGGGGATGAACCTGAGCCGTATGAAGCCTCTGGTTCATGGATGCTTTCAGGGTCGATATCTTCCCCTTCAAATGGATCATCTTGTTCAAGTTCATCCTCACCATCGATGATCTCATCGAGTCCATCATCGGTATCGAAGTCTTCTGGTTTTGTCTCTTTAACTCGCTCAGGGACACCATCAAAGCGCTCATCAGCGAACAGTTCAGTCGCCTTTTTGAAGTCGAGAATGGTAAACCATAGCTTTCCGTAACGATCATCGATACGAGTACCGCGACCGATGATCTGCTTAAATTTGGTCATCGACTGAATGCCCTGGTCAAGAACAACCAGTTTGCAAGTTTTTGCATCGACACCTGTTGTCATGAGTTCTGAGGTGGTCGCGATAACAGGGTAAGCCTTTTTGGGGTTGATGAAGTTATCAAGCTGAGCTTTGCCTATTTCATCATCACCAGTGATTTTCATTACGTATTTTTCATTCTTTGCAACTTGCTCAGGGTTGCAGTTGATTAGTGCTCGACGCATACGCTCTGCGTGGTCAATGTCATTACAGAACACAATGGTCTTCGCCATCGGGTCGGTGCGCTTGAGGTAGCTGGTGATGGTCTGTGCAACAAGTTCTGTTCGCTCATCAATGACCATAGTTCTGTCGAAGTCTTTCTGGTTATAGATCCTGTCTTCGATGACTTCACCATGCTTATCGACTTGCCCTTTGGTTGGTCGCCAACCTTGCAAATCAACATCAATATCTACACGCACAACTTTGTAAGGGGCTAAGAAACCGTCTTCAATACCTTGCTTTAGAGAGTAGGTATAAATGGCGTCGCCAAAGTACTCGGTGTTAGACACGAT
>NZ_JBNJOI010000064.1:0-910 GCF_050113675.1 Vibrio sp. TRT 21S02
CTTGAATCTGAACTTGTTGAAATAAATTCCATATCGAACCAAACATTATTTATTTCTCACTCTCCATTTTTCGACCAGTATTGTTTGCATAACGCCGCATTAAGGTGCAAACAACGCTAAACACCTAACCCAAACCACTGCACCTTAAACACTAAACCCAAGTTTAAACTGAGATCGCCAAGCGTTGTGAGTCACTCTTAAATGCTTTGTTAGGCGATTATTGTTCATATTGTTTTATCCGTACTTTCCCAAGTTCATTTCTACTACTATAACGATATTTAGGATAATAAACCCAATATAAATATGGATACTTGGAATCTTGAGCAACTTGTAGTTCTAATTCCCCAAGATGAACAATTATCCGTATATTACTCCGTTCTAATGGTCGAGTTTTATGAGTACTTATGTATTGCTTATTCTTTAAAGCGTTAAGAAGCATTTCATTGTCAAAATCTTCATAAGTTCCAACTACAAAACTGTCTTCACTAATTAGATTTGATACTTCATTTTTTATTAGGTAGCCCAATAGAAATTGCGATAGAAAACTGAAAGCAGCAGTACAAAGTAATACAGTTACCACTACACCTCTTTTCCTCCACTGATAAAATGGGATTGTAAGAAGAGTTAAAAATACACATAGCGTGATTATCCAGAACACTGAAGACGCCCATAAATCGTATATTCCTATCATGTATCTCCTAATCGCCTAACGCCGCATTAAGGGGTGAACAACGCCACCACCCGGATTAAACCATTGTGCCGTAAACACTAAAGCTAGTTCAAACCAAAATTGCCAAGCGTTGTGAATCCCTCTTGAATGCTTTGTTATATGCCTTGGATTCAAGTACGAAGTGCGACACCTCTGAACATAAAAACAGTGAGATGCGATAATCATGAAGTTTGCTCCCGC
>NZ_JBNJOI010000065.1:0-778 GCF_050113675.1 Vibrio sp. TRT 21S02
TAACGCCGCATTAAGGTGCGAACAACGCTAAACACCCGACCTAAACCACTGCACCTTAAACACTAAAGCCAAGTTTAAACTGAGATCACCAAGCGTTGTGAGTCACTCTTAAATGCTTTGTTATGAATTTGTGTTATTAATCGCGTCTAACCCATCCAGCATTTCTTGAGCCCCCCACTGTCCACTACTTGCAGCTTCTTTTAGCCATAGATGTGCGTTCTGATATTCGCCAATTTCCATTAATACTAAGGCTAATTGTAATTGCGCATGGCCATAACCACCTTTCGCAGAAATAGTCATGAAGTGCAAAGCTCTTTCTATATCTTTACCCACAATATAACCATTTAAATATAGCTGGCCTAAAGCAAATGATTCTACAGGATTTCCAATCATAGCTTTATCTGCAATCCAGTTTAGCTCATCATCACTTATACCATTAACTCTCTTCCCACCTATAGTGATGCTATTCCAAAAATGATAGCCTCCTGTGCAATACTCAGAATATAAATTTGAGAGTTCAAAAAAAGACTTTTCTTTTACTCCTTTCTGGAAAAATGGTAATGCTCTTCCACAGTCTCTATTTATAGACCATAGCTTATACCCTTTTAAAAAGTCACTAGATAAAAACTCCTCACTAAAGATATAGTCTTCACTTATATTTTTATTTGAGCATCCTACAAATATTGACACTAATAATAAAAATACTATTTTTAATCTCTTACTCTTCATTCTTTAATGCTCTAAATTTCATAACGCCGCATTAAGGTGCGAACAACGC
>NZ_JBNJOI010000066.1:0-727 GCF_050113675.1 Vibrio sp. TRT 21S02
GGTAGCGCTAGGGGAACCTGGCGCTGGATCACCTCCTTATACGATGATTATTGCGATGAGTGTTCACACAGATTGATGGTTTATGTAGTTTAAGAGATGGAACATCCCCCAAGATGTTCGACTTAGTGTCCCGTTCGTCTAGAGGCCTAGGACACCGCCCTTTCACGGCGGTAACAGGGGTTCGACTCCCCTACGGGATACCATTGGGTCGTTAGCTCAGTTGGTAGAGCAGTTGACTTTTAATCAATTGGTCGCAGGTTCGAATCCTGCACGACCCACCATTCTTCTCCACGAAGAATCAAAACTTATGTGGGCGATTAGCTCAGTTGGGAGAGCACCTGCCTTACAAGCAGGGGGTCACTGGTTCGAGCCCGGTATCGCCCACCATTCTCTAAATGTTTTTGGATTAGGATTTCCAAACCACTTCAGTAAAACGTACGTGGTTGGAGTTTTCGACCGTCTAAGAATCTTTAGAAAATGTATTTCTTCGGAAAACATAGCTCTTTAACAATTTGGAAAGCTGACAAATCAACAATTTATTGTTGATTGTAAAGTTCTCAATGTTTGTCTTTATGACAAACACCAAAATAACACATTCAAGTGTTCTTGGAATTTGAGTCCGGCAAAATCAAGTCTGCATCATGTATAAAAATTGCAGACAACTTTGGTTGTTTAACATCAATTCGAAACTCCTTCGGGTTGTATGGTTAAGTGACTAAGCGTACAC
>NZ_JBNJOI010000067.1:0-712 GCF_050113675.1 Vibrio sp. TRT 21S02
GGCGTTATACAAACGGAGGCGATTTTGAGTTCAGATAAGCTAGATTTAGAGAATCTCCCTCTCCAAAGTGAGTTGGTTCGATCAGCGTGCTCGGCGTTCATTTCTGAGAGTGATGTAGTAGCGGCTGTGTTGTTAGGCTCATTGGCTGCTGGTAAAGGTGACCGTGTATCGGATGCCGATATTCTCGTTTTCACAAAGAATGATTTCCATAAATCTACAAGCGAGTGCTTCTCAGCTTTTGAGTGTGATAAGGAAATATTCTATCAACTCGATGGTTTCCACAATGATAATGCTTATTTTAAAAAGTACATTTTTAATGATCTTACTAGTGCCGAAATTCACTGTTTAGATTTAAGTGAATCGCTCAGTATTTCAAAACCGTTTAAAGTGTTGTTTGACAAAAATGGCATTGTCGAGCAAAGGGTAACAGATGAACCCGCTCCAAAGCATGAGGGCTTTCCCGCTTACACGAACGGTGACGATGGTCTTACTTGGGAGCTTTTTGATTGTATCAAATGGATGAGCCGTGGAAATCATGAACTGGCTAAGGATTATTTAAAGAAGCTTGTCGATAAACTTTAACTGTTTGTATAACAAGGCATTTAAGAGTGACTCACAACGCTTGGCGCCCTCACTTCAAGTCAGTTTAGTGTTTAAGGTGCAATGGTTTAGGCTGGGTGTTTAGCGCTGTTCGCACCTTAATGCGGCGTTA
>NZ_JBNJOI010000068.1:0-707 GCF_050113675.1 Vibrio sp. TRT 21S02
CCAGAGCCAGAGCCAGAGCCAGAGCCAGAGCCAGAGCCAGAGCCAGAGCCAGAGCCAGAGCCAGAGCCAGAGCCAGATGAGGACGATTGGCTCACTTCAGCAATAGAAGAAGTTGAATCTCCATCTGAAGCAGAACCTACTGATTCACCTGAGAACGTAGCTGAAGAACTATTACCACGAGACGAAATCGAGTCAGAGAGTGACGTTGACGTTTCGCACTCTCAAGTTGAGCCGGAAGAGGTTCAAGCTGAAGATACTTTAGCCGGTGAAGTAGAACAAGAGCCTGAAGTACATGAGGAACCTAGTGTTTCGAGTGAACCTACAGTGTCACAAGCTGAGTTATCGGGTAGTGAGACAACGGTTGCTCCAACGCCAGAGGCGATTCCTAATGAGTTTGGTGTTCCTCAAGATGATGATTGGCTCACGGAAGAGGAAATTCAGCCAGCATCTACCTTAGAACAGGCAGAGTTATCGGATACAGCTAATGCTAGTGATACGGCAGATGTCACAGATGAACCAGCTCAAGCAGAAACTGAGTCAGCACCAGAGCCTGTCGAAACAGAGTCGGCGATTGAACTGGATGAATTAGAGCTGCCGGAGTACAACGAAGAGAATGCTTTAGCTGATATTGCAGATGAACCAGCTCAGGTAGAAGCAGAATCGACACCAGAGCCTGTCGAAACAGCGCAAGCGATTGAACTGGATGA
>NZ_JBNJOI010000069.1:0-666 GCF_050113675.1 Vibrio sp. TRT 21S02
CATTGTGCCATAAACACTAAACTGGCTTGAAGTGAAAGCGCCAAGCGTTGTGAATCACTCTTAAATTTATTGTTATGTAGCTACTCGCCGTTACCCAAATCAAAAAGGTTTATACCACCGGAACTATCTAGGCTGGTATTCGTCACTTTACTATTAGGTTCTACATTTACTTCCGCATATAGTAAGTAGCTTTCAAATGATGGGACTTCAGATACGTTAAATAGGATCTTTCCGACAGACTTTTGAAAATCCAACAAGTCGCCAAGGTCTTCATGCAGTTCCAGAGCTAACTCTTTACTGTATGGCAGCAACATGCCATAAGAAACTGATTTATAGAATCGATCATTACTGCGATTAATCTGGTTCAATGCCCAACTAATCTCATGAAACGAATAGATGTTCTTTTCCCCAAATTTGGCACACAGCTTAGGAGCTACATCTTTAGCCACTGACTGAACATAAGCCTTTTTATTCATGAGCTTAAGCATATCTATCCTCCTTGCTACATAACGCTGCATTAAGGTGCGAACAACGCTAAACACCTAACCTAAACCACTGCACCTTAAACACCAAAACCAAGTTTAAACTCAGATCGCCAAGCGTTGTGAGTCACTCTTAAATGCCTTGTTATACGTAAATTATTCACCATAAATCAGATAACTAGGC
>NZ_JBNJOI010000070.1:0-602 GCF_050113675.1 Vibrio sp. TRT 21S02
TTCTATTTTGTCCATATTTGGAATCCTGTTAATTACTGGTTGCTCAAGTGCGCCAGTTTCTAAAGATATACCTCAATTGAAAATAACAGAGCCTCTTCAGTTATCAGAAGGGGATATAAAGGTCGGCATAATTCGAAATAAAAATGTTATGGCTTCAGCGATCCACTATTGGCCTGTATACAATCGGAAGGTCATCGGTGGGTTGCTTACAGGTGATTATATTGAATTTAGTTTGCCATCTAAATCTGGAGATGTTGGCGCTTCATGTTACGGAGGGTGGAGTTCATCGTGGAAAACTCGTCTATATCGAATTACAGAAGAATCTCCAGATGAGATATACTTTCTATTATCTCCTTCATTTACGGAGGGAGAGCAATGCTTAGACATGGAGCTCATTGATTCAAGTGAATTTCATGAGAGAGCGGGCTTATCTAAACAAGTACCAGTTGGCAGTATTTCAAGCCGAGAATAAAAATTATAACAAAGCATTTAAGAGTGACTCACAACGCTTGCCGATTTCAGTTTAAACTTGGCTTTAGTGTTTAAGGTGGAGTGGTTTAGGTTAGGTGTTTAGCGTTGTTCGCACCTTAATGCGGCGTTAT
>NZ_JBNJOI010000071.1:0-601 GCF_050113675.1 Vibrio sp. TRT 21S02
AGTGGCGCGTCCTGGAGGATTCGAACCTCCGACCGCCTGGTTCGTAGCCAGGTACTCTATCCAGCTGAGCTAAGGACGCACGGGGCGTTCAACAAGTTGTAAAACTTACCGAACTAAATAATGGCGCGCTCGGGAGGATTCGAACCTCCGACCGCCTGGTTCGTAGCCAGGTACTCTATCCAGCTGAGCTACGAGCGCGCTATGTTTCGATATCAACATTGTCAATATCAGGATTCCTCTTACTATGAAGGGAGACCTAAAGAGTGGCGCGTCCTGGAGGATTCGAACCTCCGACCGCCTGGTTCGTAGCCAGGTACTCTATCCAGCTGAGCTAAGGACGCACGGGGCGTTCAACAAGTTGTAAAACTTACCGAACTAAATAATGGCGCGCTCGGGAGGATTCGAACCTCCGACCGCCTGGTTCGTAGCCAGGTACTCTATCCAGCTGAGCTACGAGCGCGCAAGGTGTGAAATATATCACATTTCTTTAGCTTTGAAACAAAAAAATTGACCAATGGCCAATTAATGGCGGTGAGGGAGGGATTCGAACCCTCGATGCGGCTACAAACCGCATACTCCCTTAGCAGGGGAGCGCCTTCAG
>NZ_JBNJOI010000072.1:0-581 GCF_050113675.1 Vibrio sp. TRT 21S02
GGCGTTAGCTGCTAATCGATATAACTCTGCTTTAAATCAACCTTACAGTCTGTCATTTTATATAATGTGTTCCGTTATAGTCATGTATCTTGTGGTAAACCTTTATGTTTAATATTTTCCGAGAAAGAAAAGAGAAAAAAGCAATTCATGATGCTTTTAAGGAATTAGCAGCTATTTCTGGGTATTTAGTAATTTCTTCAGTTGAGAAGCATACTGATTCTTTGGATATGGATTCGCCCGTCATTAACCTTATGGAACAAGCTTTAGGTTTCAGCGAAGACCAAAATCATCGTGTAGCGTATATACATTTTATGGAAGCAGTTGGTGAGTTGGACAAGCTTGGTTTAATTGACGAAAGAGATCCAGATGTTGCTCAAGGTATATCGAGGATTAGAGACTTGAAAGTCAATGTTATCGATAAGCTATTCAAGAAATACTACTAAGCTTATCCAGTTCGCAGCTAACAAACAATTTAAGAGTGATTCAGCACGCTTGGCATTTTTGGTTCGGGTTTAGTTCTGTGTTTATGGCGATCCAATTTAGTGTCGTGGTCGCGTGCTTCACACCTTAATTGGGCGTTA
>NZ_JBNJOI010000073.1:0-571 GCF_050113675.1 Vibrio sp. TRT 21S02
ATGAAAACCGAGTTAGAAAGTTCCATGTCAACGGTGTAACGGTGAAAGCCATTGCCGAACGTGTTCAATACTACGATTCCGACGGTAAACTCGTAACCGAGTCGTTCAAAGACTATACCCGCAAGACGATGGCAAAACAGTTCACCTCGATGGATGACTTTGTTAAGCGCTGGCAAGATGCCGATAAAAAACAAGCAATCATTGATGAACTGGCAGAGGAAGGCATCATCTGGGAAGCGTTAGAGCTAGAAGTTGGCAAAGATCTCGACCCATTCGACATGATTTGTCATGTCGTGTATGACCAACCAGCACTCACCAGAAAAGAACGGGCTGATAACGTCAAAAAGCGCAACTACTTCACTAAGTATGGTGAAACAGCTCAGCAGGTGTTGAGCAACCTACTAGACAAGTACGCAGACGAAGGCGTTCAAGAGATTGAGAATATTCATGTACTCAAAGTTAAGCCTTTTGACGAGATGGGACGCCCTGCTGAAATCGTCAAAAAGTGCTTTGGTGGTAAAGAGCAATACTTAGAAGCGATTTCTGAATTGGAAGCTGAGATTTATCAATC
>NZ_JBNJOI010000074.1:0-561 GCF_050113675.1 Vibrio sp. TRT 21S02
GGCGTTATGTTTACTTGTATTTCAAAGGTTTAAGGTTCTTAGGCTCTGGTTCTTTGTCCCTTTGGCAATTCGTCTCTAGTAGACTCAGCAAATCCGCATTGTCGGTCTAAGTCCTTGAATCTCTCAGCCCGTAAAGCATGTCAATGTTCGTGGGTTGCTTCATTGCCAGGTCGTGGCGGTTGGCTGTTTGTTTAACTGGCTTAAAGTCGCTTATAGGTTCTTTGTCAATCAGCATTTCGTTTTGGTAGTTGTCTCGGCAATTCAGCATTGTTTTGCGCTTTGGTTGGAAAGACAGGGCGCTTGTTGATGCTTTGCCGGTTTGCCTCATTGGGCAGGAAAGTAGAGTTACACGTTTTAGGTTGGTCGCCTTTGTCGGTCAAGTTGGTTTCAGCCTTGTGGTTTGCTTCAGAAAACTAGTTAGAAATTACAGTTCTTTCTCAAGTAAATCATGTGTTTGTGGTAAAACATAACAAAGCATTCAAGAGTGATTCGCAACGCTTGGCAGTTTCGCTTCGCTCAAGTATAGCCAAGCGTTGCTCACACCTTAATGCGGCGTTATGT
>NZ_JBNJOI010000075.1:0-559 GCF_050113675.1 Vibrio sp. TRT 21S02
AATTGCAGACAACTTTGGTTGTTTAACATCAATTCGAAACTCCTTCGGGTTGTATGGTTAAGTGACTAAGCGTACACGGTGGATGCCTTGGCAGTCAGAGGCGATGAAAGACGTAGTAACTTGCGATAAGCCCAGATTAGGTAGTAACAACCATTTGAGTCTGGGATTTCTGAATGGGGAAACCCACGTGCATAAGCACGTATCTTTACCTGAATACATAGGGTAAAGAGGCGAACCGGGGGAACTGAAACATCTAAGTACCCCGAGGAAAAGAAATCAACCGAGATTCCGAAAGTAGCGGCGAGCGAAATTGGATTAGCCCTTAAGCTTTTAATGCGTCAGGTGAAAGTTCTGGAAAGTTCTGCGATACAGGGTGATAGCCCCGTAACCGGCAGCGCATTTTAAGTGAAATCGAGTAGGGCGGGACACGTGATATCCTGTCTGAATATGGGGGGACCATCCTCCAAGGCTAAATACTACTGACTGACCGATAGTGAACCAGTACCGTGAGGGAAAGGCGAAAAGAACCCCTGTGAGGGGAGTGAAATAGAACCTGAAA
>NZ_JBNJOI010000076.1:0-525 GCF_050113675.1 Vibrio sp. TRT 21S02
GGGTGGTAGCGTTGTTCACACCTTAATTTGGCGTTATGAGGCATATGGATATTCAACTAATACAAATAAAAAGTGATGATTTTGAAAGTCTGTTCTCTGTCGTAAAACAAGGACTTTATTCGCATGTTGATGCCGTCTTTGGTTGGTGTGATGACTTTCAGGTCAATCGTTTAAAAAGTGACTATGAGCCGCATTGGTTTCACTGGGTTTATCTCAATAACAAGCAAGTTGGAATGCTATGCTTCAAGCCTTACGACAATGCACTTCATGTACATTTACTCATCGTGTTTCCAGAATTTCAAAATCAAAAATTGGGTGGAAGGGTAATGAATATGGTTCACGAAATAGCACGAGAGCAAGGGCGTAGTCACGTAACCTTATCAAGCTTTACTAGAAATGAGTCAGCGGTAAGGTTTTACAAATCTCTTGGCTATAAGGTGATTGAAAGCGATGAAAACTTCCTTTCTTTGTCGCTTCAAGTTGCCTCATAACAATAAATTTAAGAGTGATTCACAACGCTTGGCG
>NZ_JBNJOI010000077.1:0-524 GCF_050113675.1 Vibrio sp. TRT 21S02
CGCAAAGCGTTGTGAGTCCGCCTTAAACGCCTTGTTATGAGCCTGATTTTAAGTACACGCCTTCCTGACGGAATTGTGCTCGTAAATCTAACATTTGTACGTTCGTTGATATCACCGAAAACAGATTACCAATGGCTATAGCAAACATTAGACCTGCTGCATATCCATTCCATAACCCCAGCGCTCCTTGAGAGAGCATGTTAAATGCCACACAAAAGAAGATGACACTGGAAATGAACATTCTCAATTCCCCACAACTAAACTTGTAGGTGTTGTTCGTATAGTCATACTTAATTTGGACTCTTGAACTAAGGCCACCAAGTTTTATATACATGGTACTTTCACTGCTTTCATAAGCAATGTCATTAAGATCTAGTACTTTTTCTATTCGCTCCAACATGACTTTACGCTCTCTCAATTGATTACCTTGAGGTTATTCCTCATAGCATTCTATTTCATAAGATATTTGAAATTTCTCAACCCAAGTCACGTATAGAGCTGGCTCATAACGCCGCATTAAGGTG